>JBCBDM010000091.1:0-14924 GCA_038529705.1 Bacteroidota bacterium
TTCCATAACCCAAAGCCAAACCAACTGTTCCCTGGGCCTGACCTGGCTGAATCAATACGGGTACATTGGGAATCGTAACATCTCCCATCTTCACATTCACCAGGCTACCGTTCAATGCACCATTTGCCACGTTGACATTCTCCAAACCTTCTGCTTTCGCATCGGCAGCAGAAATAGTGAGGTAGTTATCCCAAGAAGTTCGGGTAAGGGGATCTGGCAATTCCTGCAACCATGGGTTGTTGGCCTGCTGTCCATCTCCAAGACCCGTCTTGGTGTATAAACTCAGTTCGTATTTTCCAGCTCCCTGAAATGTTGATGATACAGCTCCGCTGGAAGTTGATGTCTCCAACGTTCCTTCCGCTGTAGTAGCGTCATCCACCATTTCATAGGCACTTTCAACAACACCATCATGAAGGGCCTGATTCCAGCTACCTCCATCGGCCAATACTGTAGCTGACCAGGTGTCTTTAATATAATTGTAATAGGAATCCTCCGATCCGGTCCATTTCAATAGGCAATCCTGAAATTGTCTGGTATTGAACAAGGGACGGATGGTAGGTTGTATCAAACTAAAAGTTCCTTTCTTCAACTGAACATCTCCCCAGGACTCCAGGTAGTGAGGAGTTGCCGCTGCCATTTGAGCCATAGACGCAGTTTCGTCTGGCTTCATCGCAAAAGCAAGAGACATTTCTAAGTTCTTATAGGCTTCGGCAAAGGCTTCACTTGGGAATGAATATACCGGATTCACACCCACCGTGATCAATCCTTTCACACTTCCGCCAATAACGCCTTCCATTACATTTTTCACCTCGGTAGCATTCCCCATGGAAGTCATTCTGGGATGCGCAACATCCATTACTTCACTGCCTTCATTGCAATTCAGTATCATGGTCTGCGCCTCTACATCCTGCGCTCCTGTAATCACTACTCCTTTGTTACCAGCCTTCTTTAAGTGTGCTTTCGCTTTATTGATAGCATCTGCGACATGTTCCGGCAGACCCGAAGTGCTTCCCGCTCCAGTTAATGCAGCCACTACTTTCTTATAATCCGAAGGTTTGGTAGGAACTCTCTTATCCGCATTCGCTCCGGATAAGGTCATATTAGCTTCAAACTGATAATGCTTGGACATTTTTCCATTCTTGGGAATGCGTCCTTTGGCATATCCAGCTTCGTAACCACCTCCTTGCCAGTCACCGATAAAGTCGGCACCTACGGATACGATCACTTCCGCTTTTGAGAAATCGTAATCGGCTAAGGCTCTGGTTCCAAATTTATTCTGAAAAGCCTGTACAGCTTCCGAAGAAGACACCGTGTCATAAACTACATGACGTACATTCGGATATTTCGCGATAAAGGCATTAATCAACGCTGAAGTAGAAGGACTTGCAAAGGTCTGTGTTAACAGCACCACGTCCTTTCCAATCATGTCGTTCATTTTACGTGCCACTCCATTATCAAAATCATCCCAGCTCACATCGGCACCTCCTATTTGCGGACCTTGCAGACGATTTGTATCGTACATAGACAATACCGAAGCGTGTACACGAGCGTTCACACTTCCTCCATGCTTGGCCAGATCGTTGCGTTCGATCTTG
The DNA here is from genome assembly GCA_038529705.1 of Bacteroidota bacterium. Lineage (GTDB taxonomy): Bacteria > Bacteroidota > Bacteroidia > Flavobacteriales > Flavobacteriaceae > Aureisphaera. Next base: position 1,596 of record JBCBDM010000091.1, read on the forward strand.
ATAGGTCTTCCTTCACGGGTCTTCACCAATACATTGGCAAAGTCGAAACCATCGGCAATAGAAGTTGCATAATAGTTCGCTACCCCCGGAACAATCTCGTCCGGAGCCACTACGTAAGGAATGGATTTGATCACAGGCCCTTCACAAGCTGCCAATGACGCAGCCGCTGTGGTGAACCCAACATATTTTAAGAAATCGCGACGTGTGGTTGAGGAAGCCTCCAACGTTTCTTTGTCGCCCAAAAACTCATCGGTTGGAATGGGCTCAACAAATTCATTTTGTTGCAGCGTCTCAACAATAGAGCTCTTTTCGTTAAGCTCTTCAACACTTTTCCAGTATTTCTTGTTTGATGCCATATTATATATTTACGATTTTTGATGTACGATGTACGATTTTTTTCTTTTTAAGATCTAATCTGTTCGTCCTTCGTATATCGTACTTCTAAAATTTAAATTCAATCTTATTATTCATTTTTATCCCCACAAGGAGATTTCCGATTTCTCGGAAATACTAAAATTTTATTTTAGTAGTGACATTTTCCACATTCCAATCCACCTAATTCGGCAATGGTCAACTTATCCTTACCATATTTTTTAGCCAATTCTGCATGGATTTTTTCATAGTAGTCATTTCCTGCTACGTCTACGTTTGTCTCTCGGTGACAGTTGATACACCATCCCATGGTCAATGACGAATATTGTTCCAGAATCTCCATTTCCTCTACGGGACCATGACACTTCTGACATTCAATATTACCCGCTGTTACGTGCTGAGAATGATTGAAGTACGCAAAATCTGGCAGGTTATGAATACGAATCCATTTCACCGGCTGAGTATCTCCAGTATATGCCTGATTACCTTCATCCCATCCTACGGCGGCATACAATTTTTGTATCTCTGCGTTGTAGTCCACTCCGTATTCGTTCTGACCTTCGGCCTGCGTTTCCGGAGCTACTTCGGCAATGTTCTTATGACAATTCATACACACATTCAAAGAAGGAATTCCGGAGTGCTTACTCTTTCTGGCAGAACTGTGACAATAATTACAATCGATCTGATTCTCTCCGGCGTGAATTCTGTGTGAATAATGGATAGGCTGCACCGGCGCGTACCCTTGATCTACTCCTACCTGAGACATCCACCCATAGGCAAAGTATCCGGCAGACAGTAATAAGAAGATGGCTGTCACCAATACCAGGAATTGGTTTTCAACGAAAGCCTTCCAGATAGGCGTTCTTTTTTCCCGTTCCACAACTTCAATCCCCTGATCTTTGGCAAAGGTCCTGAGCGTTTTGTTTACCGCAAATAATGCAATAATCAGCATTAAGAACACCAGCGCAAGGATTCCGAGTATAATATTATTTGAAACACCGTCACCTTCTCCACGGTCAACTATTTCCTGACCCGGAGGCGGCACGACAACTTTTTTCTCTGTGTAAGTATACGCTATAATATCATCTATAGCCGCATCCTCCAATCCCGGAAAGGCCGTCATGGGAGATTTATTGTATTCCTCATAGATGGCAACCGCCTGGGCATCTCCGGAAGCAATTAACTCTGCACTATTTCGAATCCATTTATACAACCAATCGCGGTCGTATTTATCTCCTACTCCGTAGAGAGCTGGCCCGGTTCTTTTCTTGTAAAGGTTGTGACAAGAGGCGCAATTAGCTTTAAATATCGCTTCCCCGTTGGCAGTATCTACGGCCTGGGTTGGCAAGAAAGTTGTGGAGGCAAATGTGCTATGAGAAATTGAAAAAGTTAGCAAGAAGGCTAACAATACAAATGACAATTTAGAGGGTAGATTTCGGTAAGGTACCTGTTCCATACGATCGGTTATATTATTGTCCATGAGTTTGGCACGCAATTGGTTATAAAAGTTTGTGTTTTCGAACATAAATTACGTACCGCAAATAACTGTGCAAAAGTACGAGATAAAGTCGATTTTCGAAATCCAAATAAAGTGTTAATAACTAATTTATATCAATTCTAAATAATAAAATCGACCCTTTAAAAGTTATTATGGTTTACATTTGCACTACAATTAAAAAAAGATGATATTAAAAAGGCCCTTAGCACTCTTCCTTATCTGCATGATCGCCCTATTTTCTTTCGAATGGGCTTCGGCTCAAACCGGAACTTTGGTCGTGAATCAAGACCCTAAGATCTCCCAACTTTTAAAGCTCAAAAAGAAGTTGGAGAAGGATGGAGATATCCATGAGGGTTTTACCATTCAGCTGTATTATGGCAATCGAGTTAAAGCGGAATCTGTGCGCTCGGAATATCGAAATAAATACACCAGCTGGCCAGCTTCTATAGAATACGAAACCCCTAATTATAAGGTATGGGTAGGTAGCTTCGACTCTCGGCTCAAAGCAGACAGAGCACTTCTGGAAATTCGGCGAAATTTTCCTACCGCCTTTGCACTGCCCATAAAGAAATAAGGCGTTTTATCGTTGGTATTGAAGATGACACTTTTCAAAAAGTGTCATTTTTTTTGGCTCCAGTGTCCCAAAATTCAAATTGGTTACGTCATAGCTATAGTAACCGTAAATAATACCACATGAAAACTTTAATCATTTGCTTATCCACTGCCTTGCTCTTTAGTACGACCCAAGGCATTACGAAAGAAGAAAGAACGGCTGCCGTAAAAGAGCTGAACGCTACCAAAAACCACCTCAACAGTGCTCTCCTGGGACTCTCAGAAGGCCAGCTTAATTTTAAATCCGGTCCCAATACCTGGTCGATCGCAGAATGTGTTGAACATATGGTCATTTCGGAGGAGAATATCTTCGGAATGCTGCAAGGTGCCCTGCAAACTCCCGCAGATCCATCAAAGAGAGACGAAGTTGTAATGACGGACAAGAACCTTATGGCTCTTATTATAGACCGATCCAACAAGGTGAAAACCTCCAAACCCTTTGAGCCCACTGGCCAATATGGCACACATCGAGAAACCTATGAAGCCTTTAAGGAAAAGAGAGCCCATACTATTCAATTTGTAAAAACCACCACCGAAGACCTAAGGAATCACTATACCCAGTTACCGTTTGGCACCATAGACGGATATCAGGTACTTATATTTATGTCCGGACATACTGAGCGCCATATTAGGCAAATCGAGGAAGTAAAGAATCATCCTGATTTTCCGAAGGAATAAAAAGCCTGAAGTTCATAGATAAAAGGTCTGTATATACTATTAAATGCGGGCCTTTTTTGTTATCTTTAGAATATAAAAGGATTTTTATGTCTAATCCCATATATCTGTTACATCTTTCCGATTGGCACTTAAGCTCCAACAACATCCACAAATACCAAAATAGTGCTGGACAGCCTTTTGAGAAACTTATGACTCGCTTGAAAGAGAGTCTGGAGCGATTTCTTGCTTTCCGCGGCCGAAATCATTTCGACTTCATTACCATAACGGGCGATATGATGGATAAAAACGGCTCTACGGAAAAGGAAGGACAAAAAAATCATAATCTGGCGGCTAATATTCTTAAGGAACTTTTATCCGATCTAAGAAACGAACAAACAAAAGTATATACAGCACCGGGCAATCATGATATTGACTTCAAACTATCGGACGATTTCTTGTCTAAAAATCACAATGCTAAAAACACCATTTTTGGATCTGAGGGTTACCCAAATTACAAAGTGGTTGACAACCATATTGACAAACTGAGTCTGAATTTTGAAAAATACGAGGACTTTGCCAACAACATTATGGCCACCAACAAGCAATCTCCTTTATTGGGCTATGATATTGTGAACCTGGGTGACGATATTAACTTCTTTATAAGCTGGTTCAATACCTCCTGGCTGAGCAGAAATAACTGGCACAACTATTGTAAAAATATGAAAATCGTTAACGGAGTTCTTATGAATGACGATGAAATCGAAGAAGAAGAAAAAGAGAATGCCGTTCAAGTTATTAATGAGAATATTAAAAAAAAGGACGAAGGTCATATCTCTGCGGGAAACAGAATTAACGATGATGTGTTCCGAGCCTTTAACGAATACGCAAATACAGGCAACTTATCATTCTCCTTGAGCTTGTTCCATCATTATCCAAGACTCCTCAACTGGCACGATATTTATACACTCAAAGAGGGTAAGAATCTTAGCTTTTACGAAAAAGTGAAAAGAAACAGTCTTGTATTGAACGGACATACACATGGAAAACTCTTCGACTTTCCTTTTTCAACTACAACGGGCCTTTTAGCATTCGAGTCGTATTACTTGGACAGGGTCGTGAGTGTTATCGAAATTGACCCCCTAAGGAACTACTATATCATTCATCAAATACCATACGGCGACGATGCACGTTATAAAGATGATCATGAGAAAGTTTTTAGGGTTTTTAACGACAATACATTTATTGATAACTTTAGATCCAACTATACCTCCAAAGATCTGTTCTATGATTTGAAGTACAACAAAGGGGTTTTCCATGACCTCCCGGAATCATCGTCTTTTCACAAATTATTGGGAAAATTTGATGTAACGGATGAACATATAGATAGTCTAATCAACAATCAACAATTTAACCGAGCAGATCTTATAAAGGACCCTTTATTTAAAGAAAAGGTCAATAGTGAGTTAATGAGTATTAAACATAGGTCAAAATTTATAAAAAAAAGCTAATCAGATAGTTATGAATCTACCAATTCAACTTTTTTTTATAATTTTGCTTAAAATTTTCTATTATGGAAGAATTATTTGAAAAATACATACAGGAGGTTCCTTTTTGGAACAGTGTGAATTATGGGCATTTTCGAAGAGTTGTTCCTGCTGCTACTTATGAGGATTTTGTGGCCTTTAAAAATTGGTTCAATAGCAAGGCTAACAGACCCCTCATCAATACTTTGATCAAAAAGCATCAAAATATTATTGACACCCAAAGAAAATCTGAATTGGCTGCCAACAAAAGGCAACAGGCCAATGTAACACATAGAATTCCTACGGTTAAGAGTTTGACCACCTATATTGGCATGTTTGACGAATCCTAACTTGAACAGGAATTACATCATAAAAGAAAAGGTGAGAACATTGTTCTCACCTTTTGTCTTTATGCTGCGCTCCATTACTTATCGTATAACTCTTTTTTGTATTTGTAACCAATATCTCTCAGGAAATCGATTATTTTGAGTCGTCTTTCCATGAGAGACTTTCTAAGTTGTACGTCCCTTATAAATATTCCTCCATGCGGATCAAAGACCCCCGGAGTGTAACTTTTAAACTCCACCAGATCTTTATCTATAATTCCCTTACCAGTTTTAGAGTCTCTCATATACGTCATAATCATTCCGGAAGTGTCTTCAGAATTAAACCCTAATAAATCCTCCTTAATCTCACGTAACTCCAGTTGAACTCTGTCCAGAATTTTGCTAAAATAGACATTATCATGACTCATTAGGAACTTGTCCAAGTCACTTTCCAAATACCCAAAATACTCATCGAAGAACAATACCGAATCATCCCCTTTGAAGAGGATGTTATAAATTTTCTTACAATCTTCATATACATGAATTTCCGCATCGAACAGATAGAATAGGATATCTTGAGCACGGATCACCTTTTGGATAATGTGTTTCAATTCCGAATGAAAGTCTTTCTCTCCAACATCCAAAAGATACTGTGCTACCAAATAGAACGCAATAAAATGCTCCCGAAATCGATCTATACGCAAACTACCATTTAAATTATAGGTGTTCGAATCTTGGGTAAACGTATTCCACAACCAAAATGTGAGTGTTTCCATATCGTCTTTCCAAACCAGTTTGAAAAACATGAAATACTTCAATATGTAATCGATCTTACTCGCTAATTTATCCGGAGGAAAATAAGTATATAGCAATTGCTTGGTGACAATATTCGGTTCGTTGCTAATACAGATAGACAAATTCTTTTGGTACTTTTCAATTCTGGGATAAAATTCATAGAGTGGATAGCGATATAAAGAATCCTCATCCGTTGGTTGCAGATCTCCGGACCGAAAGAAATCAACCACATAATTACTGGACTCCTTGATCGCTCCAAATAAAAAGAATTCGGGCTGAAATAACTGGAAATAATTAAGATGCAAATCCATAAAAGCAGATTTAATCCCTTGTGTATTGCCGCCATAAGATGCAATGGGAAGAAACCTTCTATTGTAGTCATTGTTTACCTTTAAAAGTTTTCTCATGGTACCCGAGATGATCTTATAGGCAGAATCGTAGGCGTGAATAATTTGATGGACGCCACCGTTAAACTCCCCCTTAATATCCAGATTATATCCATTCTTCTTGCTATCCAGAAACCTATTGCCATAGGCATTCTCAAAAATATTGATATAGGAGAGTAACATTTCTGATATATGCTGAACCCTGTAATATTCGACTGGGGTATCCTCAAACTCTTCTATACCGGCCATGGCCAAGTGGTTAATGTTATATTCCAAACTTTCGAGCAGGCATTTCATATCTATGTAGTAAACATAGAGGTTGATGTCACAAATAATGTCATTAAAGTTGGTGAATAAGGTCAGCACAGAATTGGCCAGTTCTTTAGATACTTTCAAATAGGCAAGATTGCTTTCTATGGTAAGTATTTGAGGGCTTTCAAATTTTAGATCTTTAAACAGGTCTTTATGGAGCGTGGTGTTGGTGTTTAATTCATCCCCGTTTGAAGCGTCTTTATAGAGGAGGGAAACGTTGGAATGTAGCTTTCGGACATTATCGAAAATCTCCTTCCCCATTTCGTTCTCTTCCTCCACAATGAGTCTCCGCCAAGCTTCAATAAAATTGACTATTGGAATATCTTTATATCGTATGGTATAATCACTTCGACCATTGACTATTTTCATGGGGAGATGAAAAAGCTCATTGAACTCAGACGTATGCACTAAGGAATTCAATTTAGCCGCGTGTCCTGTCTTTATTTGAATCTTGGTGGACACATTTACCACTTTATCAGACTCGCTTATTACATTTATATAATGGTCTAAATAACCTCTTTCCTTTGTGAAAAAATCTCTATTGAGAGCATAAATGGATTCTGAATCGGTAAAAAGATTCAGAATTCTACCTTCCGCGCCATCCTTCAAGCGCTCATTTGCAAGGGAAGCCTCAAATCCTTTTTCGACCAAACTATGATCTGTAACATACTCTGCCCTCAAATTATTGATACACGTGATAATATCACTTAACGAATCATTCATCAAAACCAGCGTAAATTCATGCCAGGAAAATGATTCCGAAATAATGTGAAAATCTAAAGGTTTACATTGATTCCGGATAATCTCTTTAATGATGGAAATTGTATTTCTTCCATTACCAATGAGTAAAGAAGAATTGATTTTTAATTTACAAACACAAACAAATCTACGCTGCGAAACATGCGCTAAAAACCCAGTATAATCCATATTTGGTTCGGTACTCAAATTGTAACAGTTCGTAACTTGAAACTGAAAGTTCGAGTTCTCTGCTGCTCCAGATTTTCGTATATACTGATTGTAGGGACGGTATGAAAAATTCCCAAAATGAAAGTCATCAATAAAGCTGAGCGTAATTAGATTAAAGAATCCAAAAGCATAGAAGTTATGGGGCTCATAAAGTTCGGATTCCGATGGATTGAAATTGGCCAAAGAATCCTTAAGACTTAGTTTAAACTCTCGGAACGTATCCTTAATAATACTTTCTTCAAATTTGGTAATATTGATGTCTATGTTAGAATAATTGGATATGGAAGCTAGGCCAATGAATAACTGCTTATCTTTCAACAGGCCTTTCTCCCCAGAAGTGCTTTGTTTCATAGATGGTTGGAAAAACACTAAGATAATAAACTTCTTAGTCGCTACAAATGAAGGCTTTAATAATTTTACAAAACCTGAGGTTATTCCATAAAAAAAGCAGTCTAAATGACTGCTTTTTTTATGCATACGATAAGATTATAATTTCTTCTTCACTGCAACTTCTTGGAAGGCTTCCAGAATATCACCTTCTTTAATATCGTTGTAATTTTTCACTTGCATACCGCAGTCGTACCCTTTGGCTACTTCCTTTACGTCATCCTTAAATCGTTTTAGAGACGCCAGTTCTCCAGTATATACCACCACTCCTTCACGGATAAGACGAATTCCGGAATTTCGGAAGATCTTACCACTGGTCACCATACATCCGGCAATGGTTCCGATCTTGGAGATCTTGAAGGTTTCTCTGATCTCGGCCGTACCCGTGATCTCTTCTTTCATCTCCGGAGACAACATTCCCTCCATGGCATCTTTTAAATCATTGATGGCATCATAGATAATGGAGTACATTCTAATATCGATCTCTTCCTTATCCGCAATCTGACGTGCATTCCCCATAGGACGCACGTTAAATCCAATAATAATCGCATCGGAGGCAGAAGCCAAGAGCACATCACTTTCGGTAATGGCACCTACTCCTTTATGAATGATATTTACCTGAATCTCTTCCGTAGAAAGTTTTAGGAAAGAATCCGTCAACGCTTCTACCGATCCATCCACATCACCTTTTAGAATAATGTTCAGTTCTTTAAATTCTCCCAGTGCGATACGACGTCCAATCTCATCCAGTGTAATGTGACGTTGCGTTCTCACAGACTGCTCACGTTGCAACTGCGTACGCTTGGTTGCAATGTCCTTGGCCTCACGCTCATCTTCGAATACATTAAATTTATCCCCGGCCTGCGGCGCTCCGTCCAGACCAAGAATAGAAACCGGTGTGGATGGGCCCGCTTCCTTAATCTTCTTACCACGCTCATCGTGCATGGCCTTCACCTTACCACTGTGCTGACCGGCCAACACATAATCTCCAATTCTCAAGGTACCGCCCTGTACCAGAATGGTAGAAACATATCCGCGTCCTTTGTCCAGGAAGGCTTCTACCACCGTACCGTTGGCAGCTTTGCTTGGATTCGCTTTCAATTCTAATAATTCGGCTTCCAACAACACCTTTTCAAGAAGTTCATTTACTCCCTGTCCGGTCTTTGCCGAAATATCATGTGATTGTATCTTACCTCCCCAATCTTCTACCAAAAGATTCATGGCCGCCAGTCCTTCCTTGATCTTATCCGGATTGGCCGTAGGTTTATCTATTTTATTAATAGCAAATACAATGGGGACTCCCGCCGCCTGAGCGTGAGAAATAGCTTCTTTGGTTTGCGGCATGATATCATCATCCGCGGCCACTACGATAATGGCAAGGTCTGTTACCTGAGCTCCACGGGCACGCATGGCAGTAAACGCTTCGTGACCTGGAGTATCCAAGAAGGCAATCTTTTGCCCACTCTCCAACTGAACCCCGTAGGCTCCAATATGCTGTGTAATACCTCCAGATTCTCCCGCAATCACATTCTCTTCCCGAATGTAATCCAAGAGAGATGTCTTACCGTGGTCTACGTGACCCATCACGGTTACAATCGGTGCACGTCCAACAAGGTCTTTCGGATCATCTTCTTCCTCCTGAATAGCCTCTTCGATATCGGCAGTGACAAACTCCACTGAGAACCCGAATTCTTCAGCCACGATCGTCAAAGTTTCCGCATCCAAACGCTGGTTCATGGTCACCATCATCCCCAGGGACATACAGGCGGAAATCACCTGAGTTACCGGCACGTTCATCATGGTAGCCACCTCGCTTACAGTAACGAATTCCGTTACTTTAAGAATCTTGCTTTCAGCATCTTGCTGCGCCATCTCATCCTCCGTCTTTTGACGGTGAATATCTCGTTTCTCTCTACGATACTTGGCTCCTTTACCTTTTGAGGACTTCCCTTGAAGTTTTTCAAGGGTTTCCCTTACTTGTTTCTGCACTTCTTCTTCGCTAGGCTCTTCTTTGGGCACATGCGTGCGTCCTTTGCCTCTTCCGCGATTGTCTCTGAAGTTGTTCCCTCCTTTGGAAGGTTCTTTGCTTATTCTTCTTCTGCGACCTTTTTTCTCACCCTTATCATCCTCCTTCTTGGCTTCCTTTTTCTTCTCGGGCTTCTTAAATTGGGAAAGGTCGATCTTCTTCCCTGTAAAATTAGGCCCATCCAATTTTTTATATTGGGTCTTCATGGTACCATTATCTGCTGGGGTCTCAGTCTCAGCAGTTTTCTCTTCCTTCTTGGCCACAGGAACTTCCTCTTCCTTCTTCTCAGCCACCTTAGCATCCGGAGTCTCCTCTTTTTTCTTGGCTGCCGTTTTAGGTTGACTTGTTTTCGCCTTTGGTTTTTCTTCAGTAACGGACACCTCTTCGACGGGAGTAGAGGCTTCTTCTTTTACCTCCTCAACCACTTCCTCTTTCTTGGCTGCTTTTTTTCCATCCAGGTCGATCTTACCCACCTGTTTAGGACCGTCCAGTTTAGCTTCGGCTTTGATCACACGAGACTCTGGCTGCTTCTCTTCCTGCTCTTTCTCCCGGGCCAAACGCAATTCTTCCTTCTCCTTACGTTTTTCCTCGCCCACTTCCTTGGAAGCTACCTTTTTACTTTTGTCGGTTTGGAACTCATCGAAAAGTACCTGGTATTCAGCATCACTGATCTTGGTGGTAGGACGAGCCTCCACTTCATATCCGTTGGCAGCTAAATGCTCTACGGCACGATCTAGTGAGATATTGAATTCCCTTAGTACTTTACTAAGTCTCATTGTTTTTACTTCAGCCATATAATGCTATACTGTTATTCTATTTTATTATTGAATCGTAAATGTAGTTAAAGTTTCGACTACTCTTCAAATTCTTCTTTCAATATATTTACCACTTCCTGAATGGTTTCTTCTTCAAGGTCCGTACTCTTCACCAAGAATTTCATATCCTGTTCCAGGACGCTCTTGGCGGTATCCAAACCAATCTTTTTGAATTCTTCGATGATCCATTCTTCGATCTCATCTTTAAATTCGGTCAATTCCACATCTTCCTCGGCACCTTCTCTCAACACGTCTATCTCATACCCGGTTAACTGACCGGCCAATCTAATGTTATGTCCACCACGACCAATAGCCTTAGAAACTTCTTCCGGCTTTAAAATTACCTCGGCACGTTTCGTCTCCTCATCGATCTTTATAGAGGTCACTCTGGCAGGACTCAAGGCACGGGTAATGAACAAGTTCAGGTTATTCGTATAATTAATCACATCGATATTCTCGTTGCCCAGTTCGCGAACGATCCCGTGAATACGGGAACCCTTCATCCCTACACAAGCTCCAACCGGATCGATTCTATCGTCGTAAGAGTCTACTGCTACTTTGGCTTTCTCACCTGGGATTCGAACTACTTTCTTCACATTGATCAAACCGTCGAATACTTCAGGAATTTCCTGTTCGAACAATTTCTCCAGGAACAATGGGTTAGCCCGAGACATAATGATAGCCGGTTTATTACCCTTCAACTCCACAGACTCAATAACTCCTCTAACGTTATCTCCCTTACGGAAGAAATCGGATGGAATTTGTTTGTCCTTAGGAAGAATGATCTCATTCCCTTCATCGTCTAAAAGGATGACCGCTCTATGGCGAATATGATGTACCTCTGCTGTGTATATCTCTCCTTCCAGTTCCTTGAATTGCTTATAGATGTTCGTATTGTCGTGTTCGTGAATCTTGGATATTAAATTCTGGCGTAACGCCAAGATGGAGCGCCGTCCCAGGTCGATTAGCTTTACTTCTTCGGATACGTCTTCACCCACCTCAAAGTCATCCTCTATCTTGCGGGCTTCGGTAAGAGATATCTCTTCATTCTCATCTTCCACTTCACCATCGGCTACAACAATACGGTTTCTCCAGATCTCCAAATCTCCTTTATCCGGGTTGATAATGATATCGAAGTTATCGTCGCTTCCGTATTTCTTCTTCAAAGCGTTTCTAAAAACGTCTTCCAGTATCGCCATAAGTGTTACTCTGTCTATCAGCTTATCATCTTTAAATTCCGAAAATGATTCGATCAACGCTAAATTTTCCATATGCTATATTAAAATGTTATCATAACTTTTGCTTGAACAATATCCTTAAATGGCACCACAGCCTCTTTTTGAACCGTCACCTTCCCTTTTCCTACAGGTTTTGGTTCTCTGGCTTTCCACTGTAAGGTAATCCCATCATCGTCTACCAGAGTCAATTCGCCTTCCAGAGTGTCTTCTCCGGTTTTTACCTTCAGTTTTCTTCCCAGGTTTTTCTTGTATTGACGCGTTAGGGTCAAGGGCTCCGAAACCCCAGCAGAAAGTACTTCCAGGGAAAAATCTTCCTCTTCTCGATCTAAATTGTGTTCGATAGCACGACTCACGGCAATACAATCTTCCACTTTCACTCCTTCATCTCCATCAATGATCACCCTAATCTGATTGTTTTCGGTAATCGTAAGATCTATTAAAAACAGGGATGGGTTCTCATCCAGCGCATTTTGTAATAAGGCGGCTACTTTCTCTCGCATCAATTTTGGCTATAAAAAGAGGGGACTTCCCGTCCCCTCACCTTGTTGCTCATTAAATTCGGTGCAAATATACTATATTTTTCGGTATTTTAAAAATCCTTCCTTGTGTCTAAATATTCGTATCTTACTAATGCTAAAACCCACCAAAATAAAAGCTTATGAATCGTATTCTCGTCCCAACCGACTTTTCCATTCAGGCCGAAAATGCCCTAAAGGTGGCGGCCCAAATGGCACGAAAAAACAACAGCGCCCTTTACCTGGAACACTCTCTTAATTTACCATCGCACCTCAACGACGTTGGACAGGTGGGATCCTTACCAGAGTCCCTATATTTTATCCGTTTGGCAGAAAAGGAGTTCGAAAAAATACTCCAACGGCCTTACCTTCAAGATCTGGAGATTCACGAAGCCATAGGGCATGGTGAGATCTATGACGATATCAAAGAAACTGTAAAACAAAAGAACATCGACTTAATCGTTATGGGGTCGCACGGATTAAGTGGGTTTAAAGAGATGTTTATTGGAAGTAATACAGAAAAAGTAGTACGCACTTCAGACATTCCCGTGTTGGTCATAAAGAATGAGCATTCCAGCTTTGAAGTAAACGATTTTGTATTCGCTACCGATTTTAGCGATGAATGCCGAAGACCTTTCGATCATGCACAGAAGTTTGCGAAAGATGTGGGCGCTAAAATACACTTGCTTTACGTAAATACTCCCAGCGGATTTAAGACCTCTTCGGAGGCTCATGCCATGATGCAGAATTTTGTAAAAGGGATGGGGGTGGAAAACTATACCCTTAACATTTACAACGATACATCGGTAGAAAAGGGTATCCTGGGATTTGCCCGGGAGAACAATGCGCAATTAGTGGGCATGAGCACCCATGGCCGTAAAGGAATCTCTCACTTTTTCAA
>JBCBDM010000092.1:0-14583 GCA_038529705.1 Bacteroidota bacterium
CCGAAAAAATGGAAACACTGGCCAAACAACAACCTGGATATTTAGGTTTTGAACATGCGCGTGAGGACCTAGCTATCACCATAAGCTATTGGCAAAGTTTAGAGGCCATCGCTGCATGGAAATCGAACCTGGATCATTTGGAAGCACAACACCAAGGAAAGGAAAGATGGTACCAATGGTATAAGACTCGTATCTGTAAGGTTGAACGGGAATATGAATTCCATAAAGCAAGGTAATCTCTCCCGCGAACCGGTCTCTTCCACTTGGCATCTCCGGCTGCCATCGTATTCTTTGGAATGTTAAATATCTCCCAAATGTTAAAATTGGATATAACAATGGCTGCCATCCGGGCGTTAGCCTAGCAACTTCTCTCCTATAAGTACGATCAATCCTGATCTCAAAAACCTCTTTTTGAGTTTTTTGGACACTTTTTGCCACCTGGCAATCACCTTTTATTGTATTTTTAATCCTCTCGGTTTTCAGTGTAATTTTTCTGAAGAACGGGCCACCTAAACCATCAATTATGAAGCAGCTCACACGCCTTTTTGCCCTGGCCGTAGTACTCATTCTGTCATCCTGCGGCGACAAAACTCAACCTTCCGAAACAAACAATCTCTTTAAATTCAAGGAGTATATCAGTTATAATACCTACGGAAATAAGAGCGTCGCAACCAACATTACTGTGGAACTCACGAAACCCGTAGAAGGCTATGAACTTACGAAAGACCTTCCTCCAGAATATATAAAAATCTCCCCAAAAGTAGACGGAACCCTGACATTGGTCCATGGAACAAAATTATTATTTGAACCCGCTGCTCACCTGGACCCCGACACAGAATATTCGGTTACTATTCCCCTGCATAAACTATATGACGATGTACCAAAGGAGTTCAAATCCTACACTTTCAGCTTCAAGACCATTGCGCCCAATTTCAAATTAGACCTGGGAAGTCTACAGTCCTATTCCAAGGAGTGGCAATACTTAACAGGTGTTATCGAAACTTCCGATGTAGTGTCGCTTGAAAAAGCAAAACAACTTGCCGAGGTGACTCAAAACGGAAAGAAACTCTCTCTTACATGGGAACTCGAAAATGGTGAAGGCACCTTCTTCAATTTTACCATAGACAGCATTCAAAGAGCCGTAGATGATTCGAAAATTGAAGTAACCTGGAACGGAAAACCCATCGGTTCAGACTTTAAAGGCACTAACACCTTCGATATTCCCGGGCAGAACAATTTTAAGGTAGTAGATCTTAAAAGTACTTTCGCTCCACAGTCCAGTTTGTCGATCAACTTCTCCGACCCCCTGAAGGAAAATCAGAATTTTTCTGGTTTGGTCACCGTAGAGCAGGCTGAAAACCTTCGATTTGAAGTGGACGGAAATGTCTTACACATCTATCCGGACAACCGGATTATTGGTAATGTGAGGGTGACTCTTTTCAACGGAATTAAGAACACCAGCAACTTTGGCCTGAAGCAGGAATTCTCTGAATTAGTGTCTTTCGAACAATTAAAACCCGCCGTAGAACTTATTTCAAAAGGTGTCATTTTACCCAATGCCGATGCCACTCCTATTTATTTCAAAGCTGTGAACCTGGCTAAGGTCGATGTGCGTATTATTCAGATCTATGAGAGTAATATGCTTCAATTCCTTCAAACCTCTAACCTCAACAACCGAAATGTATATGATGTAAAACGAGTAGGAAGACGGATCGCAAAAAAGACAGTCGAACTTCAGGATAAGAGCATTGGGGATGACGGACTTTGGAAAGCCTACGGAATTAATCTTTCTGAATATTTCAATGCGAATCCCGGATCGCTCTATCGGGTGGAAATAAGTTTTAAACAAGAATATACCACTTATGATTGCAGTGTAACCTCTTCTGAAACGGCTTCGCAAGAAGACGATGAAGATGACTATTATTACGAAGACGAATACTATGAAGAAGATTATGCCGATGTCTCCGGCATCGACGAGGATGAACTGGAAGAACAATATTGGGACAATGAGATATATAATTATAGACGGTACATCTATAACTGGCGACAACGGGACAACCCTTGTCACGCTGCCTACTACCATGAAGATAGAGTTGTTTCCACGAATATCCTGGGGAGTGACTTGGGATTGATCGTTAAAAAGGGAAATAACAAATCTTATCATTTTGCTGCCACCAATTTACTGACCACTCAACCCCAACCCAACACTAAAGTCAAACTATACAACTACCAGCAACAATTAATTGGAACGGTAGATACAGACAATGACGGGCTTGCTATTTTCGATAGTGAAAAGAGCGTCGCTTTTGCCGTGGCCCAAAAAGGAAATAATTATGCCTATGCCCGTCTCGAAGATGGAACTGCTCTATCCCTCAGCAAATTCGATGTTTCCGGAAAGCGATTACAAAAGGGGTTGAAAGGTTTTATCTACACCGAGCGCGGTGTCCATCGCCCAGGGGATAGTATTCACCTTGCTTTTGCTTTTAACGACAATAGCAATCCGCTCCCCAAGAATCATCCTGTAAAATTGGAGGTGACCGATGCCCGAGGGAAACTGGTACAACGTACCGTTTTGAACCAAGGGGTTAATGGTTTTTATTACTTCCCAATAACGACTCAATCTACCGCTCCTACAGGGAACTGGAATGCTACCATTAAAGTGGGCGGGGCAACCTTCAGTAAGAATTTAAAAGTAGCTACAATCAAACCGAATCGCCTTAAGATCAAACTCGATTTTAAGGATGAGATCCTGGATGCCAGTAGGCCTATTGAAGGTATTGCGCAAGGGCTATGGTTGCACGGGGCACCTGCTAGAAATCTGCGGATAGAAATGGATGCAACGCTGAGGTCTACCTCGACCGCATTTAAGGATTTTGTGGGGTACAATTTTAACGACCCCGTGCGAAGTTTTAGCGAAGTTGAGATCCCCTTATTAGACACTCAATTATCTCAAGAAGGTATCTCCAATTTTTCCAGGAAAATAGATCTCAGTAGCCATGCTCCGGGAATGTTGCGGGCTACATTCCTCACCAAGGTCTACGAAGGAGGTGGCGATTTTTCACTGGACGTCTTCTCCAAAAATTTAGCTCCTTATTCTCATTTTGTAGGACTTAGATCTCCCAAACCACATCGCTATGGCTCTTATTATACCGATGAAAATACGACCTTCGATGTAGCCTCAGTAGATGCCCAGGGCAAGGCCTCTGGAAACAGAGAATTAGAAGTAACTATTATTAAAATAGAATGGCGCTGGTGGTGGAATCGAGGCAGCGATAATCTTTCTCGTTATGAAAATGCCGCTATCCACAAACCCATGAAGCAATTCACAATCCAAACCGGAAACAACGGTAAAAGTAATTTCAATGTGAACATTCCAGAAGATCAGGGGGGGCGATATCTAATAAGAGTAAAAGACCTCGAGTCCGGGCATGTAACCGGACGTATCACCTATTTCTATCGAAATTGGTGGAAGCGGCCTAACGACGGAGATCCGGAAAGCTCCAAGATGCTCATCTTCTCGGCAGACAAGGATACCTATACGGTTGGAGACAATGCAACGATCAACTTCCCTTCAGGTGCCGACGGTCACGCTCTGGTGAGCGTTGAAAACGGAACCGAAGTGCTATCCACTCAATGGGTGAAGACCCAACAAGGGGAAACTCAAGTAAGTATCCCAATTAGCAAGGAGATGGCCCCTAATATATTTGTAAACATTTCACTATTACAACCCCATGCCCAGACAAAGAACGATCTCCCCATTCGGTTGTATGGTGTGGTCCCGATTTTGGTTGAAGATCCATCAACGATTCTAAAGCCTAAATTGGATATGCCAGACGTATTACGCCCTGAGGAGACCTTCACCATCTCAGTTTCTGAAGAGAATAATAAACCCATGACCTATACCGTCGCTGTTGTCGACGAAGGCTTGTTGGATCTTACCCGATTCCCAACTCCCAACATCCATGATGCATTCTATACTAGGGAAGCACTGGGGGTAAAAACCTTCGATATTTTCGATTACGTAATTGGTGCCTACTCCGGAAGTGTCAATAATATCTATGCTATTGGGGGAGGTGATGATGCAGCGGGTGCTAAAAATCGAAAGGCGGACCGGTTCAAACCTGTAGTTAGATATATAGGGCCGTTCGAACTTAAAGCAGGCAAAGAAGCCTCCCATAAGATTACCATGCCCAATTATATTGGATCCGTAAGAACCATGATCATAGCAGGGGACAATGATAAGAATGCTTATGGAAAAAGCGACAAGACCACACCGGTTAGAAAGCCGCTTATGGTACTTGCCTCCTTACCGAGAAAGCTGTCTCCAGGCGAAAAAGTGACCCTTCCGGTGACCGTTTTTGCCATGGAGAACAAAGTGAAGAACGCAAAGATTACGGTAAAAGCAGGAGATGCCCTGAAGCCGGTTAACGGTACCAGCAAAACAGTCTCCTTTTCGGAACCAGGAGAGCAAATCGTAAATTTTGAATTTGATGTGTTACCAGCTATCGAATTTCAGACCATTGAGGTGATCGCATCCGGTAACGGGGAATCTGCAAGCTACAAAGTAGAAATCGATGTGGAGAATCCAAATCCGATCTCACAGAAAACCACTCCATATACACTGGACGAGAATGGCTCTCAAACCTTGGACTTTGACACCTTTGGCGTCCCCGGAAGCAATGGTGCTACCCTGGAATTCTCGACCTTACCTCCTATGGACTTTAGCCGAAGGATGGAATACCTTATTCGATATCCGCATGGTTGTGTAGAACAAACTACTTCAGGAGCCTTTCCACAATTGTATCTGGATGATGTCTTCGATATCACATTTACTAAAAAGGAAGAAATCCGTAAGAATGTGGAAGCTGCTATCACCCGACTAGGAAACTTCCAGACGGCGGATGGCGGATTGAGCTACTGGCCTGGAGAACGAAATGCAGATGACTGGGGAACCAGTTATGCCGGACACTTTATGCTGGAAGCTAAACAGAAAGGATATGTACTTCCTATCACCTATCTTAGCAACTGGCTGCGTTATCAAAAAGGAGCGGCGCGTCAATGGAGAAATAGCAACACCCGTTATAACTCCAGTTTTATTCAGGCCTATCGATTGTATACCTTGGCTTTGGCCGGGCAGCCGGAACTGGCAGCAATGAATCGTTTGAGGGAATCCAAAGATCTTAGCAACGACGCAAAATGGAGGTTAGCAGCTGCCTATGCCTTAGCTGGAAAGCAGAAAGTAGCTGAAGATATCGCCAGTACCGCGAATATCAATTTCAGACCCAGACAACATGACTACTACACCTATGGCTCCCCTTTTAGAAACAAAGCAATGGCTTTGGAAACCATGGTAGCTTTGGATCATGAAGGACAGAGGGACATGGCCATTTCTCTGGCCAAAGAACTTTCCTCCCAGCGATGGTATAGTACTCAGGAAACCGCCTATGGACTTCTGGCCATGGGGAAAATGGTTAAAAAGAATGGCGGTAAAGCCATGGAACTCACCTATACTGATGGAGGTAAAACTATGACCTTAAAAACAGACAGGGCCGTAGCGCAACGCGACATTAGCCTCAACATGGGGTCAAATTCGGTTATCCTCGAGAACAAAAAAGGCAATGTGGTCTTTGTTACCCTCGCCCAACGTGGAAAATTACCCTTGGGCGATGAATTGGCCGAGCGAAAGAATCTTGCCATTCGAGCCGAGTATCTCGATGGGGAAGGCAAAACACTCGACATCACTAAATTACGACAGGGAACAGAGATCATCGCCAAAGTTGCCATTACCAATACCTCTAACGATTATGTAGATAATATGGCCCTAACCAAGATCTTTCCGAGTGGTTGGGAAATTGTGAATACCAGCTTCACAGAATTAGGGGGAGGTGCCGAAGGGGGAGCTCGATATACCGATATCCGCGATGACAGGGTTAATTTCTACTTCGACCTTCCGGCTAAAAAGACCAAGGTATATACCGTAAAGTTGAATGCTTCCTATCTAGGAACTTATTATCTACCAGGTACTCAGGTAGAAGCTATGTACGATAATAATTACTATGCAAGAAACAAAGGTATTTGGGTAACAGTTGAACAATAATGTTAAACAATAGGCAACATATCCAGGCAAAGATCCGCAAACACAGATTCAAATGGAGTCTGTTGTTTGCCCTCTTTGTATTATGGGTTTTTTGTCTGCCCAAGCCCCTATTCAAAGACCCTACTTCTACGGTTGTAAACAGCAGAGAGGGAATCATGCTGGGTGCAAGGATTGCGGATGACGGACAATGGCGATTCCCGAAAATGGATTCCGTTCCCCATCGATTTGAGCAATCCATATTGCATTTTGAAGATGAATACTTTTACCAACATCCGGGATTTAATCCGGTCTCCATGGGGAAAGCCATTTGGCAAAACCTGACTACCGATACACGGAGAGGGGGAAGTACGCTCACCCAACAGGTAATTCGTTTAGCGCGAAAGAACAAAAAACGTTCCTATGGTGAAAAACTGGTAGAAGTCTTTATGGCTACAAGGCTGGAAGCAGGCTATTCGAAAGAGGAGATTTTGAATCTATATGCTTCCAACGCACCTTTTGGCGGAAATGTAGTAGGTTTAGAAACAGCTTCCTGGAGGTACTTTGGTATTCCGGCAAGCGAGTTAAGTTGGGGGCAATCTGCCGCTCTGGCTGTACTCCCAAATGCCCCCTCCTTAATTTTTCCTGGAAAGAACGAAACTGTACTAAAACAAAAACGAGATCGGTTACTGCAAAAACTTTTGGATAAGGGCGTCATTGATCCTTTGACCTATCAATTGGCTTTAGAGGAAGCCTTGCCAGGAAAACCGCATCCACTTCCTCAAGTAGCTGCACATCTTTCGGAAAGGATCCGACGGAAAAGGTCCGGACAGCGGGTAACCACTACGCTGGATTATCACCTTCAGAAAAAAGTGAATACCCTGGTAAAAGAACACCATTACATGCTTCGACAAAATGAGATCAACAACCTGGCCGTCCTCGTCATGGATGTAAATACAAAAGAAGTGCTGGCCTATGTGGGAAATGCTCCTACTTCCGAAGACCATGATAACTATGTAGATATTATTGACAGGCCTCGTAGCACCGGAAGTATCTTAAAACCTTTCTTATACGCTTCCATGTTAGATGGCGGTGAACTCCTGCCCAATATGTTGGTCGCGGATGTTCCTACCGTGATCAATGGTTACGATCCGCAAAATTTTAATCATCAGTTTAATGGAGCTGTTTCAGCTAGTGAAGCGCTGTCCCGTTCGCTAAATGTGCCTGCAGTAAGAATGCTTCGTCAATACGGTTTACAACGGTTTCATAATAGACTTCGGGAAATGAACTTTCATCAAATTGACGAACCTGCAAATCATTATGGATTGTCTCTTATCCTAGGGGGAGCGGAAAGTTCCCTTTGGGAAATCACTGGCGCTTACGCCGGAATGGCGTCGACCCTCAACTATTTCAACAGTTCATCCAGTGAGTATCGCGAATATGAATTTGTGGAACCTCGCTTTGTACTAAATAATGCTATTTCCCTTGGAAAAGTTCAAAATCACCCTTCGGTATTGGATGCCGGAGCTATTTATAAAACCTTTGAGGCGCTACAGGGAGTGAACCGGCCCCTTGGCGAGGAGAACTGGCAGTTCTTCTCCAATTCACAACCCATTGCCTGGAAGACAGGAACCAGCTTCGGTTTCAAGGACGCCTGGGCGGTGGGGGTTACTTCCCAATATGCTATTGGGGTTTGGGTAGGCAATGCAGATGGAGAAGGCCGACCTGGACTCACTGGCATACAGGCAGCAGCACCTGTATTATTTGACGTGTTGAGCGAGCTCCCCAAAACAAATTGGTTCGCGGTGCCCTATGATGAATTGGAAGAAGCGAGCCTATGTGGAGCAAGCGGGTATTTGGCTGGGGTATTTTGCGATGAGGTGATTTCAGAATTCATCCCAAAGAATGGTATAAGAACTCAACCCTGTAGGTATCACCAAAAAGTTTTTTTAACAGCTTCAGAAAGTTTACGGGTGAATTCCTCTTGCTATCCCCTGGAAGACATGCATCAGAAAAACTGGTTCACCTTACCTCCGGTCCAGGAATACTATTACGCAACTCTACACCCTGAATACAAACCGCTACCTCCCTTTAAAGCAGACTGTTTAAGAGAAGGAGAACATTTGATGGAGTTTATATTTCCCAAAAAAAACGAAACCATACTCCTGGCTAGGAACTTCGACAATGCTATTAATGAAGTGGTGTTTCAATTAGCGCACCGCTCTCCCGAAACCAAGGTCTATTGGTATTTGGATGAGTCCTTTATAGGTGTAACCCAAGATTTTCACGAATTGGCTCTCCAGCCCTTACCCGGAGAATATCTCCTCACTGCTGTGGATCAGGCGGGGAATGAAATAAAGCAAAAGCTCATAATCGAGAAGGCATCTCCCTAGGGAACATTTCACTATTTTAGAGGAGTTAATTCTGTAGAACCTATGCGATCATTCCTTCGAATCAATCTGATACTCGTTCTTTTTAGTTTCTTGAGTTCCTGTTCGGAAGCTCCGGTGATGAATATCCCAAGACCTACCATTATTCCACAACCGCAAGAAATGAGTCTATACGAAGGGTATTTTTATCTGGATGTGAATACCCAAATTTATAGTCCTCCTGGAAATGAAATTGCCGTTTCTATGCTTCAAAACTATTTGAAGGATCACTTTCAATTGAACCTGCAGGAAACAAGTAAGAGTGAAGCGGACATCATTTTTGAATTGGACCCCTCAATACAAGGCCCGGCCGAACATTATGGGCTCAATATTATGAATGAAAAGATACTCATTAGATCAGCCGATGTTGATGGTTCTTTCTGGGCGGTCCAAAGCCTAATTCAACTCCTACCTATCCCGCAAAAAGAGGAGAGGTTGGAAGACGACTTCAACATAACGATTCCTTCTTTACAGGTCGTAGATTTTCCGGAATTTCACTATCGTGGCATGCACCTGGACGTGGGTAGGCATTTCTTTCCAAAGGAATTCATCAAAGAATATATCGCCCATCTGTCTGTGCTAAAGATGAACTATTTTCACTGGCATCTCACCGAGGATCAAGGTTGGAGAATTGAGATATTGCAATATCCCAATTTAACCAAGCATGCTGCTTATCGAGAAGAAACCCTGATAGGGCATTACAACGATACTCCACAACAATTCGATGGAAAACGGTACGGAGGATTTTATTCCCAGGAAGACATTAAGGAGATCGTAGCTTTTGCGCAAGAACACAATGTCACCATTATTCCCGAGATCGAAATGCCAGGACATGCACAAGCCGCCATTAGTGCCTATCCGGAATTGGGATGCACGGGCGAGCAAGTCCCTGTCGCCACCAAATGGGGGGTTTTTGAGAATATTTACTGTCCCAAAGAGGAAACATTTACCTTCCTAAAAAATGTTCTCACCGAGGTAATGGAACTCTTTCCGGGAGAATATATACACATTGGGGGAGACGAAGCTCCCAAGGCCCATTGGAAGGCCTGTGATCATTGTCAGAAACTAATCTCGGACCTGGGCTTAAAGGACGAGCATGAGCTACAAAGCTATTTCATCAAAGAGATCGAGAGTTTTGTGAATAGCAAAGGCAAAAAGATCATTGGTTGGGATGAGATCCTGGAGGGTGGCTTGGCTCCCAATGCCACTGTAATGTCCTGGCGAGGCACCCAAGGTGCGATCGAAGCAGCCCAAGAAGGCCATGATGTGATACTGACTCCTACTTCGCATGCGTATTTTGATTATTATCAAGCCGAATACGAAGATGAACCCCTGGCCATTGGAGGTTTCCTTCCCTTAGAAAAAGTATATAGTTTTAATCCTATTCCTGAGGAATTATCGGCAGCAGAATCCCAATATGTCCTGGGGGCGCAAGGGAATGTCTGGACGGAATATATGCCCACTACAGACCAGGTAGAATATATGGCATTCCCTCGAATGTTGGCCATGAGTGAAGTGGTTTGGAAGGGACCTTCCGAAGATTTGGAAAGTGACTACCCGAACTTTCTTTCCCGGGTTGAAAGCTTTTTGCCCAGAATGGACGTATTGGATATTAACTATGCCAATCATTTGTATGATGTTTCAGGGGAGGTTGTCAAAAGAAATGACAGTATTTTTTATGCCTTAAATAGTCCTGTTCCCAATCAGATAATTTACTATTCGAAAAACAAAGAAGAAGCCCTTTCTGTGTATACGGAGCCTGTATACATTGATAGTCGTACCGTTCTAAACGGTTTTGTTCATAAATTGGACGGCAGCCAGGGGAGGCAACATACTGCCCAAATTAACTATCACAATGGAATTACCGGAACGATCTCACTGAACGTTGACCCCCACCCTGCTTATGGCGAAGGTGGGAAAGATGCCTTGATCAATGGTATCTCGGGAAGCAATACCCGTTATGGGGACAAGGAATGGTTAGGCTTTTGGGGAGACGATCTGGAGATTACTATTGATCTTGGTGAAGAGATGAACATTTCCAATGTTTCTACTCGGTTTTATAATGCCAACGGACAATGGATTTATGGTCCAAAAAAGATTGAAATAGCTTTACTAAAAGAACTTGATAGCTCTATTGAAAACGAATACGAGAACGTTCCCAGGTTTCTAGTAAACGACAAAAAATTTACCACAATCAATAGTAAGTATTCACAGAAACTTGCTCGATATGTAAAACTTAAAGTTCAAAATTTCGGAACCATTCCACAAGGAATGCAAGGTGCCGGCAACAAGGCCTGGACTTTTATTGATGAGATAATTATAGAGTAATGATCGTAGAAATTTGTGCCAATAGTTATGAAAGTGCCCTTGTGGCGCAAAACACCGGAGCAGACCGTATTGAACTTTGCACCGATCTTTCCGTGGGTGGATTGACTCCGTCTCGCAGGGAGATCGAAAAAGTAATGCAAAAATTGTCCATTCCCACCCATGTACTCATACGGCCCAGACCGGGGGATTTTTGTTATTCGGAAGCAGAACTGGAAACTATGCTCAAGGACATTGCCTTTTGCAAAGAACTGGGTTGTGCTGGTGTGGTTAGCGGCGTTCTTTCCACCAATAATATGATCGCTCCCTCCGAAAGCAAAAGATTAATAGAGGCCTCACAGGGAATGGAGTTTACCTTTCACAGAGCCTTTGACCAAGCGATTTCTGCGCCAAATATGGTTAATTTGCTCATGTCATTTGGCGTTACCCGGCTGTTAAGTTCGGGAAGAGAGTTAAAAGCTATTGACGGAATTAACTTTCTGAAAAATTTAAATGAATTTATTGGTGATAAAGTACAGATCATGCCTGGCGGAGGAATTAATTCGGAAAACGCTCTGGCCTTCAAAGAGGCTGGGTTTAAAATGATCCACCTTTCGGCTACCAAAAAAACGGCCACCAACGGGATGTTTGACAGCAAGGTAGAAGGCCATTCCGATCCGGCAGAAATAGAACAGGTTATTCAATTATTATCGTAAAGGATACCCCTTTCCAGCCCACCAGGGTTTTATCTCAATAACCAATCTTCCGGCCTTCACCATGGGGTCCATGTTGGCAAGACTGTCCGCCATCTTAAAGGTAGGTACATTATACACCGTGATTCCCTGGAGCTTCTGTTCCTCATCTGCAATAGGACCTGATAAATCTGCATATCCAGCTTCGTACATCCTGGTTAAATGCTCCATATGAAGGCCCTGCAATCGCTCTGCTTCTGCCTCATCCTGGTCTCTGTTTGGCCCGCTTTTTAGGAAGGCCATAAAATACTTTTGCATGATGATAGTATCCCCGGAAACTTCATCCTCATAATCGAAAATCTCAAAGCCATCATCTTTTAGTTTCTTGATTTGTTGGGCCATGGAAATTTTTTCTTCCTCGGGACAAGGTTCGGTTATATATTCTCTGTGAACTTCGGGTTTACATGCCACCAAAGTATATACTGTTAATACACACAGGCTTGCCGATCTCAATAGTTGGGTTAATTGCTTTTTTTCTACTATTTCCATTCTGAATAGGGATTTTTACTTAGTTGTGAGTTATAATACTTTATGTCTCCCGTCACTTCTTTTCCCAGCCAATCGGGATGTGTGAATTTTTCATCTTCTGAAGAAAGCTCCACCTCTGCTATGACCAGTCCCGCATTTCTTCCTAGGAACTCGTCCACCTCGAATACATGATCTCGCACTTTAACTTCGTAACGGATCTTATCAATTACTCCCTCCTCACAGAGGTCCAAAAGGGCTTCAGCATCTTTCAAAGATATCTTTTTCTCCCATTCAAATCGGGTCGTACCTTCTTCATTCGATCTTCCTTTTACGGTAAGATACCCTTCTTCTCCCATCCTTCGAACCCGCACGGTTCGATCCGGATGAGTACTTAAAAACCCCTGTACAATACGTATACTTGTATGAGCCCCTTGCTTATACCCTTCCGAAGTCACTAAAAATTTCCGTTCTATTTCAATCATCTTAATTGCTAATCCTGCAACCGCCAAGGCGGGTTTTTCCTGTTTTCACCGGCTTGATAAACGATAATCTGGTTGTTATCCGGATCTTTCAATTTGGCTTCAGTCCAAAGCCAGCTTTTTGCCTCAGGACGTTCGTCTAATAACAGTCCTTTTTCTTCCAGTTCCGAAACCGTCTGTTCCACGTCCTCCACTTCAAAATATACGTAGATCCCATTCCCTTTAGGTAACTCATCAACATAGTGAACCGAAAAAGTTGCTTCTCCCTTAGGACAAAGGAAACGGGCGTATTGATCATGCGTATGCACGATTAACTCTAATCCCAACTTCTTATAAAACTCAATAGATGCCGGCACGTCTCTGGAAGGAACAGTGATCTGATTCAAATTCATCCGCTAGCCAGTTCTTTTATTCTATCTGAAGGAATTCTACTCTTCTCCAACCCATCTGCCGCTAATCGCATCATGGCACTGGCAATTGTCTCCGGTGCTATCATTTTATATTTCCTGGGAATTAGAAATCCAAAGACACCGAAGAGAAATTTTGCAACCGATTCTCCGAGCCGTGACTCTTCTCTTCTTCCTCCAATTAAAGAAGGTTGTAAAATGTAGGTTTCTCTCACCCCGGCTGCAAGCACATCACGTTCCATTTCTCCCTTGGTCCGATTGTAGAAAACCCTGCTTTCTATATCGGCTCCCATGGCCGAGATCACCATAAACTTCTCAATTTGATTCTGTTTTGCCAACCGGGCTGCTGCCACTGGAATTCCATAGTCGACCTTTCGGTAAATAACTTCATCGGGAGTGTTGGCTTTGGTGGTTCCAATACAGCAAAAGACTACATCACCAGTAAAATCGACTGTGTGCTTTTCCAATTCAAAAAGGTCGATAATATGTTGTTCTATTTTTGGATGTGATTCGCCAGGTTCCAAGTAAATACCCTCGGTAGGCCTTCGAGAAAAGAGTTTTACCTTTTCATAGGCATGGTCTTCCAACAGATATTGAAGCAATGTGCCACCGGTTAATCCGGTTGCCCCTAAAAGGATCGCAGTTTTTTTCATAGGTAACTTAGGTAAAGATATTAAATTTACAAGATGGAATCCGAACTGCCCATACGAAAGATCATTCATGTAGACATGGATGCCTTCTATGCCTCGGTGGAGCAATTGGATCATCCCGAATTACAAGGAAAACCCATTGCCGTAGGGGGAAGTAGCAAACGAGGAGTGGTAAGTGCGGCCAGTTATGAAGCTCGAAAGTATGGGGTACGATCGGCTATGAGTGGCGTGTTAGCACGAAAACTATGCGAAGATCTCATCTTTGTAAAACCTCGATACGACCGTTATTCGGAAATTTCAAAACAAATTAGAAAGATCTTTTTTGAGTATACGGATCTGGTGGAGCCCCTCTCTTTAGATGAAGCCTATCTGGATGTTACCGAGAACAAAAAAGGGAATCCCAGTGCCACGCTTGTTGCACAGGAGATCCGGAATAAGATCAAAGAAAAGACAGGTCTCAATGCATCGGCGGGAATTTCGATCAATAAGTTTATAGCCAAGGTGGCGAGTGATATCAACAAGCCCAATGGACAAAAGACCATCAATCCGGAAGAGGTCCTGGATTTTCTCGAAACTCTGGATATTAAAAAATTCTATGGGGTAGGCAAGGTAATGAAGGAGAAGATGTATCTCCATGGTATTTACACCGGAAAGGACCTTAAAGCAAGGTCGTTGGAGTTTTTACAAGAACACTTCGGAAAGAGCGGTGCCTACTATTACAAGATCGTAAGGGGCATTCAATACAGCAAAGTAACCCCGGACCATGTTCGAAAATCCCTTGCCGCCGAAAGGACCTTCAACGAAAATATCTCTTCCGAAGTCTTTATGCTAGAGCGTCTAAACGATATCGCAGAAGAGGTAGAACGAAGGCTTCAAAAGAGCAAAGTGGCTGGTAAGACCGTCACCCTTAAAATTAAGTACAGTGATTTTACGTTACAAACGCGAAGCAAGACCTTAGGACTTTATGTATCCTCCAAAGAGTTAATTATGGAGACTGTTAAAGATTTGTTATTTCAGGAGG
>JBCBDM010000093.1:0-14517 GCA_038529705.1 Bacteroidota bacterium
GTAGATGGTTACCACTGGCCCAAACAGTTCCGTACACATGGTGGTGTAATTAGGGTCTGTTGTTACAATTACCGTTGGTTCGATGAAGTAACCTTCACTTTTGCTACATCCTCCTCCGGCAATCACCTTGGCCTTCTTGTCTTTTTTAGCCTTGTCGATATATTTTTTCAGTTTGTTGTAGGAACCTTCGTGGATCACTGCAGTAATAAAATTGCTCATATCCTCTGGCGATCCCATCTTGAGGGACGCTATATCGGCTAATAATTGCTTCTCCACCCGGTTCCAGATACTTTTTGAAATATAGCATCGACTCGCGGCGCTACATTTTTGCCCCTGAAACTCGAAAGCTCCTCTTACGATGGCCGTTGCCACCTGCTTTGGATTGGATGTCTTATGCGCTACAATGAAATCCTTTCCACCTGTCTCCCCTGCAATACGAGGGTAGGTTTTATACTTATGGATATTCATCCCTATCTTTTGCCAAATATCTTTGAAAACATGGGTGGATCCTGTGAAGTGAAGTCCACTGAAATCAGGGCTTGCCAACACGGTATCCGTGATCATTACCGGATCTCCCATCACCATATTGATAACTCCGGCAGGAACACCGGCCTCCTTAAATACATCCAGGATCACCTTTGCAGAATAAACCTGGCTATCGCTCGGTTTCCAAACTACTACATTCCCCATTAGGGCTGCAGATGCCGGAAGGTTGGCTGCGATTGCGGTAAAGTTGAATGGTGTAATAGCGTAAATGAAGCCCTCCAATGGACGATATTCCAATCGGTTCCAGGCGCCCGAGGTGGACTCAGGTTGCTCTGAATAAATTTCGGTCATGAATTGGACGTTGAAGCGAAGGAAATCTATCAGTTCACAAGCTGCATCTATCTCGGCCTGATATATGTTTTTGGATTGCCCCAACATAGTGGCAGCGTTAATTTTCGCTCTGTAGGGTCCGGCGATCAATTCGGCGGCGCGCAAAAAGATACCGGCTCTTTGTTCCCAGGGAGTAGCTGCCCAGGCGGTTCTGGCTTTTAAAGCGGAGTTAATGGCATCCTGAATGTTCTTCTTCTTGGCCTTGTGGTAGGTTCCCAGAAGGTGTTTGTGATCATGCGGAGGTGCCATTTCGGCGGTATCTCCGGTCTTAACGTTCTTTCCGTTGATGTAGAGAGGTACTTCTATCGTACTGTTGTACATTTTTTTATAGGTGGCCAAAACCTCTGCACGTTCCGGTGAGCCTGGAGCATAGTCCTTAACAGGTTCGTTTACTGCAATTGGTACTTCAAAGAATCCTTTTCCCATAGTATTTGAATTTCAACTTCCTTACCTCCGGAAGCCTTATTGGTTAGACTTATTTGTTAGAAGTTGCAAAGGTACGAATTTCGAAGTATCGATTGTGAAATTCTATACGACAAATCACAACTTCTAATCTCATTTTTGAACTAAAGGGAAGGTTCGTTAATAATTTGACACCGTATATCTCCTATTTTATTGGATTCAATATCTTTGAGTCTGTAAATTTGACCAATGGACTGTAAGCTGTTCATTAATTTTTAGACCTAATTGGTATGTGTACTGTTACATTTGTACCTCGATCTTCAGATGGTTTTGTGCTTACTTCAAATAGAGATGAAGCACCACAGCGCAATACATTACCCCCACAATCCTACAACCATGGTGGTGTGAGGTTGTTGTTTCCCAAAGATGCTATTGCCGGCGGCACCTGGATAGGGACGAGTGAACGTAACCGACTCATATGTTTGCTGAATGGAGGTTTTGAGCCCCACGAAAGAATGGATTCCTACAGAATGAGTAGGGGAATTATTGTCACAGATCTTTTAACACAGGAAGACGCAACAGGGGCCATTCGGAATTTTGATTTTACGAATATAGAACCCTTTACCATTGTTATGGTGGATTGGAATGAAGATGTTCAGTTGTTTGAATTGGTTTGGGATGGCTCGAGTTCGCACTTCGAAGAGAAGCCTTTGATGCCACATATCTGGTCCTCATCACTGTTATATCCAAAAGAAATTAAAAGGAAGAGAGAGGTTTGGTTTTCAGACTTTTTGTTCGACAGTATGAGTCCGTCTGAAGAAGAGTTACTACATTTTCATAAGAATGCAGGTGAAGGGGATCCGCAGTGGGATCTTATTATGGATCGTGGATTTGTTAAAACAAAGAGCATTAGTCAATTTTCCAAAGACGAAATACAGTCTGTTTTTAGATATGAAGATTTACAAACCCAAGAAATAACAACCCTTACCCTTTGAATTATAACGGAAAGATCATAGTGCTTGCTTACCCTGACACCTTTGTTACCATGAGTGACGAATGGATCTGCAAACTTTTGCCATTGGTAGGCCTTGGAACACGCGAGTATATCAAGGCTGGGCATGCGGCACTGATACTGATAGAGAATGAAACAGGGCATGCACGTTATTTCGATTTCGGAAGGTATGTGACGCCTAAAGGCCAAGGCCGGGTTCGAGGGTTTAACACCGATGCCGAATTAGAGATTCCCTTTACAGCGAAGGTCGATACTCAGGGAAAACTTCAAAACTTAGAAACTTTCCTAACCTGGTTGGATGCCAACCCACAAAAAACTCATGGAGAAGGTAGGCTTCTGGCTTCGGTTTGTGATGCGGTAAACTTTCAAAAGGCCAATGCCTATATTCAAACGCTTCAGAAAAGAGGAAGTATTCCTTATGGAGCTTTTGCGAAGACCGGGAGTAATTGTGCTCGCTTTGTTACGGATACGATTTTGGCGTCTACTTCAGAAAAAAGGATCATAAAAGCGCTTAATTTCAATAAGAAGTTTACCCCCAGTACCGTAGGTAATGTAGAAAAGGCTGCGCTTGGGGACGTGTATGAGGTTTTTGAAGGAGAAATCAAACCTTTTGCGGGCTCTGCACTTAAAGAGAACCTAACCAATTATTTTCATAGAAAAAAGGGAAATAACAACCTACTTAATTCTCAGGCCGGAGGGCTTTCGGAAACTCGTACTCAGTCGCTCAACGGACTTCCTTCAGAGGCCCAAAAACTATCAGGGACGGGTAGCAATGCCTGGTTTTGGCTGACTTTAGAGGAACATCTACCCAAGGCGCACTTTAGAATAAGGCGCTACAACGATCTGCATGAATTGGATTTTGATGGGGTCTACTTTTCCCAGGCCATCGATATGAATCGTCCGTTTGAGTTTACCTACGACTCGCATTGTGCCTATTGCCATATTCTTCAGGCCGGGGAACTCATAAAACTTAATTGTGTTGGGAACTTTGAAAGTTTTAGTTCATCGCAAAAGGTGCGTTCAGCTTAAACAGCGGGATGCCCACTTTTATTTCGGTATCTGCGCTTACCATAGTATAATAACCCTGCATAGAGCCAAAGGGTGACACGAGCACACAGCCACTGCTATACTCATGTTTTTCGCCTGGTCTTATTACAGGTTGAAGGCCAATAACACCAGGGCCTTCTACCACTTCAGTATTGTTAAGTGCGTCCTTGATAAGCCAATATCTGGACGTGAGTTGTACGCTCCTTTCGCTGTGGTTTTCTATGGTTACTAAATACGAAAAGGCATATTTTTTCTTGTGGGCTTTCATGTAGGTGCCCTCGAAGCGAGTCTCTACGGAGACTTTAATTCCCTGTGTAACTTGTTGAACCATTTCAATAAAGTGCTGCGGTTATCGCAAAAAACAATATGGCACTTAAGCTTGCACTTAACCAAAATACCATGTTTAAAAATATGAATTTTATTATTGTAATCAGTCGGTTTTGTTTGTAAAAATTACGCAAGGCTTTATAAAAATAAAAAGGTCCGATGATCGTGAATAACAGACCGCTAAAAATATCGGCACCTATGAGCATATCCGGAAGTATGGAAATGAGCATGGCCAGGAAGATAAAGCTAAAGATATGGAAGATGAAAATCATGTGTTCCATATAGGTGTATTTCTTCTTGGAATAGATAAGCCAGAAGAATAAGGCATAAAAGGGAGTAAAGAAGAATACGAAGAAGGGTGTCTTTTCTATGAGGTAGGTAATGAATTCCGTGGGATTTTCTCCAATTTGTTCGAAAGCTTCGTTCTTCTGATAAGCCCATCGGTTGTAGGTGGAATTCTCATGTCCTAAACTATCCAGCGCTTGTACTGGGTTTTTGATCTCCGTAGTTTTGTAGAAGTCGTAGTACAAATTGAAACGTTTGATAGTTCGATTGGCCCAATTCATGGTATCCAAAGCGACTTCTGTAATTAATTCATAGGACGGAACGGTGTCCTTTGCTAAAGGGTTGTAGATGTTGATGATAGAATCCAACGCTTTTTGGTTAAAGGCATTATGGGCCTGTAAAGAGTCTAAAATAGCTTTGTCCTCTCCTAAAATGGAATCTATAGGTATTCCCTTTACTCTTAATTTATTGAAAACCGAATCCAACACCAGGCTGTCCTGCTCTTTGGAGAAGACTTTGATATTGTTGCCGGAATTCAATTCCCAGTTTGGGCCGCTATTATTAGAATTATCATCGATGAGGTTGCTTTTTCCTGTAAAAGTGGCAATGAGACTCTGAACCAAAAAGTAAATAATGGAAACACTAAGGAAGAAGCGAAAAGGATTGGCATATTTAAGGCGCTGGCCTCCCACATAATTTCGGGTGATCACTCCCGGTTTGAATAGCAAATCTTTAAGCGTATATCTAAAACGGGAGTCGTAGGTGATAATACTCCCGATAAATTCACCGAAAAAGTCTTTTAAGGATAGGCTCTTTGTGGTATTCAATTGCCCACAATAAGAGCAATGTACATCACTTAGGTCGAGAGGGGTTCCGCAGTTCAAACATTCGGCACCACGGTATTTGGCAGCCTTACGGCCCTTGGTTTTTTCGGGTAGTTGGTTGGACATACCGCTAAGTTAGTAAAATAGTCGAAAGTTGGAAGCCCGGAGTTGGAAGTTGGAAATTGAGAAACAGGAATTGAGATGCAAGAGTCAGGATTCAGTATTCAGTGAGCGGTTTTCAGTAGGCAGTTATACTTATGAGATTGTTCGGAAAACGTATGAGATACCCCAGTTCATTTGATTCAACAGATAAACGAATCCACATAGAAAGCATGCAACCGTTCAAAGCGAGAAGTCGGAAGTTTGGAGCCAGCGATCGGAAGTTGAAAGGCAGAAGTTGAGAAACAGGAATCAAGATGGAGGAATCAAGATGCAGGGGTCAGTATTCAGTGATCGGTTTTCAGTAGGCAGTTATGCTTATGAGATTGTTCGAAAAACGTATGAGGTACCTCAATTAATTTGGTTCAACAAATAAACGAATCTACGAATAAACCATGCAACTGTTCAAAGCGAAAAGCCGGAGGTATGGAGCCAGCGATCGGAAGTCGAAAGACAGAAGTTGCAAGTCTGAAGTTGGAACTGCATAATTTTAAACCATCAACCATCAACCATCAACCATCAACCATCAACTAGTTATTGGTAATCACGCTGGAATTGGATTTTCCATATCCTATGATTCGGTCAAATCGCTCTCCAGGCCCCCGATAATAGACCAAAACCGTATAATCGTTCTCCGTTTGCCAAAAGCTTCCGCCAATGGCTGTCTCATCGATACTGCCATCACGGTCAACCAACACATAGCGATAGTTGTAGAAACCCTGTTTGAAGAGTCTTTCATTTCGATAGCTGTCCGTAGCTTCGTCATAAGACATATAAGTACTTTCGTCTATACACCAATTGTTAAAATTTCCATAGAGGTGAATTTCCTTGTCGCCAATATCTTCATAATACTGAAGTGCAAAATGCATCCGAATGTATTCTGCTTCTATGTTTTGCCTTTCCGCTCGAATGGACCGGATCACGAAATTTCCGTTAATATCCGGAGCATAGGTATAGGGTCTATCTGCACGAGCAATATTGGTGAAGAGGTAATGTTCGTAGAGGTCGTTCAATTCAACTCTTCGAATGGTATTATTGGCGCCGCGAAGTTCTTTGCTATCAAAAAATAGAAATTCGTTTCCGGCCCAGAAAGACGATTCCTGGTCGTAACGGTAAATGAGCTCGGTTCCTATAGTGTATTGCGGTTTTAGATGGGTGATAGCCGATTTTAGATTGCTATTCTGAAGTACCAGGGTGTTCAGATTTTGCTTTGGATCGATAAGAAGGGTGTTGGGGGAATCTATGGTGAAATGAACACTTTGCTTGGAGTCGATATATTTGAGATCTCGGGAACGTTTAATTTCCACGGCCACCCGGACCTCTTGCTCCATGATCATGAACTTTCTGGTGAAGACCAGCTCGCCATCGTAGTTGTAAATGCTTATCATATAATTTCCACTCTTTTTAATGGCTCTGGTCTCCCTATTGGGAATGGTGAGCATATAATGAGAGTAGAGCTGTAAGGCATTGAGGGAGTTTTCGTAGGTTTCGATCCGTACGTCGTCAAAACCATCTAGGAATTCACCTTTAGAAAGATCGCTTTCACTCCAATCGAAATCGTGATGAGTGATCTTGTAATAGTAATCCTCTTCATCTCCATTGATATCGTCAAAGGAAAGTCTTAGGGTTTCTCCCAGGCGTATAATAGGCAGCTGGCTTTGCTGAGATCCACCGCTAAATTGAATGGTTCTAATGTGAAAAGGTTCTATTTTTTCCAGTACTTGTGCTTCCGAAGTAGCAAAAAAAGGTAGAAAAATGAATATCCAAAAAGCCTTTTGTAGCATATAACGATGATTTGTGCGGTTAAAGATAAACAAATTTTATGCCCAAAATTTGAGCGAAAACGATACCGTTATGTTTTACCGAAAATTATCTTTATTTATTATGCGAAGCGCTTTTTAATTATTAAATTTGCGCACCCAAAAACTGAATTCAATTCAGTCGGGCCTTAAAGAGAACTTTAACACAAGTATCCTATGTCCAAAGACATTAAGATTAGAAAAGGTCTTAATATTCAATTAAAAGGCGAAGCGGCAAAAATTCTTTCCAAAGCACCGCGGTCTCGTACCTTCGCCATTAGACCTAAAGATTTCCATCTCATAACCCCTAAAATGGTTGTAAAAGAAGGAGCTAAAGTACAAGCTGGCGACGTTCTTTTCTACTCCAAAGCGAAAGAAGAGATCAAGTTTGTCTCTCCAGTGAGTGGGACACTTTCTGAAATAGAAAGAGGCGCAAAGAGAGTGATTACTCGAATTGTCATTGAAGGAGACCTGCAAGACAGCTACAAAGACTTCGGAATAATTAATCCGGATTCCATGCGTCCAGAGGAGATTAAAAACCATTTATTGGCATCTGGATGTTGGCCTTTCATTAAGCAGCGTCCCTATGATGTGATCGCCAATCCGGATGTAGCCCCGAAAGCTATTTTTGTCTCTGGTTACAGTACAGGGCCACTGGCGGCCGACCTGGACTTTACGCTAAAAGGAAAGGAAACTCAGTTGCAAGCTGCGGTGAGTGCCCTGAGTAAATTAACCGAAGGAGCAGTTCATGTTTCGGTGGGAGCTAAAGGTGATTCTCCGTTAAGTGGGCTAAAAGATGTTACCTTACACAAGGTGTCCGGTCCGCACCCTGCAGGAAATGTTGGGACTCAAATAGGAAAGATAGACCCAGTGAACAAGGGGGAAACTGTTTGGACGGTGGCAGCGCAGGACCTTGTCATTATAGGAGATTTGATCACCACTGGGAAGTTCAATGCCGAAAGGGTAATTGCTTTGGGAGGTTCTTCGGTAAAAACGCCCAAGTACTACAGTACCATGATCGGTGCCGAAGTTTCCACTTTTATATACGATTCGGGCTTGGAGGATGATCATTCAAGAGTGATCAGTGGAGATGTGCTTACCGGGACGCAGATTAGTCCTAAATCGCACCTCGGTTATTATGACAATGTAGTAAGTATTATTCCTGAAGGAGACGATTATGAGTTCTTCGGGTGGAACAAGCCTGTCTTCAATAAGATTTCTCCTTCCAGAGCGTTGACATTCTCTTGGATGTTTCCGAAGAAAAAATACGACCTCAATACCAATACGAATGGAGAACACCGTGCCTTTGTGGTAACTGGAAATTACGAAGAGGTATTTCCTCTTGATATCTATCCGCTTCAGATATTAAAAGCATGTAAGGTGAAGGATCTGGATCAGATGGAAGCACTGGGAATGTATGAAGTTGCCCCGGAGGATTTTGCATTGACCGAGTTTATTTGTGTGTCTAAACAACCACATCAACAGATCATCCGTGAAGGATTGGACCTAATGTATAAAGAAATTGGATAATTATTCATTTTGAAAAAAATGAAAAATACGAAGTAGATGGGATTGAAACAAAAATTACATACGCTTAAAGAAAAATACAGAGGCAAGAAGATGGCTCCTGCGTTCAACGCACTCCATACGTTCTTGTATTTACCCAATGAAATTACTCATAACGGTACGCATGTTAAGGGAGCCGATGACTTGAAGAGAACCATGAATATGGTGATCATGGCATTGGTGCCCTGTTTAATTTTCGGGATTTTTAACGCTGGGTATCAGCATAATGTTCAGACAGGCGAAGTTTCTCAGGCCTTGGGATTCTTTAGTGGTGAATTCTGGAATATGGCCAATTTTAGCCTAGGCGCCTGGAAGGTACTTCCTTTGGTGGTGGTTTCCTATGGAGTTGGTTTGGCTGTTGAGTTTTTATTTGCCGTGATAAAAGGCCATGAAGTGGAGGAAGGTTATTTGGTGACCGGAATGTTGGTGCCATTGATTGTACCTGTTGATATTCCACTCTGGATGTTGACGGTTGCCGTGATCTTTGGGGTTGTTATTGGAAAAGAGGTATTTGGAGGAACCGGCATGAACATCCTGAATCCCGCTCTTACCATTCGAGCCTTCCTGTTCTTTGCCTACCCTACCTGGATGAGTGGAGATAAAGTATGGGTGACCGGTGCGGTAGAGACGGCAGGTCAGCCTGACGCCATTGTAGGTGAAACTATTTTGGGAAGCTTGGCTCAGAACAATGGTATTGACTGGAGCATGACAGATCAGATTCTAGGATTTATACCCGGATCTGTGGGAGAAACTTCTAAAGTACTCATTGTGTTAGGAGCGCTTATCTTAATTGTATCGAAAATTGGAAGTTGGAGAATTATCTTTAGCACCCTGGCTGGAGCCCTGGCCATGGGACTTATCTTCAATGGTGTGGTCGATGCAGGCTGGATCTCGGAGAGTAGTAAGTTCTACGGCTTAATGAGTGTTCCTTTCTGGCAACATCTCATTATAGGAAGTATACTTTTTGGTGCGGTCTACATGGCAACAGACCCGGTAACAGCATCTCAGACCAACAAAGGAAAATGGATCTACGGTTTCCTAATTGGATTTATTTCGATCATGATCCGTGTCTTTAATCCGGCCTATCCGGAAGGGGTATTCCTTGCTATTTTGTTGATGAATGTATTTGCTCCCACCATCGATCATTACGTGCTACAAGGAAATATTAAAAGAAGAGCAAAACGTCTCAAAGTTAAAACTGCTTAATTATGGCGATCAATACAGATAAAAATAGTTACACCATCGTTTTTGCCATCATTATGGTGGTGGTGGTAGGGTCGATATTAGCTGGATTTGCCAGTGGATTGAAACCGATGATCAAGGCGAACGAACGTTTTGAAAAGCAACAAAACATCCTTTATGCTATTGGGGTGAACAATAATGAAGGAGCCAATGATGTAGAATTCATTACAACCGATGTGGTGGAGGATGAATTCAAAAAATATATCACGAAACAATTAGTGATTGAAGGCGATAAGGCAACGGAAGACGATGAGGCCTATCTAATTGATATCAAGAAAGAAGCTAACAAAGCGAAAGATCCTAATTACACGCGCAAGCTTCCTTTGTTCATTGGACAAAAAGACGGAAAGGAATTGTACGTGATCCCTGTTCGAGGAAAAGGGTTGTGGGATGCTATCTGGGGCTTTGTGGCCGTGGATAAGAGCATGACCATTCAAGGAGTATATTTCGATCACAAAGGAGAGACCCCGGGACTGGGAGCAGAGATCAAGCAGCGATATTTTATGGATGACTTTGCCGGGGAGAGCTTTTTGAACAACGGTTCTTTTGGCAGTATCAAAGTGGCCAAAGGAAATAATGACCCAAAAAATGAAGACAAGACGGATCAGGAAGTGGATGCCCTGGCAGGCGCTACCATTACAGGAGACGGCTTAAGTGCGATGCTTCAAAAGGACGTTAAAATGTATGTGTCTTACTTTAAAAACTTAAACTAATATGGGATTGCTATCTAAAAAAGACGCTAAATTAATATTAGACCCATTGTCCGATGATAACCCAATTACCATTCAGGTATTGGGGATTTGTTCGGCCCTTGCGATCACGGCTCAGTTAAAACCGTCCATCGTGATGGCGATCTCGGTGATCTTCGTGCTGGGAATTGGTAACGTAGTCATTTCTTTGATGAGAAATGTGATTCCTTCAAAGATTCGAATTATCGTTCAGTTGATTGTAGTTGCAACCTTGGTAATTATAGTGGACCAGGTTCTTAAAGCCTTCGCATATAGTTTGAGTAAGGAGCTTTCCGTTTTCATTGGATTGATTATTACCAACTGTATCATTATGGGGCGTTTTGAGGCATTTGCTTTAGGAAACGGACCCTGGAAATCTTTTCTCGATGGTGTAGGGAATGCTCTGGGATATGGAGTCATCCTCATCATCGTTGGATTCTTTAGAGAGTTATTGGGTTCCGGAACTTTATTTGGTTTTAAGGTGCTGGGAGATTCTGTAGAAAAAACTGGATTGTATTCTATAGGATACGAAAACAATGGTTTCATGGTATTACCTCCCATGGCGTTGATCGTTGTGGGTATCATTATCTGGGTGCAGCGCAGTAGAAATAAAGCATTAATCGAAGAAAATTAGTAGGCCTCTGGCTGAAGATATATAGATATGGAACATCTTGAATTATTTTTTAAGTCGATTTTTGTAGACAATATGGTATTTGCATATTTCTTAGGAATGTGTTCATACCTGGCAGTTTCCAAAAAAGTGAGTACGGCAGTAGGGTTAGGTGCTGCAGTAATTTTTGTATTAACAGTTACAGTACCTTTAAACTGGTTACTGGATCAATACATTCTGCAAGAAGGAGCCTTGAGTTGGTTAGGCGCAGAGTATGCGGATTATGACCTGAGTTTCCTTTCATTCATCTTATTTATTGCGACCATTGCTACCATGGTACAGCTCGTGGAGATCGTTGTAGAACGTTTCTCCCCATCGCTTTATAACTCGTTGGGGATCTTTCTTCCATTGATCGCAGTGAACTGCGCGATCCTGGGTGGATCTTTGTTCATGCAGTCTAGAGAGATCGAAACGTTTACCTTGGCGCTTAATTATGGTTTTAGTAGTGGAATTGGCTGGTTCCTGGCCATTTTGGCCATTGCTGCCATCCGTGAGAAGATCCGTTACTCTAATGTTCCGGCACCTCTGCGTGGTTTAGGGATTACTTTTATCATCACCGGATTAATGGCGATTGGATTTATGAGTTTTGGTGGAATGTTGACGGGTGGAGATGAAGAAGCTAGCGAAGAGACTACAACTGCTGTTCAGGGAGAAGCCCAGGATAGCACTGAAGTTTTGACAGAAGTACAAAAAATTGAAAAAGATAACGAAACTGCTCAGGTGGTAGTTTCAGAAACAAATAACTAGACTATGATCTTAGCAAGTACATTGGGAGTGGTTGTTGCAACGGTAGTTGCATTCTTGGTGCTGGTCCTATTATTAGTGGCTCTACTATTATTTACCAAGCAGAAGCTGTCTCCATCGGGGCCTGTAAAAATTACCATCAATGATGAGAAGGTGATTGAAGTTCCTTCCGGAGGAACCCTGCTCTCGACTTTGGGAAATCAGAAGATATTCCTTCCTTCTGCCTGTGGAGGCGGTGGAACCTGCATTCAGTGCGAGTGCCATGTGCTAGAGGGTGGAGGAGAAGCGCTTCCTACCGAAACACCCCACTTTACTCGGAAAGAACTAAAAGAAGGAGCTCGCTTGTCCTGCCAGGTAAAAGTAAAGCAGGATATGAATATTCATATTCCTGAAGAGGTTTTTGGAATTAAGAAATGGGAAGCTACTGTAGTTCGTAACTACAATGTGGCATCCTTTATTAAGGAATTTGTTGTGGAAATTCCTGAAGATATGAATTACAAGGCAGGTGGATACATTCAAATTGAAATTCCACCCTGTGAGATCAAATACAGTGATATGGATATCACTGCTCATCCGGAAGAACATGATACTCCGGATAAGTTCCAGGCCGAATGGGATAAATTTGGTCTATGGCCCTTGGTAATGAAGAACACCGAAATTGTTGAGCGAGCTTACTCGATGGCCTCTTACCCTGCCGAAGGACGCGAGATCATGCTAAACGTTCGTATTGCTACCCCGCCTTGGGATCGTGCTAAAAATCAGTGGATGCAGGTAAATCCGGGTATTGCTTCTTCGTATATATTCAATCAAAAGAAAGGCGATAAGGTAACCATATCAGGGCCTTATGGGGAATTCTTTATTAATCACTCCGAAGCAGAAATGTTATATGTGGGTGGAGGAGCCGGAATGGCCCCCATGCGCTCCCATTTATATCACCTTTTTAACACCTTGAAGACCGGACGTACCGTTACCTATTGGTATGGAGGTCGTTCCAAGAGGGAGCTGTTCTATATTGAGCACTTCAGAAAATTGGAAAGAGAATTTTCTAACTTCAAATTTTACATGGCGCTGTCCGAACCGCTTCCAGAGGATAATTGGAAGGTTAAAGATGGTATTGATGGTGAAGGAGACGGTTTCGTTGGGTTTATTCATCAGGTGGTGATCGATAACTATTTAAATCTACATGAAGCTCCTGAAGATATTGAGTTGTATTTCTGCGGACCTCCTTTGATGAACCAGGCAGTTCAGAAGATGGGAGAAGACTTCGGAATTCCGGACGAGAATATTCGTTTCGACGACTTTGGAGGGTAGTAAACCTCTGAACCAAAGAAAAGATAAAGCCACTCTTTAAAAAGGAGTGGCTTTTTGTTTCCAATGAATTAAAAGTTGCGTTTTAGAGCTAAAATGTTAAATTTGATAATCTATAGACCCCAATGTATGAGATTACTAACTTCGTTTTTGCTGTTTATAGCGGCTTTTCATTTTTGTATTGCTCAGGACATCCATTTTGAATTTGATAACGCCCAAATTACGAATGACGGTTCCAACGACTTTTACGAAGTCGATGTACTCATCTCAAGTTCTAGTGATTTTAAGTTAGGCTCCGGTCAGATATATCTAAATTATAACCCATTGGCGTTTGGAGCGAATATTTCTGCAAATGGCAAACTTACCTATGATCATGGCATTTTCGGGGGCAGCTATATATTAGACCAGCAGCACGGAGGGACTACTCCGATCTATTCAAATTTTATTCAAAATGATAATACAGGTTCTCGCGTATCTATTAGTTTTCAGCAGGCATTAGGAGAAGGTTCTATAACGAACAACGTTTCAGATACTCCCTCATTACTACTTCATATAAAAATAGAATATCAGGATGCAACATTGAATCCTATGCTCTGTTTTGAATCAACTGAAATCTTTCTGGACCAATTTTATTCTGCCTGCGGACCCGGTACTGCAGGTCTTCCAAAAGACTGTGCTACCGCTCCTGGAGCTCAAATTACCAATGACACTTACGATTGCGCCGGTGCACTTGTGTGTTTTACCACGACAGAGTACACAGGAACCTGGAGTAACAGTAATCCGGCTTCCGGTAGCTTTGCTATTATAAGTGCAGACTACACCACCAGTCTGGATGGTGGAAGTATTGATGCTTGCTCTTTGTCTGTTTCATCTGGTGCGACACTTAGAATTTCAGCTGGCGATTATGTAAAGCTGTACGGTAACATAACTGTTGATTCGGGAGGGATTTTGATTGTCGAACATGAGGGGAGTGTTGTTCAGGTGGACAGTGATGCCATAGTGACCAACAACGGTACGATCAATGTATTACAAACCACTCCTAATTTGGCTTCTAGAGACTTTATGATTCTGGGAAGTCCTATGAGTGGAGAGATGCGCAATAGTGTGTGGAACTCAGCCTTTTTAGTATTGGATGCTACCACGGCCAATTTTGTTCCTCATCCTGATGTGGCTGCCGCCTTCCCTGGAGCAGAGAACTTTGCCGATGACAATAACGACTTCTGGGGTGTCTACTCCGGAACCCTTGATCCGGGAGAGGGTTATTTAGTGCGTCCACAATCTGGTTTTGGACAACCAGGCGGGGTCTTTAACTATACCTATGACGATGGAACTCTAAACACGGGAGATGTAACCTTTAGTGTCGGATTCAATACCGATAAGAACAGCAGTCCTAATGTATTAGCCAATCCTTATGCCTCTTCGATCTTTGCGGATGATTTCATTTCAGCCAATAGCATGATAGACGAGGTGTACTTCTGGGAGCATTTAACTCCTCCGAGTCCTGGATTGCCTGGTGCAGGAGCGATGA
>JBCBDM010000094.1:0-14207 GCA_038529705.1 Bacteroidota bacterium
GGATAAAATTGAGATCGACACCATCAATTTTATCCTTATCGATATGATCATACAGGTAGCGCAATAACTTTTTGGGTGTATCATGCTTATAAAATGCGCCATAGATAAGGTTTACACCAAGAATACCTAGAGTTTGCTGTTGGAGTACTGCTTCGTTTTCTTTAAATCGAATATGAAGGATGATCTCGCTGTAATCTTCGTCCGGTGCCGTTTGAAATTTAATCCCCACCCAGCCGTGACCTTTGTATTTCTTGGCAAAATCTATAGTAGCAACCGTATTGGCATAGGCAAAGAACATCTTGTCCGGGTGATTCTCACGGACAATACGCTCCTCAATCAAATTGATCTCATGGGAGAGCATTTTCTTCAAACGTGATTCGGTTACGTATCTTCCATCGCTTTCAACTCCGTAAATCGCATCACTAAAATCTTTATCGTAAGCGGAAATGGTCTTGGCAATAGTTCCGGAAGCACCACCGGCTCTAAAGAAGTTTCGAACCGTTTCTTGTCCAGCCCCAATCTCAGCGAAGGTTCCGTACACATTTTCATTTAAATTAATACGAAGTGCTTTGTTCTTTATCGAAGGAATTGCTTCAAATTCCTTGTCTCCTGAAATAGTTTCTGGCATAGCTATATTCTATAGATTCTCCTTAGAACAAAGGTAGTAAATACCATAGGTAAACAAAAAAAATACTGTTATTTTTGTGTGAATGAAAACACCACTTGCCGTTACGTTTTTAGGGACGGGGACCTCTCAGGGAATCCCGGTAATTGGTAGTACGCACCCTGTGTGTACCAGCACTGACGCAAAGGATAAACGTTTACGGGTTTCGGTGCTTTTGGAATGGGACACCCACAAAGTCGTGATCGATTGTGGTCCGGATTTCAGGCAACAAATGTTGCGGGAAAATGTGAGTGAATTACATGCCATATTGTTGACCCATGAACACAGTGATCATGTAGCAGGAATAGATGATATCCGACCCTTCTATTTCAGGCAGGGAGACATTCCTTTCTATGGGCATCAACGTGTGTTTGACGCCTTGCACCATCGATATGCTTATATTTTCGAAACGGAGAACAAATATCCCGGCGCGCCCACCATTACCGAGACAGTAATAGATAAAGATACCCCTTTTGAGCTCTTCGGAAAGGAAGTTGTTCCCATAGAGGTTTATCATGGTACGCTACCGGTATTGGGGTTTCGAATAGATGGGTTTACCTACCTTACCGATGTGAAGACGATTTCGGAAGAAGAA
This sequence comes from Bacteroidota bacterium, assembly GCA_038529705.1. Lineage (GTDB taxonomy): Bacteria > Bacteroidota > Bacteroidia > Flavobacteriales > Flavobacteriaceae > Aureisphaera. The sequence continues at coordinate 1,260 of JBCBDM010000094.1, forward strand.
ATCGAAAAGATAAAAGGGACCGAAGTTTTAGTGATCAATGCGCTACGGGAAGAACCTCACAGTACTCATTTAAATTTGAAGGAAGCCCTGGAAATGGTGACGCTCATTCGTCCCAAAACAGCTTATTTTACGCATATTAGTCATTTACTCGGTTTTCATGAAGAAGTAGAGGCTACATTGCCCAAAGCGGTTCATCTTGCATACGATGGGTTGAAAATTGACGTTGGGTAATCAGCGGTAAGCCATAGGTAATAGGCAATACGCTGTATGAATGAACAGGTAAATAACAAATCAACGAATAAACGAATAAACAAATTATATGAAGTCAAAAATTTTTATGTACCTCTTCTTTTTCGCGGCTCTGCTCATTGTCTTCATGTACATGAATCAGAAGTCCATTCACGAATCTCAGCAAAAGTCTATAGAGAGTCTTACCAAAGAGCTTAAAGAATCTAAGGATTCTCTAACGGTTCTGGAGGATCATATTTTGGACCTTAACTATTTCACCCTTCAGGGGAATGATAATGCAATGACCTACTTAGAGCGTTTGGGGCTTGAATCTACGGCCGTAGAACGTATGGTGAGTGATGCCATTATCGACAAGAATCTGCAGAAAGGAGGCAATCCCCTGGTTCCGTTGGAAGGCATGGGAGAGATGCGCATTAATAAAATGAAATTTATCAATCACCGCTGGATCCAAGCCGATTTTAGCGATGGCTCTCGCTGGGGTGAGGTGATCATTGAGTACTTTTTTGATGAGAATAATGAGTTGGACCTAACCACGATCTCATCTGTACTCTATCCCAATTAAGCGTTGTGGTTTGATGTAAAAGATCCAATCTACCATCAACTATCTAATATCTACTATCTATCCTCTACCATCCAATTTGATTAGCCATTCTTTGAATTCATGGAAGTTCTGAGGGGCTACACCATGTCCTACCGGAAATTCTGAATAGTGCGAATCGATTCCCAATTCTTTGAGAAAGGGTTGGGTCTTTCTGGCCCAGTCGACCGGAATTACCTGGTCCACGCTTCCATGGGAACTGTAAACATGTAACCCCTTAAAATCCTTCTCACCATATCCATCTTTTAAAATACCTTCATTGATGTATCCGCTTAGTCCTATTATATTCTTCACCTTTTCGGGGTAACTTAGCGCTACCGCCAAACTCAATATGGTGCCTTGGCTGAATCCCAATAAGGTTACTCTATCCGGATCGACCGGATAGGTATCTATAACTTCATCTATCACCTTGGCAATGAGATCCCTTGATGCTATTGCTTGTTCATCATCACTAAACTTTCCGTTCGTAGCATCGAAGTAGATATTGTACCAGGCATTTCCAAAGGGCTGCATCGCAATAGGAGCCTTTAGAGATACGATGGCGTATTCCGAAGGTAATTCTGAAGCAAAAGAGAAAAGATCATTCTCGTCGCTTCCATATCCATGCAGCATAATAATAACAGGGGCCTTTCCAGCTGCAATATTGGATGGACGATAATTATGGGTGAGGGAGAGTTCTTGTTTCATACCAAAAAAATATGCCGCAAGGTACAACCCTCACGGCATTTTTGAAATAGTATATTCTGAAAGTCTATCCCAGACCTTTAAACCACTCTTGAAATTGTGCTCCTAGGACTGGAATAGGTTTCTTTTCACCCTGGATAGCTCCAATAAAGCCTAATAGCCAAAGAACAAAAATAGCAGCTTGAATAATCCAAGCGATGATCGCTATTCCAAGCACGTTGGCAACAACGCTCAAAGCAATCCCAAGAATCAATAAGCCTAACATTTGTCTTAAGTGGAAGGCACCGTATTCTGTTTTATTATTGCTATGCATAATAAAAGCAATGACCCAACCAATAAGTGTTAGGTAGGCAACAATACCAATGGTTTTGCTGTTGTCTGTAGTAGATTCTGACATAATTTATAAGTTTAGGTTAGTGAAATAATTTCACTAAATATAGAACTTCTAATCTAAAAATGTAAACCAAGTCTGAAATTTTTCACTTAAAAAGGGAATACCCAGTTGTCTATTTAGCAGACACATAATTAAGGAAAACAGCCATAAAATAGCAGAAATCCAGTAAATATAGTAGCCAATTAGGTAGTCCTGAAGCGCTATGGAGGCGAATAAGAGGATAAGTAACCCGAACATATTTTTAATATGCCAGGTAGCAAATTCGTGACGGTTATCCTTGTTCATAAAGAACGCAATAATCCATCCAATAAATGTAAGGTAGGCAATTACTGCCTTTGTTTTTGCTGAAGGGTTATTCATTGAGAGCTAACTGACTATTGTTATAAATTCCGTAGACACTACCTTGCATGGGCGCTCCAAGAAGTGCGGCATTTTGAGAGGTAGAGAGAATGCTTTCTTCCGTAAAAACCCATTGGGCCTTTGGTGAAAACAGAGTGAGATTGGCCTCAACACCCTCATTGATAGGTGTTTCTTCAAGACCGAATACCTTTTTTAGTCCGGTAAGGGCCTTTATGGTAGTTTCCAGATTGGATGAAGCCAATAGTGCTCCGAATGCGCTTTCCAGGCCTATACTCCCAAAAGAAGCATGATCGAACTCGGTTCTTTTATGTTCAATATCTATAGGATTATGATCGCTGGTCACTCCGTCTATGGTTCCGTTTTCCAGGCCTTTCCAAAGTGCCTTCACGTCTTTAGACGTTCGCAGGGGAGGAAGGACTTTATAGTTGGTATCAAAAGTGTCGAGAACATCATCGGTAAGACAAAGATTATGTACCGCCACACTGCAACTCACGTTGAGTCCTTTTTTCTTCGCATTTCGGATAAGTTCCACACTTTTTTGTGTAGAAATGGTAGGGATATGCAGTTTTCCACCGGTATACTCAAGAAGATAGAGGTCTCGCGCAATTTGAAGTTCTTCAGATAGGGCAGGTATTCCTTTTAGTCCCAGCCTGGTACTATTCTCTTCCTCATTTACAACTCCTTTGGCAGCCACAGATTTTTCATAAGGAAAAGACTGCACCAATCCTCCAAAATTCTGGCAATAGAGTAATGCAATCTTCATAAGATTTGCATTGGCTACAGGCTTTTTATAATCATAGAATGAAAGGGCACCTTCATTGTGCATATCGTAAAGCTCGGCCAGATCCACTCCTTCAGAAGCTACGGTCAAAGCTCCCACAGGATAAAGAGAAACAATGTTCCCATATGCCTTAGATTTTAGATACTTTACATGAGATTTGGAATAGGTTATGGGATCCGTATTGGCATTGACCGCCACCGCGGTGAAACCACTCATTGCCGCCGTTCGTAATCCGTTTTCAAGAGTTTCCCTTTCTTCGTACCCCGGTTCACCGAAAGAAGTACTCGCATCGAACCAACCCTGGGAAACATATAAGTCTTTTAATGTGATGGCCTTAACCTTAGTGTCTTTTATGGAAGCGCCGATTTTTTGAATGACTCCTTTTTCAATAAGTATATCCCTTTTCTTTCCGTGATGCTTACTGGCTGGGTCCACAATGGTGGCCGATTTTAAGAGTAGGTTCATTTATAGAATTTTAAAATAAGCATTTCTAATAACAGAAAGACCACTGCAAAAATAACAAACCATTTCCAAAAGGAGTTGATTTTATTGGCGGAAGCAATGGAATTGAAAAGATCCGAAACCGAATCATGTAGGGTAACACCCTCCCAATCCTCGGGGTTGGTAAATTGCATGAGACTCTCCTGCCTGGCATAATTATAACTTATGTTTTGGATAAAAGCATCTTCTTTTTCAATTCGAAAGTTTCCGGAATGGGCAGGTTCATCCAGCGTTGTGATCTCCACACTATTGGCCTTGGTCTGTTGCAAGGGTATGAAGCTGTTTAGACTGTCTTTTAAGGTTAGAATAGCATCTTGGCTTAACTTCACAGGAACAGCAAAATTATTTTGCACTCCAATAGAATAATACAACTCTGGTAATGGCAAGCTCTGCTGTGCCATATTGATAAGACTGGGGACTATAAGAGGGGAGGACTTAAAATTAGAATCTTCCCTGGAAAACGGACCTGAAACAAGGAAATGTTTCCCGCTTTGTACCATAAAGGGCTTGCCATCTTCGAACCGAAGCACGGAACTACCGTTGGTGCTCAAGTTATAAAAGGTATTTACTTTAGGATATTGAAAGTTGGTTACCTGTTTTTCAAAAACATTATCATAGAGTGGGTGAGAAAAATTGATATTGGTGATCTTCTTTTCTTGTGAAACCCTATCGTCAAAGCGACCGAGTCCCAGTGTATTGAGTAAGGTATTGTAGGCCGTAATATCTGCATTTTTCGAAGGGATAATGAGGACACTCCCTCCGCTGTCACTAAAGGCTCTTAGAGCATTGGTCAATGAAACAGGAATATTCTCCAACTCATTGAGTACAATAAAATTCTGAGATGGAATGTCGTTATAGTTAATGCTGTTGTAGGTTTGCTGCTTGTAGGAGTAGGTATTCTGATCGAATAAGCGTTGTAGGAATAGGGCATCTCCTTGATTGATAGACAGCACATGGATCTTTTCTGGTTTATTGATACTGAAAAACAGGCTGTTGTCGTAAAGTAGATTAGGGTCGGTAATCTGAAGTTTGCCCTCGAAACCTTCCGGGTTCTCAATATCGAAAGTTAACGTATTGATGGAGGCCGAAGAAAAATCCACGGCCGTTTTTGCTATCAAAGTAGGACCATTATGGAGGGAAACAGGTGCTGTAGGAGGAAGTTCCCCTTGACCGGATACGATCACGTTAAGTTGGGTGTTTGTGGTATTCCTGGATAGGACATAGGCCGAGTCAATACTAATATTGTTGCTTGTAACAGGCTCCATTTGAACGGCGTCCACATTGAGGCCTTCCGGAAGGTCCGGAAAAGCAGCTTGTTGTTGGAAATCGGATATAAGAATCAGTCTTTTTTCGGCAGATGGGCTTTTGGAGAATAGTTGATTCGCTTTTAAAATAACTTCTTCCCATCCTAATTGTTTGGAAGTGTAGTCTATGGAGAGGACTTCATTCTTAAAATCGGAAGCGGAAACATTTTTCTTTGACACGGTATTACTGAACCAGCTCATCTTTTCGGTGCCCTCAGCAGCTTCGAATAACTGCTGTAATGCACGTTGCAACAATGGGCCATTGGGGCCTTTGGCTTGCATGCTGAATGAATTATCTATGTACAACACGGTTTCCTTTTCCGTATTTAAAGCCGTTTTAGAGGCACTGAACGGTTGGGCGAAGGCTAATATCACACAGGCGAGTGCCATGAGGCGCATGAGCAGGGTAAGCCATTTCTTAAGTTGAGAGCTCTTTCGGGTTTGAATAGTAACTTTCTTCAGAAATGCAACATTGGTAAAATCTACTTTCTGAAATCGCCTTAATTGAAAGAGGTGAATAATAATGGGAATGAGGAGCAGAAAGAGGGCGTAAAGAAGTTCCGGGTGTTTAAACTGCATTCCTTTTAAAGTTGGGCCAAAGATATAAAATGGAATTTAAATATAGTCCTTCTTTTTTGGGAGGCTTGTTAATTTTCAGCTAAAGTTAAAAATAGAGTCTTACCACAGCATTGGGAGTAAGGTCCAAGGCATTTTGAACGAACTCCTCAACTTCTCCTTCCGGGTTTACCCTGAAGTATTGGTCCAATTCGTTTTCCTGATCCAATACATTCCAAACAGAGACGCCCGAATGCACTGTGACCTTCCCTATTCGAAACTCATAAAGGGCCGAGGCGTCTACCCGAAGATAATCCTCCAAATTGCTGGAGTTGGCCGGATTGTAATTGATCTCTCCGTCGACCAATTCATTCCCTTGAACAGGTAGAGTGGAAGGTTTTCCACTACGCCAGTTGAGTCCAGTAGAAACTTTTAGATCCTTATACACATAAGTAATACCAAAGGTGACGGTATGCGTAATATCCAGGTTACTGGGAAAGGTGATCTCGGGCAGGGATTCGAAGGTGTAGGTATTATCCATATAGGCATAGCTTACCCAAATATTGGTTTGATCGATCTGCTTCCGAAGTAAAAAATCCAATCCAAGCACTTCGTAACTGCCATCGGTTTTGAAGAATTCATATTGATTCTGAAACCCCTGACTTTGAGTGGTAATTCCGTCCACGGCCTTATAGAAACCTTCCGCGCTCACCAACCAACCTTTTCTGCTGTAATTAAACCCTACAGATCCTTGTTTGCTCTGGATAATAGGAATATCTGCGTTGTTGGATAACTGCCACCGGCGCTTTTCTATTCCTAAAAAATCGTTCTGAAAATTAATGACCTGAGAGGTGATCTGATGTTTGAATTCGCCCGTAAGGTCTATACTGAAATAAGGAGAAACCTTCTGGTTGAAAGCAATTCTGGGCTCGTAGATGCCTTTGCTAAACTTGTCCAGATAGTTGTATCGAAATCCGATATTTAGATGTGAATTATCGTTATTCGAATTCCATTCCACCTGTACGTATGGGCTATGGGTGCGTACCACCTCTGAAATCCTGTTTCTAAATATGGGAACATCTACATCGTCCAGATTGGTTACCTGGGTTTCTATAAATTGGTATCCTAAACGGCCAATGAAGTTTTCCTTTATGCTGTAATTTGTCTGGATCCGGGCACCTGTTTCGGACACTACATTTTCCTGCAAGAATCGCTGGGCATCCAGGAGATTGACGTTGAACGACTTCAATTTATAATCGGTATTATAAACCTGTAAACTGGTATGGTGCCTATCGTTCCATTGGCGTTTATAATACAAGCCTCCGCCAATGCTATTTTGACTCAAACTACTTCTTCGTGTCTCGGTAATTCCACCTATTTCTGCACTTTCATTGAAAAGCAATTCGTTGTTAATAGATAAAAAATTGAGTCGCAACAGATCATCCTCTGATATTTGATATAACCATCGTAGAGAAGTATCATAAAAATCGAAATCCTGGTTGGAATTCAATACGAACTCCGTATTGGTTTCCACTTCGGTGTCCTGAGCAATACGGTCGAAATACCGGTCATAGGTAGGAGTTTTCACCAGGTCGCTGATGGACTTTCTGGCAGCGATCTCGAGGGATGAATTCCTGCCTAGCGGAATATCGGCAAAGGCATCGGCGTTAACCAGGTTAATTCCGAGATTGCCTTTAAACTGGGTGGTAATGTTCTCATTGGTTTTCATTGCAATACTGCCCGAAACACCGTCCGAGTAGGAGGCAGGAGTACCGTTCTTTCGGAGCGATACTTTTTGTGTCATTTGCGGGTTGAAAGCAGAGATCAACCCGAAGAAATGTCCGGACTGGTACATCTTGATATCGTCCCAGAGAATCAGGTTTTGATCATGCGTACCCCCACGAATATTGATATTGGAAACCGTCTCATTGATACTTTGGATTCCGGGCAATGCCTGGACGGTTTGTAGTACATCGGCTTCCGTAAGGCCAGGAAGTAGGGTAAACTTTGAAAAATCTACTTCGAAGGAACCGCTATTCAACTTATCGATACCTTCTACCAGATAATTGGTGAGGATCACTTCGGAAAGGGATTCTTCCTGAATGATCATAAAAACAGGGTTACAACCTTCTCTAAAATATTGGTAAGGGCGTTGTAAGGTTTTATAGCCAAGGAAGCGGATAGTGATCATTTCCGAATCATTGCGAATGGGCATTTCAAAATAGCCTAGCTCATCCGTGACCACCGAGTTGAACAGGCTTTGTATCGTAGCCAATGCTATGGGTTCATTAGTGTCCTTGTCCTTAAGATACCCACACAAGGTCAAGGCTTCGCCTTCAGGTTTTTTTACAGAGATGATATCATTTTCAAGCGGATTGTAAATCAATCCTGTTTGGACTCTTAGATATTCAAGAACTTCATCGAAGGTCATTTCAGTATCCGGAGCTACCAACAGTATGTCGTTAACCGTATCTTCAAAATAGTTGAATTTTTTCTCGTATTGTTGTTCCAACCCTGCCAGGACTTCACTCAGAGGGACTTTGGGCGAAGTGATTTGCGAGCATAGCGATTGTACTCCCAAAAGGAGTAATAGTAGAGAGAGGTTGAAAAAGTTTTTAACGGTCACCGTTTGTTAATCTCACTTGATTTGACGATTCAATTTTATAATTCAAATCTTGAGGTGAAGTAAGGGATTCAAGGGCGTTTTCAAGATCATTATGTACAAAGCCTCCTGTAAATAAACGTTCTGCATAGCCAGGATCGTATGTGACGGAAATATCGTACTGTCGTTCCAGCTCGTTGACCACTTCCTTGAAGGGGACGGCTTTAAACTCGCTGATATTGAGAGTCCATTTAGGAAGTTCATTGGATGTTGTATTGAGTGAAGCATCCCCCATGTAGATTCTGAAGGTCTTACCTGCGGTTAATTCATGGGTATGTGAGCCGGAAACCACTTTTACGATGCCTTCATAACAGATCACTTCGAAGTAGTCCTTACGCTGCTTTACATTGAATTCGGTTCCTACCACGGTAACAGTTCCTTCCGATGTAATCACATCGAATACTTTCCCTTTGGCCACTTTAAAATAGGCTTCTCCATTCAATGCTAAGGCTCTTTTCTGCTCCCACTTTTTTTCGCTATAACTTACTTCGGTAAGGGCATTTAAAGTGGCCATAGAGCCATCTGGAAGTTCAATGGTGGTTTTTTCGGTTGCCAACGTTTCAAAATGCTCCAAATTATCCGTAAAGAGTAAAAAATAAGTCGCAAAACTCACTAATAGCAAGCTTGCAGCTATGGTGAGCTTTCTTTTCCAGGCTAACTTGCGTACCGGGATTTTCTGTTCTAGGCGGCCTTCCAATTGATCGAAATTTGGAACATCCGAAAAATTCGAGGCTTTGAAGCGTTTGCCTTCTTCAATAATTGCAATATGTAGATCATGGTCTTCCAAGGCTTCAAAGGCATTTTGTTCTTCCTCTGTTAAGTCGTTAGTTAGCCATTTTTTGATCAAGTAGTCTTTGTCCATATGCCGGGTTATTTCCTATATAACAATTGAATCCGGAAAACTCCTGATTATTTTAATTTAAATCCTTTTAATTCACTTTTTAATTTGTCGAAAGCACTGTAGATACGATATTCTACTACTTTTTGGGTTACCCCCAACATTTCGGCAATTTCGCTGTGTTTCTTGCCCTCAATTTTACTCAGGGTAAAAGCCACACGCTGTTCTTCCGATAGATTACCGAGAGCCTTTTGATATTGCTGAAGGAATTGTTCTTTTTCCAATAAGAATTCGGGATTCTCATAGGTATAGTCTTTTGGCTTCACCTTTTGGTACTGCAATACCACCTTTTGATGCTTGATCTCGTTCAACATCATATTGTTGGCTACGGTAAACAGAAAAGATCGGGCTTTGGAGAAAGCTACTTTTTTACAATTCTCCCAAAGTTTAATAAAGGCCTCTTGGGCCTTATCGCCCGGGCTGTAATTACCACCATATTTGTAGTAAAGGAAGTCGTGGACGTCCTTTATATATTTTTCATATATAGATGCGAACCGTTTTTTGTCGCAAATATCCTCATGTAGCTCTTTTGGCAAGGGTCATTGTTTAGAGGAATAAAGTTAGAAATAAAAAAAATAAAAAAAATTTCAGGAGTTTTCGGCCTTGGATTGTTTTAGTGATAGAAGAAGAAAAAAATTAATTAAAACCGCACCCCATGAAAGCATTTATTAAAAGTTTTGCCCTTTTATTCTTAGTATCGATCGCTCTATATTCCTGTAGATCGGAAGATATGGAGATTATTAACACGCCCACCGATGAGGTGTTTGGTGTTGATTCTGAAGTAGTGGATCTATTAAGACGTACGTCTTCTAACGATGGTTCCTATGACAATATCATCGATGGTGCCAGTTGTTTCGATATCAAATTACCGTTCACCGTTATTGCCAATGGTATAGAAGTGGAGATTACCGACGAAGACGATATTGACATCGTAGAGGATATCTTCGACGAGTTTTCCGATGATACGGATACCCTCGAAATTGTTTTTCCCATTACGATTATCCTGGACGATTATACCGAGGTGGTTATCAACAGCCAGGCTGAGCTTAACGCAGCAGCCCTTCAGTGCCCGGATCCTAGTGAAGGGGATGATGATATTGAATGTATCGATATTCAATATCCCATTACCGCACAAATCTTCAATCAAAATAATGAGTTATTAGACACGGTTATTATCAATAACGACGAGGAACTTTTCGATTTCCTTGACGATATAGACGAGGACACCATTGTAACTTTCGATTTCCCGATAACAGTTGTTCTTTGGGATGGTACTACAGTGGAAATCCAAAACTTTACGGAGTTGGTTGCTGTCATCCTAGGAGCTATCGACCAATGTGATGAAGATGATGATAACGATCCCAATGACGATGATTGCAACGAATGTACCACCCAACAACTTACAGACGTTCTTACGGGATGTGACGACTGGATGGTAGACAAGTTAGAGCGGAACGACAATGACCTGGAGGATATTTATGTAGGATACCTATTTAGCTTCGACGAGAGTGGTGGAATTACAGTAGACTATGCCGGAAGTACTTCTACCGGAACCTGGTCTGCCTCGGGTAGTGGAAATGATATTACGGTTACCATTACTATTCCTGATCTTCCGGATTTCAACGACGATTGGAACCTCCATGAGATCGAACAACAGGCTGGTGAGTCCAAGGTCGACCTAAGAATTGGTGACGATCGACTTCGATTTGAAAGCGATTGTATCTCTGGCGGCGGCGGTGTCGATGATACCGAATTGGTTGCTGCATTAACCAATGGTGACTGGTATATAACGTACTACTTCGATGATACGGATGAAACAGCAGATTTTGCAGACTACGTTTTCAATTATGCCACCGATGGTACGGCCACAGCTACAGACTCCAATGGAACCACCAATGGAACCTGGTCTACTTCATCAGGAGATGAAACCGACCTGGAATTGAACCTGAACTTCGGTGTTGTACCTCCTTTGGATGAACTGGCTGAAGACTGGGATGTGCTGGAAGTGACCAATGATATCATTCGTCTTAAAGACGAGAGTGGCGATGGTACCGATGACTTCCTAACCTTTGAAAGAACTCCTTTCACTGGAGGTGGTGGTGGAGGAAGCGACTTGGAAGGATTCCTGGATGATGGAAACTGGTTCGTAGCCTCCTATTTGGATGACGGTTTTGATGAAACGGGCGACTATGCCGGATATACCATGGACTTCAACGCCACAGATGGAACTGTTACCGCAACCAACGGAGGTAATACTAACAACGGAACCTGGCAGGTATTGAGTGCCGGAAGTACGCTACTGTTGGACTTTGGAACCGATTTCCCATTCGATGAATTCAATGACGACTGGGACGTATTATCCGCATCCGAAACCCAGGTAGTCCTTCAGGACGTGAGCGGCGGTGGCGGCGGAACCGATACGCTGACCTTACAGAAACTATAAATTTAATTCACAATTAAAAAGAAGTATATCATGAAAAACCTAAGATTAAATATAATGACGCTAGTGATCATTGTATTGACAGTGACGGCCTGCTCGAAAGATGACGATTCAAATCCGAGTCAGAGTAATGACACTAGCGCACAACAAGTGTCAAATATAGCACAGTCCGGAACCTGGAGAATTACATACTTCTGGGATACAGATGAAGACGAGACCAACAATTTTACCGGTTACGAGTTTAAATTTAACAGTGATGGGAGTCTCATAGCAACCAAAGGGAATACCACAGTTACCGGGAGTTGGTCTGTGGTAGATGATTCTAGTAATTCGTCTACCGATGACGACGGCAATTCAACAGATGATGATGATTTTAACATCCTATTCAATGTACCCACAACGAGTGACTTTGATGACCTGATAGACGACTGGGATATTATTTCCGTATCCAATACCAAAATTGAATTGACAGATGTAAGCGGAGGTAATGGAGGAACAGATTTCCTCACTTTCGAGAAGAATTAGACCTACTTGTAGCTATTTGGATGAAACATAAAGTAAACATCGGCCCCATGATGTCCCTAAAAAGAAACATTCAAGAGATGTGATTTAGCCAGTTAGCTTTTTTTTCTACAACCCCAACGTAGTTTTGGTGAATCATTTTACTGCTTCAGTCTTTGCCCCGGCTGAAGCAGTTTTTTTATGTTTTCTTGAGTTTAGGCTTTGGAGGAGTTTGTTCTCCATTGCCACCCCCAAAAAGTAAAGGAGTACTGGAGTAAGAGGTTCCGAAGGTAGCAGCCCCGTAATAGACCTGTTCTATGGCACTCTTAAGTTCCCTTCCGGATAGGGGACTCAAGGGGTGAATAAAAACACACCACATAATATCGTTGGATACTGCGTATTTTACATCCAAAGCCGAGTGAAAATTTGCAGCCAGGCAATCCAACAGCACTTCCTCATCCAGTTTATCTACTTCTATGATGGGCGCAATGATACGCATACGATCATTGGTTTCATCCGTAACGACCATCATGGGCATTTCCTGATACACCACCTGCCATCTTCCCGGAGTTCCTATCACGGAATCTGCTTGTTGAGACAAAAGTATCTCCAGTTGGGAGTTATCCATCTGGGCGAAGGTGAAAAGCGTAAAAAACAGGGCAAAAAGGGTCGATAGACGTTTCATACAATAGTTTTGAATTTGAGTAGTCGAGATAGGCAACGGGAACTAACAAAACCCGACGAGGGCGAAACGGGTTTCGAACAACTAAATTAGCCTTGTATTATGGCATTTGGCTAATTTTGTCAATGATTGACTTCATTGACGCCGCCAAGATACTAAAACTTATCAAAATGATTGAAATTGGGTCAGGGGGGCTACTTTCGGATCCAAATTTTGGCAGTTTCCTTCTTTCCTTCCGAATCCAGAATTTTCAGAAAATACAGCCCATTCGAAAGGTGGGAAAGGTCAAAACGGCTCTCCAACTGCCGGTGTATACCATTGATGGTAAATTAGTACACC
>JBCBDM010000095.1:0-14159 GCA_038529705.1 Bacteroidota bacterium
CATTGAAGGTACAGGTCAAATCATCAGAGAAGGTCGCCGATAAATCTATCATACCACCATCGGCAGTCATACTTACTCCTGTAAAGGTATGGGAGGTTGAAGTATCCAAACTTCCAACCGCTACACTTGCCGTTCCATCACCGGTAAGATCTAAAGTTCCTGTTGCTGGAGCCGTTGAAAAAGTAACCGTTACATCTGCCGTAAACAGGTCGGTTCCTGGGTCGCAATCGTTATTTGAAACCGCCGCTATTGCCGTAATTCCACAAAGCGCTGCACAAGAAACGTCTGCCGTTCCGGCGTTGGGCTCATTGAAGGTACAGGTTAGGTCGTCTGAAAAAGTCGCTGTTAAATCGATCGCACCACCATCGGCGGTCATACTTACCCCTGTAAATGTATGAGAGGTTGAAGTATCTAAACTTCCCACAGCTACACTGGCTGTGCCATCCCCCATCAGGTCTAAAGTTCCCGTTGCCGGAGCACCAGCAAAGGTAACTGTGACATCTGCTGTAAATAGGTTGGTTCCAGGATCACAATCGTTATTGGAAACCGCAGCAATCGCGGTCACAGCACATGCCACAAAACTTCCATTTATCGTAATTGTTAAATTCGCCGTATCGGTATTACCGGAGGCATCAATACTATCTATTAATGTATAGGGAATCACGTCATCCAATGTACTCCCAACAGGAAGTGTTGCCACCGCCGGATTTGCTGGATCTACCATATAGCTGTAAGTACCATCCCCATTCAAAGTGATAAATCCATAGGTGGTTGCATATGAGACCCCAACATTAGCGGTATTTCCATCCACTTCACTTACTCTGGGTGCTCCTGTAGCTTGCCAAAAAAGATCTGAAATAGCTGCGATCTGTCCTCCGTTGTCCGCTGCAGTAGCATCCGGCCCATAATTGTAGGCTACGGAAACTTGATCCACCGGGGTAGGAAAGTTGATCACAACATTTCCATGAGCATCCTGAGGAGGTACAGAACCTGTTCCATAAAAGGTATCGGCTCCAATGGTAACGACAGATCCTGAAACCTGCGGTATGAAGGAAACCGGAGTACCTCCAAGGTTTCCGTTCACTGTCATTAAATCTTGCCAGGAATCATTCTGAGACCAGTCAATATCAGACAAGGTAAAACTAAGGTTCACCACGGGTTCATCAAAATCTATGGTGAGTACTGTGGAAGCGGAAGGATTTACATTGGCATCAATGGCATATCCCAGGTATCCGGTGTGTCCTCCATTGGTAGAAGTTTGATACACCACCTGATTCTGATTTGGAATCCCGATGTTGTCCGGATCGGTGGATGTAAAGGTAATTTGAACCCCTGTGGTGGGCTCTGTACGGGTTTGACCATTTACGGGACCAGATAAGCCCGCAAAGACCGGCTGATCGGTAAATTGATTTTCCCAAATAAAGAGGGCCAATGGACGATCTCCACTGTCCACTCCAAAACCATCATCATCGAAGATCACATCTCCGGAGGCCGATGGACTAGAGCCCACCGTTACCATATTCGTATTATCTGTTGCTACGGGTAATTCGTCTACACCGTTGATGGTCATGGTTATAAAACCAAAATCAACGTTTCCATTCAAATCCTGGACACCATAAGAAATTATGTCGTCCAGAGATTCTCCGTTCGATAAACCGCTTACCGCAATATTCGTTAGATCTACGCTGTAAGAATAATTTCCATTGGATTGCACTGTGATCGTACCATAAGTCGAAGCAAAGGCCGAACCTACCGCTCCGGACACCCCATTTACCTCGGAAACTGAAAGTACATCTCCAGGTGTTAGGTCACTATCATTGGTTAAAAGGTTCCCTGTTTCGGGCATGGTGGCGTTTGCCATGATACTATCTACATCGTCCGTGGCAGCTGGAAAATATTGAACGTTAATAGTGGATATGGCTGAAAGGGTATTCGAAGGGTCGGTGACATCTACAATCATGTATCTATTGCCTTCAGTTCCCCCTCCGGCTACCGCATTGTGCGCATATCTTAAATTATATAAGAAGGCTTCCAGATTCCCATCCAATATGGGGGCCCCAAAAGCATCGGTTATACTATAAACTCCAGACGATAGACTTTGTATACGCATCGTATTAGAACCATATACAATATCTACAGGCCCTAAAATTTGGTTGATGCCGATAGATCCTAATTGAGTACCGGTAGCATCATAAATAACGATGAGGTCATCCGCATCGGGAACTCCTGCCGGGCTTCCGGTAGGACTACTTGAAAAAGTGACTTGCGCACTGGTTACAGCACCACCGGTGCTAGATATAACGTTATCAAAGGCTACGGTAGGCACAACAAAACCAATTTGCGCGGTGACATCATAATCTACCCCTGCAAGAGCTCCGTTGAGATCGACCGTTGTTACCGTTCGGGTTTGCCCCGATTGTCCTACCCCTTGAGTGGCCCTGGAGGCCAAACCTCTTCGACCTGTTTCCGAATCTGATCTAAGAAGGCCTTGATCTGAATAATCCTGCGACTCAATGATTAATCTGTCATTAAGTTCACTTCCTAATGGACTGGTTTGAGCAGTCACCGCGAAGGGTAAAGAAATTAGAAGTAACCATACATAAAGCCATACGGTACTGTTCTTAACATTTTTCTTCTGAACTGTGGAATGCGTAATGATTCTCATAAGCTTATCAATAAATTAATGTATCTCCGTTCTATTTAGGCATAGGAATCCCTGTGGGCCAAATGCCTCATTTTTAAAGTATATTGGTTAATCGTGTCTTAGGGGATTGATAAGACGTTGCCCAGAAATCGAATCTGGGCGGGTAAGTATATTGGTTGGATATACTTAGTTATTTAGTTTTTAAGCGTCGCGAAAGCAACAAGGGGATAGAAATTGATTCTGGCGTTAAGTTTTCTGAAAAACCTCCTTTCATAACATCTCATCGAATGAACTTTAAGATAGGAGGGTATATGTCTTGTGAAATATCTCCCCATATTTTTGACCACAAGATCAAAATACCCTTCTATGAAGTAACAATGATGTTCTGTATAAAATGTTGTTGGATCAGAACGTTAGGTTGGCTATTAACACCTAAAACCTGAGTTCAAATGTATTTAGAATGTGTTAAACGAGCCGGAAGGTAAATCACAAAAAAAATACGGCAGAACCGTATTTTTATCAGAAAAAGACTACAAGTAGCTGATTATCATTAAACAAAGCCTCGATTCCTCGCTTCTTCGATTAGCGTTTCGTCGTTAGAAGATTTTAGGTCGAATAATTCCTTGATATGATTCTTCCTTTTCTCTATCGCGCTGAGAGACAGGTTGATATACTTCCCGAGGTTCTTCGTTTGCACTCCTCTCGAGAGGTGATATAAAATTTGTAGATTCTTTTGATCCAGGGAGAATCCGTTAGACACCACTTTTCTAAAATGATTGTTCACCGTATTGCTGTAGTACGTCTTTCCAGCAAGGATATCATCAAAGGCCCGTACCAATTCTCTAGAGGTAAGATCACTTTTAATTAAAAAACCCTGAGGGTTTACAGTTGACAAAATATTATGTATCCTTCCATTTTGATTATGCATGGTAAGGATTATGATCCTGGCATCCGGGTGATGTTCTCTTATAAGTAAAGCAATGTCTTCCCCGGAGGTAAGCAGCCCATCCCTGGAATGTGGTAACTGAATATCCACCATCGCCAGGTCATATACTTCTTTATTCGGATTTTTTACAATAAGCTCGTAGGCCTCATCGCAGTCTGCTGCGATATCTATGGTGAGGTCAAATAGTTTTTGAAAGTTTTCTTCCAGTGTATTTTTATACCCCTCGATGATCATGGGATGATCATCAACCATTAAAACGTTAAGTTTCCTTTTCATCATAATCTAGTTTAATGTTGTTGTTGTTACTGTTAACTAGCTACTTAAAGGGGGAGATTCATTAAATAACATTTCCTTTGTGGGGATAAATGTTTGTTCTAAGTTACAATTATAAATTAATTTTTACAGAAATTGTGGTTCCATGACCTTTTTTTGAAATTACGCTTAAGATTCCCTTGATCTGTTTTACCCTGGAATTTATATTCTTAAGTCCAATCCCTTTCTTCACTTTATTGATGACCATCCCTACTCCATCATCTGTAACATCTAACTGAAGATGCTTTTCCAGTTTTTTAAAACTTACCCTCACATTCGAGGCCTGTGCATGTTTACGGATATTCTGTAATGACTCTTGTATGATCCTGTACAAATGCACTTTGATATTATTAGGCATCTCTTCCCAATTTATAAAAGAATCGTTAACAAACTCATACTTTAACAGTTCTCCTTCCTCTTGAATACATTGGTTTTCGATAAGTTTCTCCATAACCTCGACAAACAGCATATCCTTGGAGAAGACATTAGAGTTAAGGTCGTGCGAAATTCTTCGTATTTCGTCTTCAATTCCTTTGAGTTCGTCGATATACTTAGCCCGGGTTTCGATCACCTGGATATCATTTTTCGAATTAAGGCTATCTAAATTGAGTCGGGTTCCAAAGAGGCGCCCTAAAACACCATCATGGAGTTCTTCAGAAATTCTTTGTTTTTCCAACTGCTTCCCCTCTTCAAACTTAGTTCGTTGCGAAAGCATCAACTGATAGATCTCTTCATTGGCACTTTGTTGTGCCTGGCGGAATTCCAGTTCCTTTTTATTGGCTTTTCGCTGGATAAAAATATAGGTAAGTAAGGATAGTACAGCCAAACTCAACAATAGAATCGTGAGTTGCCTGTTTCGTTTGGTTACTTTTATATTTTTTAGCTCCAATTCATCCGTTTCATATCGAATACGAGCAAATTGCTCTTGAAAGCTTCGCTCTTGTTTTGTAATACTATCGCTTATATGACTATATCGTTTGGAGTATTCGAGAGCTTGACTTTCTTCTGAAGTATCAACAAGCAGTTGTAATGACTCTAAAATACCCCTATTATAATCCAGAGGCGTCGCTTTTTGAAGAGCCACTTGGGCATATTTCTGGGCCAATTGCAAAGAATCAATACTCATGTAATATTCTGCCAAATGAATATTGCTAGTCACAGCACCCAGATTATCACCCAAACTATCCCTTAATTCAAGAGGCCTTAGGAAGAGGTCCGGCAGCCCATTTGGCTGTCCGGATAAAAATTTAGCATACGCCAAGTTGTCCAACAAACGGGTATAAGTTCTCGATCGCTTAAAGAAAAGACTGTCATAAGACAAACCGGCTTCATAAAACTCTATAGCCATATCGAACTCTTTCTTATTCACATATGCAAGTCCTATATTGTTGAGTGAGCTGGATATTAAGGACGAATCCTTGTAGGCCCTCCTTTCCTCTAAGGCCTTTTGATGGTATTCTATGGCTAGATCGTATCTCTCTAGGTCATTTGCAATAAGTCCCAGGTTGGTATTTGCTGAGGCAAGATACCTTAGGTGATTATCGGGAGTAAAGTATTGCAATGCTTCAATAGAACTCGCCTCTCCTCCAATGTAATCTTTGATGTTCTTCTGAATAATAGCCATGGACAATTTGGACATTCCGGCAAATTTATCGTCCCCGATACTCTTAAATAACCTTTCGGCTGAGTAGAAGTTTTGATAGGAACTATCTATTTGATCATTTCTGAAGTAAGATCTTCCTAATTTATAATGAGATACAGCCATGCCAATAGAATCCTTAATACCGGAACTGACGTTGTAGCTTTTATTGTACTTGTGAAATAGTTCTTTTCGATCTAGAAGTTCATAGGTATCTGCGATCTCTACGTAAATATTCCGTTTGACGGTATCATTGGGAAGCTCTCTAGCCTTATCCCAAATTTTATCCACCTTAATTAACTTTTGGTCTATATGGACAGAATCGTGGGCAATATTCTTTAGCTGATTGGAAATCTCTTCGAAAACCGAATTTACACTTCCTTCAGGTTCGATGGTTTCATTCTTGCAGGCTTGAACTAGCAGCAATGCTACAATTACAAAAACAAACATTGGGGGGGAGCGCCAAATTGAGATCTTACACATAAGTCTGGCATTTAATTATGTCGTAAATATATCATAATTTTTCTGGGAATGGTATTAAAGGAATGACTCCTAATCGAAATGAATCGAATAGGAGTCAATATGAGAACTTTGTTTAGTTTTTCAACTAATTTCTATAGTTCATGGATATTAATTTCCACTACCGGGCATATCATCATCTCCATCGGTATCATTCTCCCCACTACCATCGCCAGGCATATCATCATCGCCATCGGTTTCACCTTTCCCATCTGGCATGTCATCATCGCCATCAGTTTCACCTTTTCCATCTGGCATATCATCATCACCGTCTGTCTGACTTTTTCCATCTGGCATATCATCGTCGCCATCGGTTCGATCACCATCTCCATCAGTTTGGATTTGGTCTATTGTTAGGTTTTGGATTTCGGTATCGGTTTCAAATTCTTCCGCCTCACAGGCAGTTAAGAAAAAAGCGGCAATGGCTAGTGTAAATAAAAATTTAAGATTTTTCATGAGTATAATATTTTAAGATTAATGCGTGTTTTTACTACTCCATTTGGAGTTCGTTTTTAAATATTAAAATTTGGGATGTCACCTTAAGTCACAGGGTGTTGATATATAGACTTATCCCCTAAAAGTCCTGGTTGCCCATAACCTTAATTGGAAGCTTCTTTTGTCAATTTTTAGATCTAATTCTGGTGCTAAACTAGTAGGAAAAGTGGCTTTCTACCCCATGAAAAAGCCCCCATATTGTAGATAGTATTCATGTAGTAGCAGGTGTATCGCATATCGGGGTAAATGACTGGATTATGAAATATCCAGTCACGCAATCATTAAACTCTTGTTGGAGAGACAGTCTTTTATATGCTCCACATTAGAGCGATACGACTTGGAAAAAGGGACAAAATCCATCGTATTCTTGATAGTACACTTGGATTTGCCAAAGTGAATACGAGAAATCTGATCTATATTCACAATATAGCTGTTATGGATCCGCATGAAGTTGGAAGGAAGGGCATCCTGAAAACACTTCAGGGTCTTAAACGCCCGGACCACTCGATCGCCTGAAAGAACAATATCCGTCGTATTATTATCGGCTTTAAGGTAGAGCACATCGTCTGCATTGATGAATTTATAGTCCCCATAGGATTTAAAGCAAAGTGTATTCACTAAATGGGAAGCCACCTGGCGCTGGAAACGCAGTAAGCATCTACGCAGCAGATTTTGTTCCATGGGTTTTACAATGTAATCCAACACATTGTTTCGAATCCCTTGAATGGCGTACTCCGCCGTTTGCGCCATCACCACAAATTGCGGAAGGTTATCTACATATTTGTGCAGCTCATTGATAATATTAAAAAGAATCTTGTTACAATCTCTACCCGGTAATTCGATGTCCAGAAAGACAAGGGCTGGCCTTCTTTCCAGGATTAAATCCAGGCCAGTTTGCTCATCGTCTGTGATCCCAACGCAGGCAAATTCTGGCTGGTTCTCCATAGAAAGTTGTATTGAGTTTATCGTTTTCGGGTCATTATCAATAATTACAAAGGGATATTCCATAGCAAGGAGGATTCGTGTTAGCACACTATAAATACGGAATTGATTTCAGCACCTAATAGGCACTAACAAAATACAGATTATTCTTTTTTGTTACTTACGGTTTTACCACATTTCTACTACGGAACGACAATAGAATTGAACTTAAAAAAAAGATGTATCTTTTTTAAAAAAATAGGACTCCCATGATCCATCTTTTCATCCAAACGCTGCGCAACACCCCTAAAACCAAGCTTTACACCTATGTGGTCATCTACTTTCTATGGGGATTAGGGATGAATTGGTTTGGACAGCAGGTAGAGATCGCCAAATTCACCTATTGGTGGCAAGTGATCACTTGTTATATATTATATATGATCCCGATCTCACTTATGCTGCGTCCCTACTCCTTCTTTACTCAATATGCCTATGGCCTGGTAGCCATGGGAATTCTGGAATTCTGCGGGTATGCACTGGGCACCTCTTTTATCTATCCAAATAACCTCTTGGACCAATGGTTTGGACCTCATGTATTCGCCCTGGGAATGGCTCTTTTCTTCGGCCTCTATTTTCCGTTGGGGAATAAATTAGTGGATATGATACATCGTTTACTGTTCAGGAACCCTTAAAGTATCAAAAAAATCGATTAAACCGCAAAATAACCATCAGAAAAAAAGATGAAATTTAGTCCTTTTCACCGGTCATTTTAGGTCCAAATTTGCGTCAAATTTGTCCTACAAAAATTTTGTTAAGTTGTTTATCCATGGTTTCCCACCCTTTATCCCCAAAACGCTGTGAGTACCCTAAAATACTCACTAAAGTACGTAAAACTTCTGAGTAAAAACAGGTAAGAATTTTCGGAAGTTGTACGTACGTTTGTAGGGTAATTAATCTAAAATATTATCCTCATGAAAAAATTATTATTTATCTTCGCCTTAGTTGGTTTAACACTAACTGCAAGTTGTACCCCAGAAGCCATAACCAGTGACGAACAACAAGTCGAAACAGAAGAAATTCAAGAGCTCCCTAACGGGTAAAAAAAGATCATTTTATGCAGGGGTGATGGTATCATTAATATTGGTAGCATCACCCTTTCTTTTTTACACCTATCGCTATGCTCCCAGAGAGCCTTCCTGGGATACCATTTTTGGTACAATTGAGTCTGGCTCCTTCACCCATGTAAGACTGTTTTTGCATTCGCTGTTTACAAAATTGATATTGGTGTTATTAACGGGAATTTGGTTCCTAACGTCCAAAAATTGGTGGAAGTATGCTATTCTAGTTCCTTTTACTATGTTTTTATTTCAACTTTCCGGAGTGATGAACTTCAAAAACAAGTACATAGATGAATACGATTTCTGGTATTCTCTACCGGTTACCTTACCCATTGTTGCCTTTTTAATTTATATCTCTTTACGCATTAACAAAAGGGCTTCAGAAAAGGATGATTTGAAGGACGATGTCGATGAGGAGATCAAAAACATCTTTAGCGATAAGCTATAAGTCCGGATTACGGATAATAATTGGTATCCTCAGCATCGGATTCTTCTTCCTTTTTAAAAATCTCCTCGGCAGGAATTCCAAAGATCTTCACTCCTTCGGGAAAGAAATAGGCGAAAACAATACAGGCTAAAAAAATAAGGATGAAGAAGAGGATGGTCATACTATATGAGTATGAGAATTAGGCGGGTTGTTACATCCCACAAATTTCCGCAAGCGCTCAATTGCTAATATATCGGATTTATTTCGCAAAAAATACTTTGCGTTTTACGCAAAAGTTTTAAATTTGCGTCCGCTTTCGCAGGAAAGTGAGTTCTTTTAATTACGCGAAAATAGCTCAGTTGGTAGAGCGCCACCTTGCCAAGGTGGAGGTCGCGGGTTCGAATCCCGTTTTTCGCTCTCTTAATTCTCCAAAGTCCTGACGAAGGAGAAGACTACCATGCTGAAGTGGTGGAATTGGTAGACACGTTGGACTTAAAATCCAATGGCCATTATGGCCGTGCGGGTTCAAGTCCCGCCTTCAGTACAGATGAGAAAAAGCCGAATCGAGAGATTCGGTTTTTTTGTTTGACGAATTTGACGAAGTTCACTTCGATCAAATGAGGAGAACAAAAAAGATCCGCTGCCAAGCGGATGAGGCTTTTTCTATCAAAATGTTGAAGTAAGGACTCACCGAAGGTAATTCCCGCCATTTGATTTATTGACGAAACCTGGAAACTCGCTTTCAAAAGTGAGGAAAAACAAAAAGAAATCCGCTGCCAAGCGGATGAGGTTTTTTCTTTCAAGATGTTGAAGTAAGGACTCACCGGAGGTAATTCCCGCCATTTCAATCGATAAAATCTCCTAATATTTATTTTTGGGCGTTGCGCGCCATAGGCACGCCGGGCTTTACGCTACATCTTTTTCCGGTGACTGAGTGATTCGTCGAAGACGAATAGTATCGAAGTCCGGAAAAAGGATACCACTTCAATCCTTAACGCATATGTTTTTTCCCTTTCTTTTTTCCATTGATGAAAAAAGAAACAAAAAATCTAGGCTGAACAAAAAACTACTACCTCACCAGGTCGGCTATGCGATGCGTTCTGAACTCGGTCTTACGACCTCAAACAGCACAACGCACTTATCGCTCCGCCTTCCGGTAGCTAACGTAGTTTTTTCTTAGGCCAGAGGAGATATAGGTGATTTAAAATCTGTAACTCTCAAGATGTTGTTACGGGACCTGCCTATATCGGCAGGCAGGCTCACGAGCGAAGCGAGTAATTCCCGCCATTTGTAACTCCCAAACTCCTCAAGAAAGTTACAACAGGAAAAACCCGGTAAATGATTTTGCAACAGGGTAAATAGCTGCCGATGTTTGAAATCATTGATACACCGTAAGTGTACCTGTAACATTCACCTTTTTATTGAAGCTATTTGAGGTATCTATAATTATCTGTGAAGGGGGCACTCCTCGGTTAAGAAACCAATTTCTAATGGTATTGCCTCTTCTTTGTACAAGCTCGTCCGAGGTGTCTGCATCACCAAAAATGCCCCACCCATCTATAATGTCTACCCCTTTGGAATAAGCCGTATTTGGACTTAATCTAATCTTGTTTCTTGGATCTTTTCTCAATATGTACAAAATGGCATTTAATACCCTCGATGGATTGCCCGCAAATCGTACCCTATTATTCACAAACGGTATATTAAGGGTTAAATCTTTTTGCATGGGCTTGGGTTCTTCCTTCTCAACGGTAGGACTTTGCTTGGGCACCTCCTTTGGCTCTTTCTTTTCTGGTTTTCTCTTCTTTTTTGGTGGCTTTCGAACCGACGCCGGTGTTTTTTTCTTTACTTCTTTTTCAACCGGTGGTTCTTCGGTCACTGGGTTGTCCGGAGCCATTTTTTTATCAATCTTGTCCTTGCTCTTAAATTCTTCCTTGATTTCGGCGAGAATTTGTTCTCTGGATTTAAGCTTCACTTTAACTGGAATGTCACCGGTTTGTAATTCTTCAGTCCTGCTATTTTTTCTCCGATTGGCCCTACCACTAGCATTTGAACAGTCCGAACAACCATAGGTTTTCCACTCACCGTAATTACTCCAGTTGGCGGTAAAAATTCTCTTGTAGGCAATTAGATCTATTTCTTCACTTGTTAAGCTAGATCTAGTCTTTAGGGCCTCTCTTCTGTTGAGCTCATGGGTGATCTCTTCCGTTTCATGATCTGTTTGTTTCCGTATCATGGGGGATTCCACAGGGAAAGGGGTCATTTTCAAGGACGATTCGGTAGGACTAAAAAATGTTCCTGAGCCACCTACTATATTAGAGGCAAGCTTGTGGTTTGCTTTGTTTTTTAAGATGAACTTCATTCCTTAAATCCTGAAGCGAAAGATTTACCTTCACCTAAGTCATGTATATATATTCCTAAACCCAAATAACCAAAGGTCATCACAAATGCTATTAAATTGAATTTTATTTGTCCCATTGTTGCCAGAGCACCATAATTTGCATATGCCAAGGCTGAAATTACTGTAATTGTGGTTCCAATAATTTTTAGACTTTTCTTATGATGGAACTCAGGTTGATTGGACTTAAATTTTGGACTTATCAAAATTAAGATTAGTCCTAATAATAAACCCAATGTCCAACAGAAATACAAAGACCATTTTTTTCCAATTCTTCTTTTTTTACCAAGTAACGATAAAAAATAGCCTCCAACTAAATGTATCGCCAAACCAACAGCTAATAATATTTCGAATTGTAAGTCAGTTTCCATCTTGGTTTAATCAATTTAAACAAGGGAGAAAATAATACTAGGGGGAGAACACTTGGAGATCAAGTGTTATAAATGTCGCAAATTAATTTCAATAATTAACTTAAATATCTGTTTATTAGGTGATTAAATATTTATATCCGTTAAACAGTTTCATTTTGTAGGAAATACCATCGAATATTTTGGTGATTATGTTGCCAAAGAAAACCCCCAGTGAGAGCTGGGGGTTAAAGAAGGTTTCGGTAGGCAATAAAAGAACTTGATCAAATCCTTGCGTTTTCCAACGAACTATTTGATTTTGGCTCTTTCCCTTTTAACATCCTTAATACTGAACGGTTTCAAGTTTGGAATTAATTTTCTGTTTGTGAAGAAAGTATTGAAACTTGTAAATGAACTTTGACGGCTAAAATTACCCCCGGCATTACTAGTAGTGGTGATATTTAGAACTCCGATGCCAAACCCACCAGCTCCACCTATATTCGCCTTACCATTAAAACTAGATGTGCCATTATCTGAATACCATATAGCATCAAAACTGCTGGAAACAATGATCTGATCGTCGTCCTTTACATTTGGTATTTTGATTATCGCATCTAGTATTTTCTTTCGTTGATCATCTGTTAAACTAACTCCAAATGCATTGTTGTAATATGCGGAAGCAATTGGAGATATCAATACTCCTCCACCAATAAATAGGGAATTTTGGTTTGTTAATGCAGATTGTGCCTTTGATTTAATATCAGCACCGGGAATTGTAGCAGAAGCCTCAATGGCCGCATTAAGATATCCCGAACAATCCAGACTGTACATAAACGAGTTGAATCCAGATTTTGCAATGTAATTGTTGAGATCAAAATTTTCATAAGTTGGTGATTCCAGCAAGGGCCAATTCCATTTATCACTACCATCTGCAGGTTTTATCTCCACAGTATGCATTAGTATGTTGATACTTTTCCCGGACAAACTGTAACCATATTCCGGTAGATTATCGACATACCGGGTTACTTCTTCCGGTGCCCAATTCTGATTCTTTTTCTTTAATCCAGCGAGTCTTCTTTCAACCTTCTTTGGTAATTCACATGAGCTGTTGTCCGGATCGAATAATTTTGTTACTTCATCAATTAAGCGAATTTTACTTGCACCATCTAGGGAGATATCGGATATCGAATCGGTCATAAATTGAAAAGAGGTATGAGATTCAACATAAAATTCCATTTGATTTATCTCTCCTGAATTGTCTTGTCGAAAATTGGATGCAGCATTCTTTGCAACAGGTAAGTTCAATCTTACCAAATGATCTTCTTTATTAAGAAGGTTAGCAGGCTCTAAATAGGCACCGCATGAATACACAATTATCATTGTAAATAAAAGCAGTAATCTTTTCATTGCAATTGTTTTTGGTTAATAATGAAATCGCAAATTCAAAAAAATTGATCAAACACTTATTTGGAAATAATCATCTGCACCAATTCAATAAACTCAGAGTCCAGTTCAGACTGCTTTAGTTTTTCATATTCCTTGAGTATCCCCTTAAGGTGTTTTATATATTCCTCTTTTGAGATCTCCTTGTTCTCATACATCCGTTTCGCTTCCCGAAAGGACGCATATAACCCTACTTGTTTGAGATATAGATTTTTATTCCTCCTAACCAAACTCATGAGGTTTTTTCTATCTAGAAGTAAATTATTATTAAACACAGTTATCCACTGTGAACGCCTGAAATTAGGGGGGAGCTCTAAATTACAAGGTACGGTGAGAAGTTGAAAATAATTTACAAGCTAAACACATTTATTCTGTGTTAAAACCATAGCAAATACGAATTTGTGAAGCTAAATTCAATCTAGTCTGGTTGGTTGTTTGATGTGCCTTGGTTGATTTCAATATGGGAAACATAATCACTTCGTTCCGTTAAATCCAGAAGACGTTGTAACTCCATATTCAACTCTTTTTGTTTATCCGGAGAAGTTCTGTTTGTTTTGTCGCGGAGCTTGTTAAGTTCAAATTTCAATTTCTCATTTTCCAGTTCAATTTTATCAATCTCAATCCATCCTTTGTAAGTGTCAAGTCCATAGCTAATAGCGTTGGTTACAATGTAACCAACGAATAACAAGTTAACATATGCTTTTGGTATAGAAACTTCAAAATCCCCTTTTTTGATGTCGATCGATGGTCTCCAACCGGTTTTTAGTTTAAAAGTGATTGAATTTCCAGTTTGTATTGCTTCAATTTCCAATACATCCTCTGGATATTCAAAAACGTTTCTACTATCTAAATCAACTTCATCACGACCTATCTCTGTTACTATTTCATAGATGCGATTATATGAAGTAACTATTTCTCCTAATTGCGCTAATTGCAGGCGAGAATATTGT
>JBCBDM010000096.1:0-13776 GCA_038529705.1 Bacteroidota bacterium
GGAGGTGGCCTGGTTCCTGGATCTTTGACCTTGCTTGGTGGGGAACCGGGAATTGGCAAAAGCACCTTAATGTTGCAAGTGGCACTTCAATTGCCCTATAAAACCCTCTATGTTTCCGGGGAAGAGAGTGCGCAGCAAATAAAGATGCGGGCAGAACGCATTCATCCTAATTCGGAACATTGCTATATCCTTACCGAGACAAAGACACAGAACATCTTTCGAAACATATCTGAAATGCAGCCAGATGTCTTAGTGATCGATTCTATTCAGACCCTGCATACGGATTATATTGAAAGTAGTGCCGGAAGCATTTCGCAAATACGGGAAACCACGACCGAACTGATCAAGTTTGCCAAGGAAACCCACACCCCTGTTATATTGATTGGCCATATTACTAAAGACGGGAACATTGCGGGACCCAAGATCTTAGAGCATATGGTGGATACCGTGCTACAGTTTGAGGGTGATCGCAACCATATCTACCGAATCTTACGGGCCAATAAAAACCGTTTCGGAAGTACCAACGAACTAGGTATCTTCGAAATGCAAGGGAACGGTTTACGAGAAGTGGCCAACCCTTCTGAAATACTCATCTCAAAAAATGAAGAAGACCTCAGCGGGACGGCTATTAGTGCTACACTCGAAGGAATGCGCCCTCTCATGATAGAAATTCAGGCCCTGGTAAGTACGGCGGTGTATGGAACCCCTCAGCGCTCCGCTACCGGATACAATGCCAAACGGCTCAATATGATCCTTGCCGTTTTGGAAAAACGAGCTGGTTTTAAATTAGGGGCCAAAGATGTCTTTTTAAACATTACAGGGGGAATCACTGTCGATGATCCGGCGATTGACTTGGCGGTGGTTGCGGCCGTGTTATCTTCCAATGTGGATATTGCTATTGACAAACGGATCTGTTTTGCAGCAGAGATAGGTCTGGCCGGTGAGGTAAGGCCCGTTACTCGGGTGGATCAGCGCATTTTGGAAGCGGAGAAATTGGGATTTAGTAGTATCATTATTTCAAAATACTGTAAGCTTCCCAAATCGACTTACACAATCGACATAATTAAGCTAGCCAAGGTCCATGATGTGGTGAAACACCTTTTTGGATAATAAAAAAACCCTCCTCGAAGAATACAAGAAGGGTTTTACAAAAGAATAACTCCTCATTTACTCTTTTATAAATGGTTTGGATATCCGGCCATCTACTCCCGATACCACCATCATATAGGTAGCTGCGCTCAAATCTGAGATGTCCAGTGTTTTTGTAGTTTGCATTTCCGTTAGGTTAAAAGTCTTAATCACTCGTCCGCTAAGGTCATAAACCGTTGCCTGTTCCAGTGCAAGCTTCTGGATATTTCGGAGAATTACAACTTCTTTGGAAGGGTTTGGATACAGTACAATCGTATCAATTCCCTGCTCATTCAATCCCAAATTCTCTAGATCGAAGTACAACGTAAACCTCCCTTGATAGTCGCCCTTAAAAGCGCTAAATGTATAATCTCCCTCTTTGAGGTTTTTGCTTTGGCCCGTCAGCGCATCGAACAAATAAATGTTGGCTTCTCCTAGTTGAGTTCCCTCAAGTTGCTTGATGGAGATACTGAATTCCGTATCCTTTTCTACTAGTGTACTAAAGCCCAGCGGGATTTTAATCTCCTCATTGAAAGCTTCTCTTGCCTGGATTCCCAATTGAGCCCCGGATTCTGTTTCAGAATACAACGAGACAATGGTTGCCAAACGCTTACTATCGAACCCTACATCCAGACCTAGAGTTGTATTTTCAAAGAACCCGATAAGTGCCGTACTTTGCAACTCAAATTCTTCGTTTCTCACCTCAAGCCAAATCCGTTCTCTCACTTCTTCCGAAGTTCTCCAATTATCGTTTTTGGTCAGCCGTCTCATACTATTGGTAAAAGTGGCCGTCCCTGATGCAGTAGCCTTGATTCCAAATCCCTGAGCGGAAGAAATAAATCCGTTGGGTTCGGTATCGGTTCCGGTAGGATCTGAAGCTGCCGCAATTCCACCGGTTAAATTATACATGGAAATATCTTCCATACTAAAATTCATATTATAAGCGCCCGGCAAGGTTGGGCTTGGAGGGGTAAGATGCTCCCAAAAATAGACTTCATCCACCATGCTATTAGCATTAATGAAATCGTCTGCAAAAATGGCCGAAGCGTAGGGATTTCCCAATACGTTGGGACTATCATTCTTGGTTGTATTAAAAATCACCGGAAAGTTGATATCCCCATTATTCAAAGTTCCCTCATCAAAAACAAGGTCATATGTGGCATCCATAGTAGCCCCACCGTTTTGTGGCCGCACCAGATAACCTACTCCAGGTTCAATAAGTCCGGTATGAAAATTCCAGAAATCGCCATTATCATCTGCAAAGTTTTCCGCCAAAGGGAATTGAGCTGTTACGTCGGGATTGGGAACAAAATTAGCCGTTTCATGATCCAATACATAGATCGACGAGGCAAAGACCCCATTCCGTGTTTCGGCATCCAGGGGGCTACTCATAATCATAAAGTCTTTTGGTTTTAGTAAGGGTGTCGTCTTTCGAACTCGAATGATTCCGTTGTTTACAGCCAATGAAGCACCATCACGTTGCACCAGGGATCCCTCATGGTTAATATCCAGAGTTCCGTTGACATCCACATTAAAAGCCACGTCTATATGATTCCCCCCTCGAATAAACAGTGTAGTTCCCGTATCCACCGAAAGCGAACAACAGGCAAAATCCCCGCTTACCGCAGTATCATAATTAGAACGAATAATAGCATTCGTGGTTAGGTCTGGCAAACCGTTATTCCAGGCTCCGGAGATCCATTCCGTTGTAGCCGCACAAGGAGACAGCGGTGATTCCAATGCCTGAAGGTCGAAATTGATCACGGTAGCAAAAACAGCTCTTCTATTCACACGCAGCCAATAAGTGGTTCCCCCTTCCAAACCAAAGGCAGTCCCATTACCGAAGGCACAATAGAGTTCGGCGCCTCCACAGCTGTCAAATATGGAAAACCCATTGGAACCACTAGTGCCTGTTATTTCCAGATTACCGGTGACTGGCATCTCAAAGGAGAACCAAAGATCCATATTAATCTGACTTGCATTATCGCAGCTCGCCTCAAATACTTCCGTAGCGCCTCGATTGTCCACAGAAAAGCTGGTGGGTGCAACAACCCCAACGGCAATGGTTTCTGCATCCGAACATCCGTCATTGTCGACACCCGGAAAAGCTTCGATATCAAAATCCACAAAACCGGCGAAAACGGCACGTCTACTCATTCTTAATACATAGGTGGTCCCCATGGTGAGACTATAGAAAAACGTGTTGCCATAGAAACAATCCAATTCGGCTCCTCCACAGGCGTCATACAAAGTAACTCCATCCGATCCTCCTACGGAAGTAATGCGCACATTACCATCCACAGGCATGGTAAATTCGTACCAAACGTCTAAATTATCATTCCCTGCGGTATCGCAGCTACCATCGGTACTTTCAGTGGCGGCTCGATTATCGTAGCTGTACGTTAAGGCGCTCCCGGTTTGAACGGTTATGATTTCACGGTTGGCACAATCGTCATTGGCTATAGTTCCAAAGGCTTCGATGTTAAAATCTACTGCACCCGCAAAGACAGAACGTTTGTTCATGCGCAATACATAGGTTGTGCCCATGGTAAGGTTGTAAAAGAATCCGTTACCATAGAAACAATCCAGTTCGGCTCCCCCACAACTATCAAAGATTGTGGCTCCGTCTGAACCACCAAGGGAAGTAATGCGCACATTTCCATTGACCGGCATGGTAAATTCAAACCAGACATCCAGGTTGGTTTGAGAAACTGTATCACAAGATCCGTCCAGGGATTCCGTGGCAGCCCGGTTGTCATAGTTATACGTTAGGGCTCCTCCGGTTTGAACGATAATAGTTTCACGATCTGCACAATCATCATTCGAAGCGGTTGCGAAAGCCTGAATATCAAAATCCACAGTACTCGCAAAAACAGACCGTTTACTCATACGTAATACATAGGTAGTACCCATAGAGAGATCATAGAAGAAGCCATTGCTATAGAAACAACTTAATTCGACTCCTCCACAACCATCATATAAAGTGGCGCTGTCTGAACCTCCAATCGACGTAATTCTAACGTTGCCATCAACAGGCATCGTAAACTCATACCAAACATCCAGATTTGTATTGGAGGCATTATCGCAGCTACTATCTGTACTTTCAGTGGCTCCCCCGAGGTCATATGCATAGGTGTTTGTACCGGAAGTATCTACCGTTATGGATTGTCTGTTTACGCATTCGTCATTCGCTTCTGTTGGAAATGCCTGAAGCCTCATATTTACGATTCCAGCAGATCCAGATCCCTTTGCCATACGCAGAACATAATCGGTACCTGCGGTTAGGTTATAGAAAAATCCAGAGCCCGAAAAACAAAATAATTCGGTTCCTGAACAAACATCAAACAAAGATGGCACGTCCCCTGCTGTTATATTGGTTATCCGCACATTTCCATTCACGGGCATGGTAAACTCATACCACAGATCCAGGTTGGTAAACGAAGGATTGGCGCAACCGGGGTCGGGGCTTTCAGTTGCCGTTCTATAATCTATTGAATATTCGGAAGTGGAACCGGTTACCACCGTTATCGTTTGTTTGGTGGCACATTCATCATTACTTGCTTCGGAAAACGCCTGAATGGTGAAGTTCTTATCGGTCTGGTCTGTACGATTTACACGAAGTAAATACGTGGTTGAAGCGGCAAGGGCATAAAAGAAATCGGTTCCATTAAAACAAGCCAGTTCGCTTCCACCACAGCTATCGTAAAGTGCAAACCCTTCTCCCGAAGTCACACCCGTTATACGAACATTTCCATCCACGGGCATCGTAAACTCGAACCACACATCGTAGTTTGTCGAAGTACCGTTATCACAACTGCTCACCAAAGATTCCGTAGCAGTGCTCAACAGTGCACTATAGGTGTTGGTGTTGGCAGTTTCCACTAAGATTGACTCCGGAGCCGTGCATTCGTCATTCGCTGGTTGGGCCAGCACTGAAAATGAAGCCGTTAACAATCCAAAAAATAAAGTCCACTTTTTCATAATTTCCATTTTAAATACAGGGAGTGAGTATGGAAAGTACAACGAGCGGGATTCCCCATCAAAAAAATTAGTTGAAAGGACCTTTTCGAGGGTGATCTGAGCAAAAATCTATGAATTCATAGAGGTAAAAATTTCCTGTTTCCGAGCGATTAGGGTGCTGGATTCGGCATCTGTTGATGCACCATTTCGATGTCTTTTAGGTTTTCTTTGGAAAGGGATATGTGGACGCTATCAATGTTTTCCGAAAGCTGCTCTAAGGAGGTTGCTCCAATAATATTGGAGGTAACAAAAGGACGTTCATTGACAAAGGCCAGAGCCATTTGCGACAAGCTTAATCCATGTTTTTTGGCGATTTCGGCATATTTTTCAGTAGCCAATAGCGAAGCAGTACTGCTATAGCGAGAGTAATTGGGAAATAAGGTCACCCGGGCATTGTCCGGTTTAGCTCCATTGAGGTACTTTCCACTTAATACACCAAAAGCCAGGGGCGAATAAGCCAGATAGCCCACCTTTTCCATTTGCAATACTTCCGAAAGGGATATTTCATCTCGACGTTGCAGCAGGCTATAGGCGTTTTGAGTGGACACCATTTTACGTTTTCCTTTGCGGTGTTCCTCCATGTAACGCATGAGTCCGAAGGGAGTTTCGTTGCTTACACCAATATGCCGGATTTTTCCCTCCTTCATATAGGTCTCCAGACGATCTAAAACGGCACCTATATTATCTTCCCATTGGGTATTGGGAGTATGATCGTACTCTCTTATTCCAAAGATATTGACCGCTCGTTCCGGCCAATGCAACTGATACAGATCGATATAATCTGTCTGTAGTCGCTTCAAACTTTTGTGTAGAGCGTCATCCAGTGAGGTCTTGCTGAAATCCAGTGTAGGCCGAATATCTTTAAAAATTCCTCTTCCCGGCCCGGTGATCTTGGTGGCGAGTACGATGTTATCCCGATTCCCGGTCTTTGCCAACCAGGTACCGATGTACTTTTCCGTAAGCCCCTGGGTTTCCATGGTAAAAGGTACCGCATACATCTCGGCGGTATCGACAAAATTTATACCCTGTTCTAGTGCATAATTCAATTGCTCGTGGGCTTCAGCTTCGGTGTTTTGGCGTCCGAAGGTCATCGTCCCCAGGCATATCTTACTCACCCGAAGATCGGTATTTGGAAGGTTGGTGTATTTCATAAAAAGAGACCCCTCGACTGCGCTCGGGGTGACATTTAACTCGTATTAAATTTCGTTTAGCAATTTAGTGATCTCGTCCAATTTTGGTGTTAAAATAACCTCAATTCTTCGGTTTTTAGAACGGCCTTCACTGGTAGAATTAGAGGCCACTGGAGCATGTTCTCCACGTCCTGCTGCCGTGAGGTTATCCTTTGGAATACCATTATTCTTTGTAAGAATTGAAACAATGGCAGTGGCTCGCTTTGTAGAAAGATCCCAATTGTCCTTAATGTTTCCACTTCCGCCATAAGGTACATTATCGGTATGGCCTTCAATGAGCACCGCAATCTCCTTGTTTTGAGCCAATACTCTGCCTAAGGCGACCACGGCTTCGGTTCCTCTGGAATTCACAGCCCAGCTTCCACTATCAAATAACAACTTGTTTTCCATGGACACATATACTTTTCCATCTCGTTGTTCCACCGTTAACCCATTTCCTTCAAAATTGGTAAGTGCTGCAGAAATAGCATCCTTTAAGTCACGCATCTTTGCGTCCTTGGCAGCAATAATTCCTTCCAGCTCTTCTACACGGTTTGATCGGTCTTCCAATTGTCTTTGAATGTCCTTAAGTCTTGCCTCTTCAGCCGCCAGTGCTTTTTCCTTGGTTTCCAATTCTTCGAGCAATTTTCGGTTGCGATCCATATTTTCGGTTAAGGCCGAGGAACTATTCGCTTCCAGGGCGTCATAGGATGCTTTCATTCTGTCATAATTATTCTTGGCCGCTTCCAGGTTCATAGCCAATCGCGTTTTCTCGGAATTGAGTTTATCAACTTGTTGTCTCAATTGTTCAACGGTATACACTTCACCATTCGTACCATTGCCATCCAATTGCGCCATCAGGGTTTCGTTCTCTGCTTTAAGAGCATCGTGTTTTGCCTTGAGATCTTCATAGATCTTAGAGGACACACATGAGCCAGTGAGTAGGGCAAGGGTAATTCCGAATAAAATATTCTTAATCATCATATTAGATTTGGGAGTTAATTATTGTTATAGTTTAGTTTTCGCCTTGCCATGACCGACTGAACCAGCCATACCAACCCGGCAAAAGAGGCTATTCTGGTAAAATAGGTCATGCCAATTCGTAAAACGTCCGCATTTCTGAAGCTCTCATCTCTGTGAATAGTGGTCGAGAGGATAACAAATTCTTCAAAGAATACCCCGGAGGTGAAGATGCAACCCAACGCAATAATAACACGGGCAATAACAGATGCTCTTACTCTTCTTATCCAAAGTAGTTGCGAGCATACAGGCAATCCCAAGGCCATCATCCAGTAGGCCCAGGCATAAGGTCCGGTAGCTCTCCCCGCTATGGCCATGCTATCCAGACCAAGAACTAGATTGATCAACCATAATGCAATGACCATCAGCCCGACCCACTTAATAATGAGCATGGCCGTTGTCATGTATTCATTCAAAATTCGGCTCCACTTTTCTCCCTTCCGAAGTAATAACAGACAAGCGATCAAGGTGGAAAAACCAAATCCCAAAACCAACGAACTTATAACAACATTCACATAGTACATCTTTCAAACTTTATTCATCTACCTGCTCTTTTAGAATTCAAGCTCTACCATATGCGGACAATGATCGCTGTGGTGGGCTTCAGGTAATATAACGGCTCGTTTGAGGTTTTCTTGCAAGGGCTGTGCCACCATATTATAGTCGATACGCCAGCCTTTGTTATTTGCTCTTGAATTAGCGCGATAGCTCCACCAGGTATAATGATGAGGTTCTTTATTGAAATATCTAAAACTATCGATAAAGCCACTCTTTATAAAGTTTCCTATCCATTCTCGTTCGACCGGAAGGAAGCCTGAGACATTCTTATTCCTAACCGGGTCGTGTATATCTATGGCCTCATGACAAATATTGTAATCTCCACAGATGACCAAATTGGGAATTTCCTTTTTTAGTTCATTTATATACTCCTGAAACAAAGCCATATATTCTAACTTATGGTCTAGCCGCGCCAGATTGGTTCCGCTGGGGAGATATAAACTCATGACCGAAACCGTATCGAAATCCAGCCGGATATTACGCCCTTCGAAATCCATGGATTCAATCCCTGTTCCATATGCAACATGTTTCGGTTCGGTCTTGCTGAAGATGGCCACCCCACTGTACCCCTTTTTCTGAGCGCTAAACCAGTAGTGATACGGATAACCCGCCGCTTCAATCTCTGCTACATCCACTTGATCTTTCTGAGCCTTGGTCTCTTGAATACAAATTACGTCCGGATTTGCAGACTTCAACCATTCTACAAATCCCTTGCGTATGGCTGCACGGATTCCGTTTACATTATAGGATATAATTTTCATGGCATTGACTTTTCTGAATAAAGGCTAAATTAAATAACAATGTATATTTACAGATACCTTCTAACGAAAGGTTTTCACAAAAGAATCAACAAAATAAAAAGCATTCTTGACAGTTTTATTCTAACATATATTAAGACCCCCATACTCGTGGGCCATTTTATGAAATTGTATCTCTATTTATTTCTGTTCTTTACAGGCTTCTGCGCTTACGGTCAGGATACGATTTCAAATTATCAAACTCGTAAATTTCAGGTTCTGGACACCATTGTCCTGGATAGTGCAGGAATCAATCCTTCCTGGTTGGAGCTATATGACAAAAACGGACTTATTATCAATAGGATGCGATACGGTGTCAATTATGAAAAGGGGGAAGTGACCATCTCTAAGGAGATTCAGAATACGAACGATTCCATCACTATAAGTTACCTACCCTATCCGGATTTTCTGAGACGCGACTACTTTCAGTTCGATCCAAAGATCATTGTTGAAAATACCGGAGGGATCGATAAACTCTATGCCCTGGACAATAGTTCAAAAAGATCTGCAGCTTCTCCTTTCGATGGGCTCAACGCTTTGGGAAGTATCACCCGAGGGATCACTATAGGGAATAATCAAAATGCCGTGGTGAATAGTGAATTGGACCTTCAAATTACGGGGAAGCTAAGCGAAAAGATCTCCATAAGGGCATCTATTCAAGATGCCAACATTCCCACCCAGGAAGGTGGATATTCCCAAAGCCTGGACGAATTCGATCAAATCTTTATTGAATTGTATGGCAAGAATTGGAATATTCGGGCAGGTGATGTAGATCTGCAAAACACCCAAAGTTATTTTGGGCGCTTTACCAAAAAAGTCCAGGGAATTGCTCTGAGTGGTATTCTGGAACATAAAGATGGTTCCAAAACTACGGCCTTTGCAAGTGGCGCCCTGGTACGCGGTGTTTTTCAACGCAGTGAGTTTGTAGGTCAGGAAGGAAATCAGGGACCCTATAAACTTGTGGGACCCAATGGAGAGCTTTTTATTCTTATCGTATCGGGAAGTGAACGGGTCTTTGTCAATGGCCTCCTACTGCAACGCGGAGAAAATGAAGACTATGTGATCGATTATAATGCAGGAGAGATAAAATTCAATCCTACCTACCCAATCACTGCCAATATGCGGATTACTGTTGAATACCAATTTACCGATAGGAGTTACACCCGCTTTGTTGGATACGGAGGTGGAAATTACAGCAGTGACAAGTTGGATATTGGTGCTTATGTATATTCTGAAAACGACGCAAAGAACCAACCACTTCAGCAAAATCTAACCGAAGAGCAGGTAGCCATTCTTACCGCTGCTGGCGACGACCCCGAACTAATGAATGCTCCTTCAGCGGTACCCGACACCTTCTCAGAAAACAGGATCCTTTATCGGAAGGAAGATTTTAACGGTACCGAGATCTTTGTATTCTCAACGAATCCCGAAGATGAGCTCTTTAATGTCCGCTTTAGTTTGGTAGGAGATAATAGGGGAAACTACATTATTAGCGAAGAGAGCACCATTAACAGGATCTTTGAGTTTATTCCTCCTATTGGAGGAGTTCCTCAAGGTAATTACGAGCCGGTCATCCGTTTAAACGCTCCTGAAAAATTACAAATAGGAGGGGTTAATGGAAGTTATCGGCCCTCGGAAAAAACGAGGGTGGATTTCGAATTGGCAGGAAGTGTGAACGACCTGAATCTCTTCTCTGATCTTCAAGATAACGACAACGAGGGTTTTGGCGGACGATTGGGCGTACAACAAAACGTTCTCACTTCTGCCGACACCTTGAAAGTAGATGCCTTTGCCACTCTGGACTATATCAACAAAGATTTTAGAACCATAGAACGACTTTACAATATTGAATTCAATAGGGATTGGAACCTCAACACACCCATGGGAGATCAACGCTTTCTGAAGGCCGGAACGTCCCTTAGTCACCCTAAATACGGAGGTGCTACTTACGAATTCCAAAATCTGGATTTCTCAGAGAATTTTAAGGGGTTACGTCATGTGCTCACAAGTGCCGGACGTATTGACAAGCTGAATGTCTTTGTAAACGCCAGTTATCTGGATAGTGATAGCGATTCCATTCAGTCAAAGTTCAGCCGTATCAACAGTGGCGCTGTGTATGCCATTAAAAAAGCCTGGGTGGGAGCCAAGTATAATTTAGAGGACAATGAGGTAAAAGCAGTGGCAAAAGACAGTCTCACACCCGTGAGTCAAAGGTTTAGTTCCTACGATATTTTCACCGGTATAGGCGATAGTACCAAGGTATTTGCCGAAGTAGGGTATCGATATAGAGTGAATGACAGCGTTCGGAACAACCTTTTGAAACGGGTAAACAGCTCGGACGACTATTATTTAAAATCCCGTTTGGTAAGTAATTCGAATACCCAACTTTCTGTATTTGCCAATTATAGAGTGCTCAGGGATGAAAATCCGGTGTCCAATATTGCCCAGGAACCGGAGGACGAAAAGAACCTAAATGCCAGGCTCCTTTACAGTCAATCGCTTTGGAAAGGTAATGTGAGATTAAATACGGCCATCGAATCCAATAGTGGTGTTATTGCTCAACAGGAATTTACGTATGTCCAGGTAGATCCTGGTCAGGGAGTCTTCACCTGGATAGACTATAATAACAATGGAGTTCAGGAATTGAACGAATTTGAGGTAGCTCAATTTCAGGATCAGGCCGAGTATGTCCGGGTATTACTTCCCAATCAGGTTTTCTTAAAGATCAGGAACAATAAGTTCAGTCAAATCGTTACTCTGGATCCAAAGCAATGGGTGAATATGGAGGGCTTAAAGAAAATACTTTCCAGGTTCTATAACCAGACCTCCTATGTGATCGACCGGAAGATCTCTCGTACCAATGATCTGGCC
The DNA here is from genome assembly GCA_038529705.1 of Bacteroidota bacterium. GTDB lineage: Bacteria > Bacteroidota > Bacteroidia > Flavobacteriales > Flavobacteriaceae > Aureisphaera. The sequence continues at coordinate 11,564 of JBCBDM010000096.1, forward strand.
AGTATTAATCCTTTTAAAGACGGAGATGAGGAGCAGTTAGGATTGAATCTGAACTTCAGGAATGCGTTGTTCTTTAATCGGGGAAAACAGCGATATACCACAAGCTATACCTATGTAAACAGTTCGGGAAGCAATCTCATTTCTTTAGGCCTTCAGGAAAACAAGCTGGAGAGTCATCAGCTTAATTTCAATCATAAATTCGAGGAAGTTTGGCTATTCAGCTTAAAAAGCGCTTTGGGTAATTCTGAGAGTATTTCTGAAAACTTCGAAAACCGAAATTTCGATCTGGATAGCTACCAGGTAAATCCGAAGATCTCCTATTTGCTAAATAGGCAAACCCGTTTCGATATCTTTTATCAATTTCTGAACAAAGAAAACCTATTGGGGGAAATGGAAACCCTGGATCAACAGAAAATTGGGGTTTCTTTTGCCTACAACAATGTTCAAAAAATTTCTATTTCCGGGGAGTTCAACTACATAGACAATTCGTTTGAAGGAAGTGCTTTCTCTCCGGTGGCTTACACCATGCTCGAAGGACTTCAACCAGGCACCAACTTTACATGGAATCTTTTATTCCAAAAGCGGATTACTAAATATCTGGATGCCAACCTCTCCTACTTCGGGAGGAAAAGTGAAAACTCAAGTACCATACATACCGGAACCGTTCAACTACGTGCCTATTTCTAGTTTCGATCTCACTTTTTCAAAAATGGCAAAAAAAAAGAGCGAGACCTAAGCCTCGCCTCGCTCCTTTAGAAGTATATACTGTATTGATTATTCTACAATAATACGTTTTACACTTGCGTTATTCTCATCACCCAAACGGATGATATACACTCCGGATGCAACGTAAGACATATCCAGATTATATTCATAGCCATTATTGGTTTCATTATCCAATGGATATGAGAACAGTCTTTGCCCAGCCATATTTGTAACGGTTAGGAGTAACGTATTTGTTACTTCGGAAGTGGGCATTACCAACTTGAATTGATCATTCCCCTGGTTTATTATTTTCAACTCGGTGTTGGCAAAGGCCTCTCCAAGTCCTAAAGGTTCATCACCACAAATCTGCAAGGTCCAGTCCAGAAGTTGTCCTCCATCCTGATTTGCATTATCTGTGATACGAAGCGTCCAATCACCATTGGAAGCAAGACCGTTAAAGTCTGCCAAACTTCCTTCTGGTTGGAAGGTCCCAACGATAGGATCTGTAGCTCCGGTAATAGGATCTGTAGCCTCATCGTCGAAAGTAACTACCATATCATCACAATCACCACAAACACCATCGGCCAGAAGCACAGTAGTGTTATCGGGGGCAATCAACTCTATGGTAAGGTCCCCTACCCAGGTGTGCTCGATATTTACAGATACGTTTACATCTTCAATAACGAATGAGTTGGTAAAATCGATTCCAGAATTAGTCACTGTACCAGCGTCCGGACCAATTGGGAAATTGGTATCGTTAGTTTCGTTCTCGCAACCCAAGACATTGTTCACAGTGGTGGTATTACAGTCATTTGCTGTTACTGCATCGGAAGCAAGTGCCGTACAGGATACAAATTCGAAGTCGCCTCCGGCAGAAAGATCCGCTTGTGTAGTGAAGGTGTAATCCAAAGTTGCGCCAGGGCCAATAGGACCTGCAACAGTTTCTGTTACCAGGGTACCACCGTTTACCTGATACGTAACATCAAAGTCCATTTGTGGAGCGGCTCCGAAATTCTCGATCGTTACCGTTACATCTTCGTTGGATAGTCCCGCACCACTTGTTGGTGCTATAAGAGCTGTTACACCCAAGTCGTTTGCAAATTGATGAAGTACGTTCTTACAAGTAGAGTCATTATTTACATCCTCGTCTCCCGCAAGGTCTGTGGCCACACAGATCTCGTATGTTTGTCCTTCAGTGGACAGGTCTAAGGTAGCGGCAAAAGTAAATGATGCTGAAGCCGTAGGTGCTAGCGTACCGGTGAAAGTTTCGGTAGCGATGGTAGTACCATCAAGGCTTAGGATCACATCGAAATTAGATTGAGGGTCTAAACCAAAGTTAAATAGCGTCACTTCAACCGTTTCAGCATTCGTAAGAGTTCCATCCACAGGAGTTACGATGTCAATGGCTCCTACATCATTGTTGAAGTCCGGAGCAATCTGGAAACGTCCGACAACATCACTTCTTCCAGGGAACATTAACTCATTAATAAAATACATTCTCTTGTAAT
>JBCBDM010000097.1:0-13766 GCA_038529705.1 Bacteroidota bacterium
CCCGTTGGTCGTAGGGAATAAGTTTCTCCTCGTCACTTTCTTCTTCCGAGTCTTCATCGTCATCTTGATTGCTTTCCAGTCCAAATCCGTCTTTCCCGCTAAAGGTATTCATGGCTCTTCCCATGGCAATGACCTTACCTCCGGAACGAATCCAGTCCTTGAGATTGTTCATGGCGTTTTCTCCTGAAAGGCTTCGATACCAGCCGTTGGGTAAAATGAGTACGTCAAAGTTTTTAAGGGCGCGAGGGCTGAAATCGTCGGTATCAATGGACGTAACGGGGTAGTGCAATTGGGTTTCAAAAAAGTGCCAAATGGCACCATAATTCAACGAAGAGACACCACTTCCTTTTAAAACCGCAATACGGTTCTTTGGCACCATCTTAATATCCGGAGAACCAAAGTCGGTGCGGTTATCACTAAAACTCGTCATGGAAGCATAGAGGCTTCTTCCATGTTTGTTAGCTATCTTGGTAAGTTCTCCTGCAAATTCTGGATTGTTTTTATTGTCGCTTTTCGTAATTAACAGACTGCCCTTGTCGAATTTTTTCCCGTTAAAACTAAGGTCCTTTTCGGAAAAACGAACTCTTATATCCTTTTGGAGTAACTCTGAAAGAAAAGCGGCATCGTATAGACTATTCCAGGATACAATATATCCCGCGGCGTTGGCATTTACCTGATTTACCTCTTTGAAGGCAGGATTATTCCCATTGGCCGGAATCAGGGACTTACTAGCGATACAGTCCAGGCCATACGCGTAGGGTACACTCCAAGCCGTGATATCGTAGGTAAGGGGATCCGACAATTTTGCGTCCGGTTCGAACAACACCTTGACCATTTTCCCTTTGGGCTGGTCTGTGCTTACAACAAGTGCCCCGTTGGCATTTATGCTACCTTCCGCATTGGTTAGATAGTTCAATCCTTTCACCGTGCCTCCATTCGAAAAACCGTAAGTAATTTCATGTTTGTCCAAGAGAGTGGTCAGGGACTTGATCTTGTCCGGATGCCCTTTAAGTACATAGCTCTTGTATTTCAGGTTCCCATTTTGAAAGAACTTCTTAAACTCTTCATTTAGCTGAACCGCGTTTTGAGAAGATATTTCCACGGTAGACAATCCCGTGGTGGTATGATGCGCTACTCTGTCTATCAATGTAAGCTCATATCCTTCGTCATTCATAATTCCTAATCCGGCACGACCATGTCCTGCCTGCTCGTAGGTCATACCTATGGATCCCATAAAGGTTGGATAAGTGTCACCATAGCTGGGGTATAACAAGTCAAAACGCTCCCTTGTAAAGAATAACCACCCTTCCTGATCGAAGTATCGAGCGTGATTTTTACCTATTTGCGTTTGAAAATCTCGTTGCCATGGAGTAATGATCTCATGAAAGGGTTCTGCAGCCGGAGCAAAGTAATAGGGTTCATTGATTCCCTGTTCATGAAAATCGACATGTACATGCGGCATCCATTGGTTGTATACTTTTAAACGTTGCGCACTTTCCACTTGCGTCGCCCAGGCCCAATCCCTGTTGAGGTCGAATAAATAATGATTAGGGCGTCCTCCTGGCCAGGGTTCGTTATGTTCTGTTGCTATTTGTGCAGTGTTGTAAGGAGTAGCCTTAACCTGGTTATACCAGTTGGCATATCGATCTCGGCCATCCGGATTTACACAAGGGTCGATGATCACCACGGTATTTTCAAGCCAGGCTTTCTTTTTGGTAATGAGTTCATAGAGGGTTGTCATGGAAGCCTCGGTGCTGGAAGCTTCGTTTCCATGAACGTTATAACTCAACCAAACAATAGCTATGTTCGGACTGGCGCTTCCCGATTCAATTCCTGCATTTCGGAGATTGTCTTTTCTTATCTTATCGAGATTTGCCATATTGGCTGGAGAAGAGACCACGGCATAGGTGAGCGGTCTACGTTCATTGGTTTTACCATAACTCTGATAGGTGACCATCTCACTGTTTGCGGCCACATGTTCAAAATAGCCCACCACATCGGCATGGCGGGAAAATTCGGTACCTATTTCATAGCCGAGAAATTCGGAGGGGGATTGAAGTTGAGCAATTACACTAAAGGATGAAAGTACGAACAGGAGGCTAAGTATACGCGTCATTATGAGATTTTGGTTAATTGGAGGATAAAACTAAGGAAAAAGGCGCAATCGACAGTGTTAAAGTCTTACCAAATAATACGAAAGTCATGGTCATAGGAACCACTAAAATTATGCTAAAATCAAAACTTTGAATTTGCAATTCTGAATTATACGTTATTTTTGAGTCAATTTCCGACGAAGCAACCATGCCAATACAACACTTTCCGTACCGAGAAACCGGTTACTTTTCAAAGCTAATGTGTGATTATCTGGATCATGTGGAAGCTACGAAACCTTTCTACCACCGATTTCCCAAACTTTCTGAATTTAAATTGCAATTGAAGGAAAAGCAAGAATCCTTTCCAGAGTCATTACGATCTACGTTGGTGCGGCAGTTGGAAAAGCAATATGAGAACTATTCCATTTCAGAAGCAACCAAAGAGAATATAACGTCACTGTCAAGTCCCCAAACTTTTACGGTAACTACAGGTCACCAGCTGAATTTGTTCACGGGCCCCCTTTATTTTTTATACAAGATATTTTCAGTAATCAACCTCGCAGAACAACTCAAAGCAAATAACCCCGAGTATCATTTTGTGCCTGTGTATTGGATGGCCACAGAAGATCATGATTTTCAAGAGATCAATTACTTCAATGCCTTCAACAAAAAAGTGGTCTGGGATAAAACCAGTTCAGGAGCCGTAGGTGAATTATCTATGGAAGGTCTGGAGGAGGTTTTAAAGGTGTTTGAAAAGGAATTGGGAGAAAGTAGGAATGCGAAGCAACTCGCACTTCTTTTCTCTGAAGCGTATCTCCATCACAAAAGCCTTGCAGATGCCACACGATATTTAGGGAATGCACTTTTTAAAGACTATGGGCTAGTTATTGTGGATGGAAATGATACCGAATTAAAAAAGGCTTTTATCCCTTATGCCGAAAAAGAGCTCACAGAAAATCTTTCCTTTCATAAAGTGATCCACACTACGTCAAAATTGATTGAGGTAGGATATGGCGAACAAGTGCATCCCAGAGAGATCAACTTATTCTATCTGGACAAGGGGCTGCGTGAAAGAATTATTGAACAAGAAGGGACCTTTTTCATCAACAATACGGACTTGTCTTTCTCAAAGGAGGAAATACTAGCAGAAGTTAGGAACCGCCCGGAAAAGTTTTCTCCCAATGCGTTGTTACGTCCGCTGTATCAGGAAGCGATTCTTCCTAATCTTTGTTACGCTGGAGGAGGAGGAGAGTTGGCGTATTGGTTTCAGTTAAAGCACTATTTTGAAAGTGTTAAGATTCCCTTTCCCATACTGTTACTCCGAAATTCGGCTTTGCTGGTTCCATCCCGGTATTCAGAAAAACTAAAAAAACTGAATGTAGGTATCGAACAGCTGTTTCAAAAGCAGGAAATACTAAAAACTCAGTTTACCCATCAACTTTCGGATATAAAGATCGATTTTTCCCAGCAGCGGGAGCATCTTCAGAAGCAGTTCAGGGATTTGTACGAAATAGCAAGACAAACCGACGGTTCGTTTCAAGGGGCGGTGGGCGCCCAAGAAAAGAAACAACTCAATGGACTCGACCATTTGGAAAAACGGTTGTTAAAGGCTCAGAAGCGCAGATTAGCGGATCAAATAGAAAGATTGACGGCCATTCAGGATGCGCTTTACCCCCATAAAGGCTTACAAGAACGTACCGTCAACTTTTCTGAGTTCTATATGGAATTTGGCGATCGGTTACTTTCGGAACTAAAAGAAAACCTGGATCCCCTGGCTCACGAATTCACTATACTTACTTTAAAGTCCTAAATAGATAAAGTGATTTACCGAGAGGTAAGGGTCTTCAATCGAAATAGGTTGGTTACTCCCGCCACTACTTACCGTAACCGAATGCGAATGAGCACCTGCAGGGTTAGAAGTTCTACCCGTGGTTGCCAAAGAACTACTCGCTACTCCGGCACTGGATCCGATTCCTTGGTTCACACTTCGGGTGTTGCGATAGCGATCCGCATACGTGTGAACATGATTTCCAATGGTATTGGTAGCACCTGTAAAGTTTATGTTAGGTAAGTTGGCTTGTATTAAGCTCGTCGTACTTGCCCCTCCTGCACTAAGCAGCGTTCCTTGCATACGTAATACTCTGCCCGACCCATCGGGAATGTTAGAGGTAATGCCCAAAGCAGCCGCCTGCACTTGTTGAGACGCTGTCAGCGAGGTCAGGGACCTTCCGTCCAGAAGAACCCAACCATCGTGGTCTATGGATTGTATTCCCTGTTTAACATCGCCATAGGTCCTGGTATCCTGGACCGTTAATGGGTTCCAGGAGTTGGAGTCGAAGAAGTAATAGGTGTTGTTGCTGTTGAGATAGAGTATTTGTCCGCCCCGGTTTCCGTTGGTCGGTAGGACATCCACCTGAGGGATGGAAATACCCGAGGCAGCTGTAGGAGCAGCGGGATTTGGATCTCTAACGTCCAAGGTTGCCTGTGGTTTGGTAGTTCCAATTCCAACCTGTGAAATAGCTATGATTGGAAGAAAAAGACAAAGGAGTAGAACTTTTTTCATGACTCTGTTTTTAAAATTAGAACTGTGCTTTGAAGTGAGTTGTGTTCCGCAATCTGCGGTCAAAGAAATACGTGTGATGCCTCGTATTTGTTACCTCAAAAATAGAAGAGCGAGTGCGAAAATTGAAATACTTCCGGGGTACAAAGGGGGTACAAGTCCTTTGTAATGAGTTATTTATGTATGTGATAGGCTTAGATACTCATTACGGTAACTTCCAAGGAATCCTCAGGGGTGAGTCCTAACTTTTTGCGCAATCGTTGTCTGGCTTTTTTAATCCCATCCGGAGAAATACTCAGGATATTGGCAATTTCCTTTGAAGATAGATTCATTTTTAGCAGAGCCATTAGTCGAAGATCCCCTGCGGTGATATTAGGATAAGCGGATTGGGCTTTTTTATTAAAATCGGCGTGCACATTTTCGAAATATCGAATGAAGTTATCCCAACCTTTATCGTGCTGCTGATCGAAATTGATGGTTTGTATGAGCAATTGATATCCGTTCTTATCTTGTTTGCCATCTTTTAATTGTTTGGCTTTGGTTTTGAGGTTTTCCAGGACTTCATTTTTCTGGGCCAAATGGAGTGCGTGCGTAGTAAGTTCCTTACTTTTAAATTGTAAGTCTTGATCCAATTTCTCTTTTTCCAATTGGGTGCGTTTTATTTTTTGACGAACACCGTAGTATACCAAAGAAAATAATAGAACCATACCTATTAGCCCCGAAATAAGAAGTGTATTTCGAAGTGTATTGGCCCGGTCTTTTTCTTGTAATAATTGAATATCGCTTTTCTGAAGTTCGATCTCTTTCTCTTTGCGCTCTATATCATAGATCGTTCTAAGCTCCTCCATTTGTTGAGACTTTCGGATATTGTATATGGAATCGTTTAATCTGCTGAATTCTTTAAAATCATTAAGTGCGATTTTGAAATTTCCGATGGCCTCAAAGGATTTCGATCTATTTTTATAGGCATTAGCCAAAGTCTTGTTAGCTTCAATTTCACTACTTATGCTAATGGCCTCGGACAGATAGCGAATGGCCTTATTTGGCTGTTCGAAAGCCGCATAGGTTTTACCCAGTTCAATAAGTGCCTCTGCGCATTTGTCTTGACTTCCAGTTTCTCTATGTATCTTAAGCGCTTTATTTATCAACGAAATAGCTTCGTCGTATAGCTTCTGTTCTTTCCGTACTTTTCCCAAATTGGTTAGAGAAGTACCGTGTATATCCGAGAAGTTTGTTTCTTTTGCCAAGGCAATACTTTCCGTGAGATACTTGGACGCCTCGGAATAATTCTCAAGATAAATATATGCATTGCCTATATCGTTTGCTGCCTGAGCTTGATAGACTTTATCATTGTTTGCCTTGTAAATATCATAAGCCTCCTTGTTGTAATCATTTGATTTTTGATAGTTCTCTGAAACGAACTCAACATAGGCAAGTGCTCCCAATGCATCGGCTTTACGAATATCGTTACCCATTTGATCGTGAATTTCTACCGCTTTGAGAGCGTTTTCAAGTGATAATTTATATTTTCCCTGCGTCGTAAGTACGTAACTTTTCAAGTTGAAGGAAGTAGCCAGGATTGAGGAGTCGGTGTGGCTGGTCTGAAGTATCTCTAAGTTGTTGTCAATTCTCGAAATGGCCCTTTCGTAGTTTCCTTGATCGAGGTCGAGAATTGCGAGTCCGTGATTCACCGAAATGGCCCTTCCCACATGGTTCATTTTCTCATAGAGTTCCAATGATTTATTATAGTAAAATCGGGCAGAATCCACATGGTCTCGATTATTGTAGTAGACTCCCATGTGATAGTTTCCCTGTGCGACTCCAAGTTGGAAGTCTAATTTTTTAGAAAGGTCAATTTCTTTGAGAGCATATTCCTTTGCTTTTTCCGGTTCACTATACAAATAGATATTGTATATCGAGCTGAGGGTCTGTACCTTCAAAGTGTCATCCGGCTGCCTTGTGTATTGCCTTAAAAGACTGTCCAATTTTTCATTTTGCGCCTGAAGTGGCAAAACAGTCAATATGCTGACTAAGACACTGAATATAAATGATTTCATTGCTAAAAATGATTAATATTTAAAGATACTCCAAAATGTGGAACTCCAAGAAATTGAGGTAGGACAAAGGGGGTACACCGTTGATTTGACAGGATTATTCGGATAACGCAATCCCGGAATTCCATGCAATGTATCGCAAATTTTAAGCCCTTAGAGTAACATTTCAAACAGCAATATTTTTCTACATATTCATTCTCAGATTGTTTTTTTAAAGTATTTTTGCGCATGCAAAACAACAATGTCCTCATCCTTGATTTTGGATCCCAGTACACCCAGCTTATTGCAAGGCGTGTTAGAGAATTAAACATCTATTGTGAGATCCATCCATATCACAGAGTTCCAGAAGATCTAAACCCTTTTAAGGCCGTCATTTTATCGGGTAGTCCGTTTTCGGTCCGCGCCGAGGATGCTCCGCATCCCGACCTTTCAAGGATAAAAGGTCACAAACCACTTTTAGGGGTTTGTTACGGCGCTCAGTACCTTGCACATTTTAATGGTGGGAATGTGGCTCCGTCCAATCTCCGTGAATATGGAAGAGCCAACTTAACGACTATCCATGATCACAACGGACTTTTTGCAGGCATTCCGGAAGACACCCAGGTGTGGATGAGTCATAGTGATTCTATCGCCGAACTTCCCGAGAATGGGGTACGCCTGGCCAGCACCAACGATGTAGCAAATGCCGCCTATAGGATCGAAGGAGAGGAAACCTATGCCATTCAGTTTCACCCGGAAGTATACCACACGACTCATGGGAAGTTATTACTGGAGAATTTCCTTATTCATATGGCTGGGATCAGTGCCACCTGGACCCCTGCGGCTTTTGTGGATTCTACGGTGCAGGAATTAAAGGATAAAGTGGGAGATGGAAAAGTGGTGCTTGGATTAAGTGGCGGTGTGGACTCCACCGTAGCGGCCGTCTTGTTGAACAAAGCCATAGGTGATAATCTGTATTGTATCTTCGTGAATAACGGATTATTGCGTAAAAATGAGTTCCATAATGTGCTCGATCAATATAAAGGCATGGGCCTAAATGTAAAAGGAGTAGACGCTTCGGCACGCTTCTTGAAAGCTTTGGCTGGAGTAAGTGATCCCGAGGCCAAGCGTAAGGCTATAGGGAATGCGTTCATTGAGGTTTTTGACGATGAGGCTCATTTGGTGGAGGATGTAGACTGGTTGGCACAAGGGACGATCTACCCGGACGTCATTGAAAGTGTCTCGGTTAATGGTCCTTCGGTTACCATTAAGTCGCATCACAATGTGGGCGGATTGCCGGACTTCATGAAGTTGAAGATCGTAGAGCCACTGCGTATGCTATTTAAAGATGAAGTGCGAAGAGTGGGGGCACAATTAGGGATAGATCCCGAATTATTGGGAAGACATCCTTTTCCCGGTCCGGGACTTGCTATACGAATTCTTGGAGATATTACCGAGGAGAAAGTTCGTATCTTACAGGAGGTCGATGCGGTCTTTATTGATGGATTAAAGAAATGGGACCTTTATGATAAAGTATGGCAAGCGGGTGCTATCCTATTACCAGTGCAAAGTGTAGGAGTGATGGGGGATGAAAGAACCTATGAAAAGGTGGTTGCATTGAGAGCTGTGGAATCTACCGATGGAATGACCGCAGATTGGGTGAACTTGCCTTATGAGTTCTTACAAGAAACCTCAAATTATATAATAAACCGCGTAAAAGGCGTTAATAGAGTGGTGTATGATATTAGCTCAAAACCACCGGCGACCATAGAGTGGGAATAAATTGAAATTCAGAAGTTCAAAAACCAAAAGTATATTTTTGGAATTTGTATTTTGCAATTTAGTATTTGAAAACAAACCTAAATGAAGTTTTTAATTTTTACAGCTTTTCTCTTGTTCTTTGGCTTCAGCTATGCTGAAGGTCCTTTGCAGGAGAAGTACAGAAGTCATAGGGTACAGCAAGGAGAGACTGTATATAGTATTTCAAAAAAATACGGTATTTCGGAAGCGGCTATCTACAAATTGAATCCGGACGCGCAGAATGGAATAGGTTCTAATAGTATTTTGATCATACCTTCCGGCGATATCATTAGTGCAGGTTCAGCTCAAATGGAGTTTAAAAAGCACCGGGTAAAGAGAAAGGAAACCTTGTTCAGTATTTCTCAAAAATATGGAATAAGCGTGGACGACATAAAGAAATATAACAAACACCTGTACTCTAAAGGATTGAAAAAAGGGGAAAAACTTCAAATTCCCATCTTCCCGAAAGAAGTAACGACTACGATTGCGAATAATGGTAACAGCAATAGTTCAAATGAAAGCAGTACAGATGTTCAGAAACACATTGTACAGCCAAAGGAAACCAAATTTGGAATTGCCCGAAAATATGGGATCAGTATAGCCGAACTTGAAACATTCAACCCGGACGTCCCTTCTAATTTTCCCATTGGGACAGAGCTAACAGTACCCAATACTTCGGTCATGGAAAGTGCAACCATTGAAGATGAAACGTTCGGATTTTACGAGGTACTCCCAAAGGAAGGGTTCTATCGTTTAAAAGTAAAACTTGGGCTTACCGAGGAAGAGATCGTATCCTTAAACCCCTATGCAAAAGACGGGCTCAAAGAAGGGATGATTCTAAAAGTTCCGAAAGAGTTAGTGGGCGAAGTTTCTGAGAATGTAGATAAAGTAAATTTGGAAAGCCGGATTCGAGACCTGGAGATGAAAAAAGTGGCTATTTTGCTCCCGTTTCAGCTGAAGCGGATGAAATCGGATTCTGCTGGTTCGAACGAAGACCTGATCAAGGGAAATCGCGCAGTTCGAATTGCATTGGATTTTTACAGTGGGGCGCTTATGGCGGCCGAATTTGCCAAAGAGAAAGGGATTTCCGTTCAGTTGGATGTATTTGATACCGAAGGTAATGTGAATAAGACGAATCGTATTATTGCGGATGCCGACTTTGCGAGTATGGATGCGGTCATTGGACCGTTGTTGAGCAAAAATGTAGAAAGAGCTGCCTCCCTTTTAAAGAGTGATAACGTTCCCGTCTTTTCGCCATTGAGTAATAGGGATATTAAACTTACCTCCAATTTGTTTCAAACCCTTCCCGGGAATGATATGCTGCAACGCAGAATGATAGATTACCTTAAAGAAAATAGGGGAGAGCGAAATGTGCTGCTCATTAGTGATAATACAAAGAGTAAGGAAAAACAGGCTATTTTAAATGCCCTTCCTGGTATTACTACTTTGGCACCTAGAGAGAAAGGCTTTTTGTATGTGGTAGACATAGAGAAGAAGATCGACAAAACCCGTGAGAACTGGGTGATCCTGGAAACTACAGATCCTGTAATCATCAGTAACGTGGTAGGTCTTTTAAACGGGATGCCACAAGAACATAAGATACGCCTATTTACAACGGATAAGAATGACAGTTACGATTATGACGATATTTCCAATATGCATCTCGCCAATCTCAACTTCACCTATCCTTCGGTGAGCAAGAGTTACGATCACAATGATAAAAATGCCTTCGTGGTAAGCTATAAGAATAAGTATGGGGTACTCCCTAACCGTTTTGCAGCTAGAGGGTTCGATGTGACATACGATGTGTTACTTCGTTTGGCTTCCGAAGGGAATGTATACGATGCGAGTAATGAAGACTTTGAAACCGAATACATAGAGAATAAGTTTCGTTATCAGAAAAAGATGTTCTCAGGTTACAAGAACAATGCATTATATATTCTAAGGTATAACAAAGAACTTCGTTTCGAAGTAGTTGAGTAATGAATACTTCCAAAGTAACCTACCTGGGCAATCTTCGCACCGAATGCGAACATCTCAAATCGGGAAACACGTTTATCACAGATGCTCCAACCGATAATAACGGTAAGGGCGAAGCCTTTTCTCCAACCGATACTGTAGCCACAGGGCTGGCAAATTGCATGCTTACGGTCATGGGGATTAAAGCGCGTACCCTCGAGATAGCTTTGGATGGAAGTATCGCTTTGGTAACCAAGACCATGGCCAGTAATCCCAGAAGAATTGCCAAAATTGAAGTTCGGTTTCAATTTCCGGCCGGTATAAGTGATAAGCATCAAAAGATTCTTGAGAACACAGGAAATACCTGCCCGGTGCACTATAGCCTGCACCCGGATATTGAAAAGGTGATTGAGTATCGTTGGGGGTAACTCAATGGGCTCCTGCCATGAGACTCGCACTGTGCTTGTCCAAATAGGGAAATGGAAATGCTCAATAAAAATAATATTCCATCGTTATTCATGTTATGAAACTACTCACCGCAGCTTTACTGGTTTTGTTTCTGTCTCCGCAAACCCTTCATTGGGAACCCCAGGATGCATTGGAGTTTGAAGAGGAAAAGATTCCCTGGAGAGCCGATAGAAAACTTACCTGGGCCGATTTTAAAGGAACACCTAATGGCCCGGAAGACTTTGTTGCCAGTACGAATTCGGGAGTATCATTTTCCTATTCTTACAGAGAAACCAATGGAGTGGGTAAAGTAGAATATAGTGTATTAAGTAATTTCTACCCACAGCTTTCATGGTATCGCCCGTCTAAGGTTACAGACTACATTCTGGCTCATGAGCAAATGCATTTCGATATTTCTGAATTACACGCCCGTAAATTGCGTAAGGCTATGGAGGATATTCCACATAATCGGGACTTTAAAGGGAATTCCGAGACCCTATATAATCAGGCCGAAGAAGACCGGCGAACCATGCAAAAACAATACGACCTGGACAGCGATCATTCCAACAACAGGGATGAGGAGTTTAAATGGAGAGCCTATGTAGCCAAAGAGTTAAAGGTCTATGAGCGTTGGAAATAAACTTCAAAAAGAACACCTCATCGAATTGGCTAACTACGAAATGCCCTTTGGGAAATATAAAGATGAGCTTCTTGTCAATATTCCGGAATACTACTACAACTGGTTTCGTCAGAAGGGATTCCCGCAGGGAAAACTGGGTAGGTTCATGCAAGAAATGCATGAGATAAAGATCAATGGGTTAGAACAGCTATTGCGACCCCTCATCCGGTAATGGAAAGACGAACTAAACATTGTTCAACACGACTGGAAGTTGGAATTCGATACAACGAGTCCCATGAGTGAATTTGCCACTTGAATTTTAGAATTTCTTCTATGAGTTCACCAATAAAAACCTATCTTTGCATCCCGTATAGGTATTAACATGGCCACCATTTTATGAGCACTACAAAATACATCTTCGTTACGGGCGGGGTATCATCATCATTAGGTAAAGGAATTATTGCAGCGTCGCTAGCCAAATTATTGCAGGCACGTGGTTACCGTGTTACTATCCAGAAATTAGATCCCTATATCAACGTAGACCCGGGTACCCTAAATCCATACGAACACGGAGAGTGCTATGTAACAGACGATGGAGCCGAAACCGACCTGGATCTTGGGCACTATGAACGTTTTTTGAATGTGCCTACTTCTCAGGCCAATAATGTGACTACAGGAAGGATCTACCAAAGTGTGATCGAGAAAGAACGCAGGGGAGAATTTTTAGGAAAGACGGTGCAGGTAGTACCGCATATTACGAACGAGATTAAGGAACGCATTCAGATTTTGGGAAAAAGCGGAGATTACGATATTGTAATTACCGAAATAGGTGGAACGGTAGGGGATATTGAGTCCTTGCCATACATCGAATCCGTACGCCAGTTAAAATGGGAACTGGGGGAACAGAATAGTCTGGTGATCCATCTAACCCTTATCCCATACCTATCGGCGGCTGGCGAATTAAAGACCAAGCCAACACAGCATTCGGTTAAAACACTCATGGAGAGTGGAATTCAGGCGGATATACTGGTATGTAGAACCGAACATGAATTAAGTGAAGAATTGAAGCAGAAATTAGCGCTGTTCTGTAATGTAGCAAAAGATGCAGTGATACAATCTATCGACGCCTCGACCATATACGACGTACCCAATATGATGTTGGATGAAGGTCTCGATGCCGTTGCCATGAAGAAACTGGGGCTGGAAGGTGCTGCCGAACCAAATCTTGAAGTTTGGAATCAGTTTTTACAACGCCATAAAAATCCAAAAGCGACAGTTCATATAGGGCTTATTGGAAAATATGTAGAGCTTCAAGATAGTTATAAATCTATCTTAGAGGCTTTTATCCATGCGGGTGCTGCGAATGAGGTGAAAGTAAAGGTAAAGTCTATTCACTCCGAATATATTGATGCGGCCACGATTGCTGAGGAACTCAAAGGACTGGACGGAATTTTAGTGGCTCCAGGATTTGGTGAAAGAGGTGTGGAAGGTAAGATAGAAGCTGTACGCTATGCCCGTGAGAATCAACTTCCTTTTCTGGGAATATGCCTCGGAATGCAGATGGCAGTGATCGAATATTCGCGAAACTTATTAGGGCTTTCAGGTGCCAACAGTACCGAAATGGACCCCAGTACACCGCATCCGGTGATCAACCTGATGGAGGAACAAAAACATATCACAGATATGGGTGGAACCATGCGATTAGGTGCCTGGAAATGTGATATCGCTGAAGATAGTATTGTGAGCGGCATCTACGGGTCAAGTTCCATTATGGAAAGACATAGGCATAGATACGAGTATAATGAAGCGTATAGAAAAGATCTGGAAGCTGCTGGATTGAGAGCAACGGGAATCAACCCTGATACTGGTTTGGTGGAAATTGTTGAGATACCAGGTCATCCCTGGTTTGTAGGGGTACAATATCATCCGGAATACAAAAGTACCGTTGTAAATCCGCATCCATTGTTTGTTGGTTTTGTGAAGGCCGCCAACGAGCATGCCGGAAAAAGGTAGTATTCTTTGAAGGAATAGGACAATTTGGCGCATTTTTGAAATGGGGCCAGGTTGTTGTAAGTCTGAATTAAATTGAAAATAATGTCACGTTGAGCTCGTTCAGGCGTCTCACAGGCAAATAGAATCTAAACATCCGAAGAATTTCGGAATACAACCTCCCGAATTTACGGGCAATACATATGGAAAAAAGAAAGCTAGATATCAATACCATCATAGGGGTTTTGCTTATTGGAGGAATCCTC
>JBCBDM010000098.1:0-13681 GCA_038529705.1 Bacteroidota bacterium
GTCTGCAGCCAGGGCTTCGGCGGTATTAAAATGAATTCCCTTAAGCCCAACAACATCACTACCCTCCACATTTGCTTTACTATCATCAATGAATACCGCTAGATCTCTATCGATATTATATCTGGAGAGAATTAACTCATAAATCTCCGGGAACGGCTTTCGCATCCCTTCGTTTCCACTTACCAGAATTCCTTCAAACCATTGCAGCCATGGGAATTTTTGAATAGCTTTCGGCCAGGTTTCTCCGCTCCAATTGGTCAAGGCATAGACTCGATATGCCGGATTCTCTACCAGGCTTTTTAGTATTTGCAAAGTGTCTTCATGAGCAAACCCCAACATTTCTTCCCAACGCCCGTAGTACATTCGAATGAGATCTTCATATTCCGGGAACATTTGCACTCTATCCTCAGTGGCCTGAGCCAAGGGATAGCCGGCATCCTGATTTACGTTCCAGTCCCAGGCACATATCTCGTTGAGGAACCAATCCATTTTGGTCCGGTTGCCTCTAAACTCTTTCAAATAAACATATTCAGGATTCCAGTCGATGAGCACACCTCCCAGGTCGAAGATAACGGTATTTATTTTTTGATTCATTATGCTATAGTTTCTAAATTATCTGGTTAAACGATGGATGATCTCCGAATGCTGCGGAAACAATGCTAACAGTTCCCTTCGTTCCGGTAAATTGAAATCGGCAAAATCGAAGCCAGGAGATACCGTACAACCCGCAAGGGCATAGCTATTAGGGTGTTTCACCTCGGAAGCGAACCAATACCCGCCGGGTACCGTAAATTGCGGAAGTTGTCCCAAGCCTAAATTTCTACCGATGCTTATTTCAGAATAGTTTCCTTCCGGTGAGATCATGTGCAAATGGATAGGGGTTCCATCATAAAAATGCCATTGTTCGTCCTGATGAATCTTGTGAAAGGCCGAGAAGGAATCTGAAGTCAGCAGGAAGTAGATACTGGTGGCATAATTTCTATCTCCGGAATATTGCTCACTTAAATTTTCCCTCGGGATTACTCCAGTGCTTCTATACGATTCCCTAAAATAACCACCTTCGGGATGTGGTTGCAACTCTAATGTTTCTATGATCTGTTGGATGGAATTCATATTCCGAAGTTACTCATTTGGAAACAAACTTTTATCTAATCCGGGTACAATCCGAAGTGCATTCTTATAATAGACTTTTTTCAAAACTTCATCGGGTAGATCCAGACCATACATCGCCCAAAATGCGTGATATTTCTTGTGATAAGGAAAGTACTCATCATCGCTTTCCAAAACCCTGAAGTAGGTGGGAAACTCTTCGGGTTTCCAACTGTCCTTTCCAAAGAGGATCCTGTCCTGATACTTTATAAAGAAGGCCTTTGCCGCTCGAGGTTGTCTCCCCAATTCTGCAATAATGGCTCCGATGCCTACATTCATATTAGGGATTTCATCCATGAGCTTCCCAAGGGTCCCCAAATCATTAGCAAACCATCCCATATGGGCATTGATGAAAGTAGTATTGGGATGTTTTTTAAACATATGGTGTTGTTCGGCAATGAGTTGCTCCCAGGGAGCCGGATTAGTGGCACTTCGTTTTCTCCTGGGGCGCAATTTTAGCTCCAGCCAACGTTCATTATTTCCATCGAATTCATCCCAAAAGGGTTTGGGATCTGCAGTATGAATAAGTACGGGAATGCCCAACTCTCCGCACTTGGCCCAAATGGGGTCGAGGCGAGGGTCATCTACAGCCACTCGCTTCCCGTCTACATCTTCATATCGCAACCCCAGGTTCTTGTAAATTTTCAATCCTCTAGCTCCATTCTTAACGTCTTCCTCCAGCTGGGTAACCGTTTTAGTGATCCAACCCGATTTCCCGACACCGTCGAAATCGATATTGGCAAAGACGACAAATCGGTTGGGGTAGTTGTCTTTTATATTCTTAACGGACCGTATCAGGTTCTCTCCCGAACGCCCGCTTAAGTTTACCATGATACTCATGTTCAACGTATCCATAGCAGCTATTACCGGAGAAAGGTCCTGTTCCGCCATTCGGTACTGATGCCCGTGTATGTCGATAAAGGGATATTTCGCTTTAAGGATAGGCGCTCCGGAAACCACTAAGGTAGACTTTGGATTGTATTCTTCAAATGTGAGGTCTTGGGCTGTTATCCGTGGTACAAGAAAAAGGACCAACAAAGCCAGAAAGATGTATTTCATGGTCAGAAATTTTCAGAAATCTAAAAATAGAAATCAGATAGCGAGTCCAAAAGTTTTTAGCAAGGGTTTAACAGGGTGAAATGGACCCCAGTTTTGTTATGAGATGGCTTTGTACTAGGGACGTCTCTTAGAAAACACAATAAGCAAGGACATACTTAACTTCCCGCCAGTGGTGTTCCGAAGATGCCCACGGCTAATTCTGCCCAAACAAGCAGCAAGATTAGGATTAGAAAGAGGGAAGCCATCACAAGATGTTTACGGTTCTTTATTTTTCGAATCAAAAAGTCTAAAGTGAATCCTGTTCCCAGTAGAAGTGCTCCGCCCATCATGAAATCGGACAGGGTCCAATTTACTTCATTAGTGAACTGCATCGCTATTAAAGGTATGAGCAAAACGAGGGCGGTTACAAGTATAACGACGAAGCGTGTTTTCCTGAGTGTAAACATAATGTTCCCGGATTTTAATTAGTGGTTAGATTCATGCCTTTGTGTTTCTGCATTTAGCAGATGTTACATTTTCTGAAGAAAAGATAGTGATTTTAACTAAGAACGCCAACCTAGTTGATTGATATTTAGCTGCTTACGATATCTATTTCAACTGCTGAACGGCTAAAGTTCATTGCTTTCTTCTCCCTGGCCCATCATCATCAAATAGGATTTGAGAAATTCGTTGATATCGCCATCCAAAACGGCATCCGTATTTCCGGTTTCATGTGCCGTTCGAACGTCCTTTACCAATTTGTAGGGATGTAGGACATAGTTCCGGATCTGAGATCCCCATTCGATGGCCATCTTATTTCCTTCAATTTCCGCGCGTTTTTCCTGTTGTTTTCTCAGCTCGATCTCATACAACTGAGACTTCAGCATCTGCATTGCCTTTTCCCGATTTTCCAATTGCGAACGGGTTTCGCTATTGTGGATCACAATGCCACTGGGATGGTGGGTTAAAATGGCCTTGGTTTCTACCTTGTTTACATTTTGTCCCCCGGCACCACTACTTCGGGCGAAGTCCCAGGAAATGTCCGCGGGATTAATATCGATCTCTATGCTGTCGTCTGCCAACGGATACACATACACACTGGCAAAGCTGGTATGCCGCTTTGCGTTACTGTCGAAAGGGGAGATGCGTACCAGTCGATGTACCCCGTTTTCACCCTTTAACCATCCAAAGGCATATTCGCCCTCCAGCTCCAGGGTTACGGTTTTAATTCCTGCCACATCGCCGGGCTGGAAATTGAGCTCCTTTACTTTGAATCCGTTCTTTTCGGCCCACATGAGATACATACGCATGAGCATATTGGCCCAGTCGCAACTTTCGGTACCCCCAGCGCCCGCGGTAATTTGAAGCACGGCGCTCAGGTCATCCCCTTCATCGCTCAGCATATTTCTGAATTCCAAAGCTTCTATCGCTTCGAGTGCTTGTTGGTAGCGCGTTTCTACATTTTCTGCCTTGCCTTCACCTTCTTTGAAGAATTCGTAAATGATTTCGGCATCCTCGGTAAGGGTAATACCCTTTTCGTAATCCTCCACCCATTTCTTCTTATTCCTAAGTTGCTTCATAAAGACTTCGGCTTCCTGGGGATTGTTCCAGAAATTGGGATCGAAGGTCTTTTCCTCGTCGTTGGAGATTTCTATACGTTTACCTTCAACGTCAAAGATACCTCCTTAACGCATCCAGGCGATTTCTAAGATCTTTTAAGTGATCGGTTGTTATCATAGTCGTGACCCACAAGGGTGGGAATATTTAGGTTAGACTTGTTTTCTGGCGTAAAATTAGAATTAATCTTATCAAGCAGAAATTATTTCGGAGATATTTTAGTAGATTAGTTGTTATGCTTACGTAGACCTTTATGAAAAAAATAGTTTTGTTTGTTTTTCTCTTCGGAATGGCAAACGTCAACGGACAATTCCTCAGCGGAAAAAACGACCTTCAGGGCTTTAATGGTTTTTTCAACTTTCATTATTCGGCAACCGAAGGGAATATCTATCTAGAAGTACCCACCACAAAAATAGACCAGGAATTTTTATATGTTCATTCCTTGCGAACAGGCTTAGGATCGAATGATATTGGATTGGATCGCGGACAGCTAGGTGATCAGGCCGTAGTAAAATTCATTAAAAGTGGAAACAAACTATTGCTACTTCAGCCTAATCTGGAATATCGTGCTATGACCGAGAACGCATTGGAACGAAGGTCTGTTGACGAAGCCTTTGCCAGATCTGTATTGTTCGGATTCGATATCAAGGAGACCCAAGACGGCAACTACATTATAGACCTAACGCCTTTTTTAATGCAGGATACCCATCAGGTGGTGCAGCGTTTAAAGTCGAATAAGGAAGGCACCTACAAGCTGGATAAAACCCGAAATACCCTTTGGATGGAACGTACCAAAGCGTTTCCAAAAAATGTTGAATTTGAGGCACTCTTAACCTATACGGGGCAGCCTACCGGGCGTAACCTTCGTTCGGTAGCACCCAATGCCAACGCCATTTCCGTGATACAGCACCACAGTTTTGTGGAGTTGCCGGATGCCCAATATAGCCCCCGAATCTTTATGCCTAACAGTGGCTCTTTTTCCATTGGTTATTTGGATTATAGCACCCCGATTTGGGAGCCCATCAAAAAACGTTTTATTACTCGTCATCGACTGGAAAAGAAAGACCCGTTTGCGGCAATAAGCGAAGCCAAAGAACCCATTGTCTACTATCTGGATCCCGGAACCCCGGAACCGGTACGCTCTGCCTTACTGGATGGAGCGCGTTGGTGGAACCAGGCCTATGAAGCCATTGGTTACAAAGATGCCTTTCAGGTAAAGATGCTTCCGGCCGATGCCGATCCCATGGATGTCCGTTACAATGTTATCCAATGGGTACACAGATCTACTCGCGGTTGGAGCTATGGTGGAAGCGTCATAGACCCCCGTACCGGAGAGATCATTAAAGGGCATGTGAGTTTGGGGAGTCTCCGGATTCGGCAGGATTTTATGATCGCTCAGGCCCTAATGGATCGGCCGTTCACCAATAGCGATACAAATCATCAACAGATGTTAGAAATGGCGTTGGCCCGTATTCGCCAGCTATCGGCACATGAAGTAGGGCATACCCTGGGTTTTGCTCACAATTTTGCCGCCAGTGCCAATGGTCGGGCCAGTGTTATGGATTATCCGCATCCTACGCTTACTTTGAAGAATGGGAAGGTAGATTTTAGCAATGCCTATGCTACGGGTATTGGAGCGTGGGATAAGGTGGCTGTGGCTTATAGTTATAGTGATAACCAACAAGACATTTCGGAAGAATTGTATTTGGAATTGCTCCTCAAGGAGGCCATGGGTAAGGGACTTCAGTTTATATCAGACAGTGACGCCAGAGCTACTGGAGGAGCACATGGTACGGCTCACCTTTGGGATAACGGAACCGATGCTTCCGAAGAACTCATACGACTGCTTCAACTTCGCAAAGTGGCGATCTCCAATTTCTCCAAAGATAATATTAGGGCCAATGAGCCTTACTCCGTGCTGGAGGATGTCTTTGTCCCTCTTTATTTTTATCACCGATATCAGATAGAAGCTGCCGTCAAAATGATCGGAGGAATGAATTACAGTTATGCCGGCAAACGAGATGAAGGAGCCATCTACGAGGTCCTTCCGAAGAAAAATCAACAAGACGCTCTGAATGCTGTATTGTCGACCTTGCGAACAGAGCATCTGGCCATTCCGGAAGCCCAGTTATCCTTATTCCCACCCAGGGCTTATGGCTATGGACGGTCTCGTGAATCGTTCCAAAGTAATATGGGGGTAGCTTTCGACGCTCTGGCAGCCGCAGAGACTGCCAGTGATATGAGCCTGAGATTACTGTTGCATCCCCAGCGAGTCAATAGGTTGGTACAGCAAAAGGCAATGAATCCGACTAATTTGGGGTTGGAAGAGGTCCTAGGTGCTTTGGTTGATCAGGGTTTTGCGAAACTCAAGGGGTCGGATTATGAAAAGGAGATAGGAAAGACCGTTCAATTTAGAATGGTACAACATATGATGAATCTTGTAGCCAGTAAGCAGACCATTCCGCAGGTGAAGGCCATTGCGGGAAAGAAACTGAAAGATATACGAACGAAGGTATCCGGAGGAAGTACCCACTTTGAAGTGTTTCTGTTAAAGGAAATAGATACCTTTGAAAAGTTTCCGGAAAAATTCAAAGTGATGAGCGTTCCGAAGATTCCTGATGGAAGTCCGATTGGAAGTTATGATTGTCCTGTTTTTCGGAATGAGTAATGTCTAGTAATTAACCGCACACCCAATGAAAAGATTTCTAACCTTAGTAGCCTTAAGTGTTGTCATCATGGCAGGTGCTCAGAACGATGAGGCCTATGTAGATGAACTTACTTCCGATTTTACCCAAAAGCTCACCGAACGTGGCATAGACCAATATTTTGTGGCCAAGAGATACTGTTCCGGAAAAATTGAAATGTTTCAGATAGGAAGAGAGAAGAAATTGTGCACGTCGCGAGGAACTTATTATGAAGTATATGTTGTTTGGAAGGAAGAAGAAATAGTCCGTTTGAAGAAGATGGACAATTGCGGTTTATTTTATAGCCTGGAATTGGTAAATGAGGTGCTATACGATCTTTTTGATTCCAGAAAAAGTGCATTGAAGAGCGAAGAAGTGAAACACTATAAAAGTGCCAGTTATACAGGTGAGCCTGAACTTCGAAAGAAGCCCCAACCCTGTTTTAGGGCATTTCAGTTTACCTATGGTAGCGAGCAGTACAGTAAGAGTTACAATCTGTTCGATTTGAGCAATGAGGTGGAAGGAGACAATTTGAATTATGACCATAACCAAAAATTAACAGTAGTACAATTGGACAGACACCTGGACGAGATCCTCTCCACTTCCGAAGCACAGCTTAGAAGACAATTGTAAATAATAACCCTTTAAAAGTTATCCGCGAAAGCGGGCAATGAATATGATAGACCTAAGAAGCGATACAGTTACCAAACCTACCCCGGAAATGCTAGCCTATATGATGCAAGCGGAAGTAGGGGACGATGTGTATAAGGAAGACCCAACAGTAAATGAATTGGAACGAAGAATGACAGAGTTGTTTGGGATGGATGAGGCTTTGTTCTTCCCAACAGGTAGTATGGCCAATCAAGCTGCGATCAAATTGCACACCCAACCCGGAGAGCAATTAATTGGGCATAAATATTCTCATGTATACAACTATGAGGGCGGCGGTGTTTCGTTTAACAGTGGAGTTTCTTGTAAGCTCTTAGATGGAGATAGAGGGATGATCACGGCAGCAGATGTGGAGGCAGCGATCAATCCGCCAGACTTTTATCATAGCCCTTTGACCTCTTTGGTGTGTGTTGAAAATACAACCAATAAAGGGGGAGGAGCTTGTTATGACTTTGCGGAGATCGAACGGATCAAGTTGATATGCGATAGTCACGGTTTGAAATATCATTTGGATGGGGCGAGATTAATGAATGCCTTGGTGGCCCGAAATGAGGATCCCACCCGTTATGGGAGGGTTTTCGATACGATTTCAGTTTGTTTCAGTAAAGGCCTTGGCGCACCCTTAGGTACCGTACTTCTTGGGAAGAAGGAAGTGATGAAAAATGCCATGCGTATTCGTAAGGTGTTGGGAGGAGGTATGAGGCAAATAGGTTATATGGCCGCTGCCGGTCTCTATGCATTGGACCATCATATTGAACGTCTGGCAGAAGATCATCAAAGGGCCCTTGAAATAGCCTTAGTGCTCAAGGCGCAAGCTTATGTAAAGGATGTAGAGGAGACGGAGACCAATATCGTAATCTTTTATTTAGAGGATCATGTAAATAAGGACAAATTTATCCGGGACCTGGAGGAACAACATATTCGTATGAGTGATATGGGAGAAGGAAAGCTGCGTATGGTGACCCACCTGAATTATACCCAACAAATGCATGAAGCACTTTTGGAAATATTAAGTGACTACGGTCAATAAAAAGAGCTCCATTGAATGGAGCTCTTTTTTTGTTTGTAAGTACGTAAAATAAGTAAAAGCTTACTCTACTTCTTTAACGTCTGCTCCGGGAGCATTTTTCTTAACAGATTCGATTCCGTTGTTCATTCCCGATTCTGCTGCGTACATCTGGCTGCTTCCAATTATTTGTCCATTGGTAGACTTGATATTGAAGTGGAATTTTCCATTTTTAGCAGTTTTTCTTTCAAAGCAGTTGTCATCACCGCAGTTTTTTTGAACAGACTCGATACCATTCATTGCTCCGGACTTGGAGGCATACATTTGGCTGGAAAGGATCACTTGACCGTTACCTGCTTTCAATACAAAGTGAAATTTATCACCGCTTTTCTTTAATTCGAACATATTTTTCGTTTTAGTTGTTAGACGTAATCTTACGAGATTATAAAGATCGAAAAAAAAAGTTGAGTTAAAAAATTATTGCTTTACGATTCAATAAGGGGCCGGGTCAGTTAATCTGTTTAAAATTGCACATTATCGAAAACAGCTTCATTTACAGGTAAATAGTTCTTGATTTTTCTTAAATTTAATAGAAACCGATATAATTTTGGTGCACAGATTAATCCTTAAAAAAACATCAACAACATGAAAAAATCTATTCTATTTGTCTTGGCGTGTATGGCAACAACCTTTGCTTTTGCCCAGGACTTACCAACGAACCCTGAGCCGGGAAAATGCTACGTGCGTTGTGTTACTCCGGACGTTTGGGTAAACCAAGACGTAACCGTTCAAGTTTCTCCTGCTTACAAGAAATTAAGCGTTGTTCCTGCTGTATACAAGAAAGAGTCTATTACGGTTGACTCTAAAATGGCTGGTTCCAATTTGGAAGTGATTCCGGCTGAGTATGGTACCGAGTCCTTTAGTGTTGTAACCAAGGAAGCTTCTCAGCGATTGGTGAAAGTGCCTTCTCAAAAAACAGCTGATACTGAAACTGTAGTGGTAAGTGAAGCGAGTTACAGTCTTAAAGTGGTTCCTGCTGTGTACGAAGACCAAACTTTTGAGGTAGTAGTGCAACCTGCTTACCAAAAAGTAGAGATCGTTCCTGCGGTATATGAAACAAGAGATGTGACCATCACAACGAAAGAGCCTTCTCAGCGTTTGGAAGTAATTCCAGCTGAATGGGGAACTGAAACTGTAACGTATGTAAAGAGAGAGTACGGTTCTTCTATTCGAACTACACCTGCCAGCTTTACGACAGACTATGAGTCTATTGAAGTGAAGCCAGCAACAGCCCGTTGGGAAATGAGTGATACTCCGGCGGCAGAATGTGCTTCCAGTGATCCTAACGATTGCAGATACTGGTGTTACAAGGGTGTTCCTGCAGAGTATACTACGGTAAGTGTACAACGATTGGCTGCCGATGCCTCTTTCGCAAGAATTTCAGATTGTGACACTTCCAAGAGTGGAGGAAGCGATTGTGGACAGGGAACCTATACAAAAACAGTAATGGTGAAGCCTCCATCGACTCGTGTCATCGATATTCCTGGTGAAACAAAAACCATTAAGACTACCGTAATGGTAACACCTCCTTCTACAAGAGTGGTTACTATTCCTGAAGTAAGAAAAACGATGTCTAAAAGAGTTATGGTGACTCCTCCAACAACAACCAGAATTGAAATTCCTGCGGTAACCAAAACTGTAAAGAAAACCATCTACAGTGATGAGACTACCAGAACAGAGACTATTCCTTCTCAGTCTAAGACATTCACTAAAACTGTGATGAAAACACCTCCATCTACCAGAGAAGTGCCTGTGAGAGGAGCGACTAAGACTCTATCGGTTACCAAGTTGGTTTCTGATGCTCGCGTAGACGAAGTGACTGTTCCAGCGGTGACGAAGACAGTGACTAAGGAAGTGCTTCAGTCTAAGGGTGGATTGACCACATGGAAAGAAGTAGAGTGTGCTTTGGTAGAGTACCAGGCCCTTCCAATCAACTGGAACTTGGGTAGTGCAACGTTAACGGCTCAGGCCAAGAGTTTAATCGATCAGCGTTTAATGCCGGTATTGGCTCAAAACCCAGGAGTTAAGTTAGAGATCGCATCTCACACCGATTCCAGAGGTAGCCAAACTTCAAATCAGGATCTGTCTGAAAGAAGAGCACAGGCCGTAGTTAGATATCTGCAGGCCAAAGGAATTAACTCCAGTTTGTTAGTGGCTAATGGATTTGGAGAGAACAGATTGAAGAACAGATGTAAGGACGGAGTTTCGTGTACGGAGCGTGAGCACGCTATCAACCGTAGAACCGAATTTAGATTGATTAACAATTAATCTTCCATAGAATAACCATCGACCTGTTAAAAGAATTCCCATTTTTTGGGAATTCTTTTTTTTTTGCCATCTTTGGCATGGATTGTGCTTCAAATCCGTCAAAACTACTTTCATATGAAAAACCTCATTGTTATTGCATTTCTAATGCTATCTGCAGGATCATTGGCACAGGAAGAAAGCACTGTGCAACTTAACTGGCTCACAAATCTAGAAGAAGCCCAGAGAATTTCAAAAGCAGAGAATAAGCCTATTTTAATGTACATGACCGGAAGCGATTGGTGCGCTCCCTGTAAAATGTTGAAGAAAGACTTTTTTGAAACAGAAGAGTTTGCTAAAAGGGCAGAGAACCTGGTACTGGTGATGATAGACCACCCAAGGGCTGTGGACATTCTTACTGAAGAGCAGTTTGCCTACAATAAAACGATTATTGCTAAGTACAACAAGGATAAAAGTTTTCCAAAAGTATTGATCTTGAATTCCAAAGGGAAGGAGCAGGATATGATCTCCGGATATGGATCTATGAGAGATCCTAGTTATCACTTTGCCTTTGTAGATAAGAACAGCAAATAATAACAAAAAAGAAGAACCAGGCCCCTAATTTCCGATAGGAATTTAGGGGCTTTTTTATGTTTATTTGAAGAGCCCGTCCATGCCGGGAATATTGGGCATCCCTTCCTTCGCTACAGCACCTATCTCGGCTTCATTCACGCTAGTAGCCTTGGCGATGGCTTTATTTAACGTGAGGATGAGGTAATCTTCCAGTTGTTCCTTATCCTGCAACAACGCATCGTCTACCTGAATAGATTTGATCTCTCTATTGGCCGTTATAGTTACTTTAAGGAGTCCGTCACTACTTTCTTCGTCAATACGTACGGTATCTAAACGCTTCTTTGTTGCTTCTACTTTTTCCTGGGTTTCTTTTAATTTACCCATCATTCCCATGATATCTCCAAACATATCTTCAATTTTTTAGTTGGGGACAAATTTACTAATTTGCTCCTCTATAAAACAAACCAATCACTTATGAAAAATTATGCCTTTGTTTGCGTCCTAAGCCTTATTTTTGCCGCTTCCTGTGAAAACAAAGAAACTTCAGAAAAACCTATGAATGTACTGGCTCCTAAAGCAGACAAGATTGCAAAGAATCTCGAGATGCATGGTGATGTTAGAGTGGATAATTACTATTGGCTCAACGACAGAGAAAATGAAGAGGTTATTGATTATCTCGAACGAGAAAACGATTATTACAACAAAATGACCGAGCATACCAAGGAGTTTCAAAAGGATCTCTTCGAAGAAATGAAAGCTAGAATCAAGGAAGATGACGCTTCCGTGCCTTATTTCTACAATGGCTATTACTATATTACCCGCTATGAAACGGGGAAGGATTATCCAATCTATTCTCGTAAGAAAGGTTCGTTAGAAGCCGAAGAGGAGATTATGTTCGATGTGAATGAAATGGCACAAGGACACTCTTTTTATAATTTACGAGGTATCAATGTAAGCCGAGATAATAAGTGGGTAGCCTATGGTGTGGATACGGTAAGCCGAAGAAAGTACACTATTTACGTGAAGAATCTGGAAACGGGAAAAACCATGAAGGATAGAATTGCACTAACCACTGGAGGTTCTACCTGGGCAAATGACAACAAAACTTTATTCTATACGCGTAAAGATGAGCAAACATTGCGTTCTAACCAGATATACAAGTACAAATTGGGTGAGGACGCTTCTAACGATGTACTTATTTTCACGGAAGATGATGAAACCTTTGGAACCTATGTCTATAAGACCAAAAGTGATAAATTTCTGGTCATAGGAAGCTATAGTACGCTTACCTCCGAATTTCAAATACTGGATGCCAATACACCGGATGGTGAATTCAAGGTATTTCAAAAACGAACCAGAGGCCTGGAATACAACATCTCTCATTTCGGTAAGGATTTTTATATCGTAACCAATAAAGATGGGGCCACCAACTTTAAGTTGATGAAAACGCCCGAAACTTCTACGGAAATGGAAAACTGGGAAGAGGTCATTGGACATAGAGAGGATGTACTTCTCGAAGATATCGACATCTTTAAGGATTATCTGGTGGTAAGTGAACGGAACAACGGCCTGAATGAAATTCGAATAAAGCGCTGGGATAACTCGGCAGATTATTACCTGCCTTTCGATAATGAGACCTATACAGCTTATCCTATGCAGAATATTGAGTTCGATACTAAAACACTGCGTTATAGCTATAATTCGCTGACTACGCCAGCTTCTGTGATCGATTTCGATATGGAAACCAAAGGAAAAGAGGTTCAAAAGGAAACCGAAGTATTAGGTGGGAAATTCAATAAGGAAAATTATGAGTCCAAACGTGTTTGGGCTACCGCCGCCGACGGAACGAAAATACCCGTTTCCATGGTCTATAGAAAAGGGATGAAGCAGGATGGTGAGAATCCTTTATTATTATATGCTTATGGATCCTACGGATCTACGATAGACCCTTATTTTTCATCAGTTCGCCTAAGTTTGTTGGATCGTGGGTTTATTTATGCCATCGCCCATATTAGAGGAGGGCAATACCTGGGGAGAGAGTGGTATGAAAACGGAAAGTTATTAACAAAGAAGAACACTTTTACCGATTTTGTGGATGCTTCTAAGTTCCTGATAGATGAAAAATACACTTCAAAGGACCATTTATATGCCTCCGGAGGTTCGGCAGGGGGACTCTTAATGGGAGCCGTAGTGAACATTGCCCCAGAGCTTTACAATGGGGTTGTAGCGGCTGTTCCTTTTGTCGATGTGGTTACCACCATGTTAGATGATAGTATTCCGCTAACCACTGGAGAATATGACGAATGGGGGAACCCAAATGAAAAGGAGTACTACGATTACATGAAATCCTATTCGCCTTACGATAATGTAGAAGCAAAGAATTATCCGAATATGTTAGTGACTACAGGGCTTCACGATTCTCAAGTTCAGTATTGGGAACCAGCCAAATGGGTAGCGAAATTGAGAGAATTGAAGACCGGGGAAAATATTTTGTTATTGCATACCAATATGGACGCCGGACATGGAGGAGCTTCCGGACGATTTGAAGCCTTGAAAGAGGTAGCTATGGATTATGCCTTTTTATTGGATATGGAGGGAATAAAAGAGTAATTCAAAATTTTGAATTACCTTTGTCCCGATT
>JBCBDM010000099.1:0-13644 GCA_038529705.1 Bacteroidota bacterium
TATTGATCGATAGTTATATTACTTCAAAGAACTATTCCGAAGCCATTGTCCTCCTGGAAACTAATAAGTCCTTCGACAACAAAAAGGCCTATCAAAAAGTGGCTTTTTATCGCGGAGTTGAACTATACGCCGAAGGCAATTACAC
Organism: Bacteroidota bacterium; assembly: GCA_038529705.1. Taxonomy (GTDB): domain Bacteria; phylum Bacteroidota; class Bacteroidia; order Flavobacteriales; family Flavobacteriaceae; genus Aureisphaera. The sequence goes on from JBCBDM010000099.1 coordinate 146, forward strand.
GGAAGCCGTAACCTATTTCGACAAATCCTTGAAAGAACCTTTTGATCCGGTTTTTACGGCTCGTGCTACCTATTGGAAGGCAGAAAGCGATTATCAGGATTCTAATTTCGAATCTTCTCTGGTAGGCTACAAACAATTCTTACAACTACCCGGAGCGTCCCAAACTCCTGAGTTCGAAAATGTCCGGTATAACTTGGGTTACAATTATTTTAAACTGAAGAACTACCCGGATGCCATCATCAACTTCGAACAATATCTCGCTTCCTCTGAGAACAATCCGGCCAGGAAAAATGATACCTATTTAAGACTGGGTGATAGCCACTTTGTGAGCAGCAAATATTGGCCGGCCATGGAAAATTATAACAAAGCCATAGAGGGAAGGTCGCCAGATCGCGATTATGCGGCATTTCAGAAGGCCATTAGCTACGGGTTTGTAGATCGTTCGCAAAACAAACTAGATGAATTAAAGGATTTTGGAAATAAATATCCGAAATCAATTTATAGAGATGATGCGCTATACGAGTTGGGAAACACCTATTTATCCAGGGACAAGACATCTCAGGCCATTGCAGCCTATGATCGTTTGGCCAACGAGCTGCCTGGAAGTCGTTACGTGCCAAAAGCAATGCTCAAGAAAGCGTTGATCAAAGACAATGCCGGGCAAAGCAATGAGGCGCTGAGTATCTTTAAAAAAGTGGCGAATCAATACCCGGCTTCTCCGGAGGCGCTGCAGGCAGTGGCTTCTGCCAAGATCATCTATATCGATCAGGGGCGGGTTAGCGAATATGCCAATTGGGTGAATACCCTGGACTTTGTTGAAGTGGAGAATGCGGAGCTGGATGATGCCAGCTACCAGGCCGCAGAGCAGCCCTATCTTGAGAATAAAACAAAACAGGCCATTACACGATTTGAATCATATGTCAATGAATTCCCGAATGGACAACATGCGTTAAAGGCTAATTTCTATTTGGCACAGTTGTATTTTGGAGAGAATGAGAACGACAAGGCTATTCCCAGATACCAATTTGTGGTGGATAAGGATAGAAGCGAATTCACCGAACAGGCACTGGCCAGAATTTCAGAACTGTATTTAGGAAAGAAAGACTATCAGCAGGCACTCACCTATCTTAAAAGGCTGGAAACCGAAGCAGATTTCCCACAGAACGTAATCTTCGCTCAAACCAATATCATGAAGGCAGGGTACGAATTACAGCAGTATGAGGAGGCCGTCCTATATGCTGAAAAAGTTCTGGAGAACTCGAAAGTGGATAACGCTATTAAGAGCGATGCCCAGATCATTATTGCCCGATCGGCAATCAAGACCGGTGACGAATCGAAAGCGCAAGTGGCCTACGCCCAAGTTGCCAAGATCGCGACAGGGAAGCTGGCAGCCGAGGCCCTGTATTATGAAGCATATTTCAAGAACCAGGAGCAAGACTATGAAGGTTCCAATGTTTCGGTTCAGAAATTGGCAAAAGACTATTCGGGATACAAATATTATGGCGCCAAAGGCCTAGTGCTTATGGCCAAAAACTTCTATCAGTTGGGGGATGCATTTCAGGCCAGTTATATACTGGAAAGTGTCATCAAGAATTTTGCAGATTATCCGGATGTGGTGGAAGAGGCCAAAGCAGAACTTTCCATCGTAAAAGCTACAGAATCCAAAACTAATTCTTCCGTCGAAACCGACGGAAACTAGCCCATCATCGATCAATTTTGAAAACAAACCCTACGTTTATGTTGCACGACATTTCAGAAATATTTTTATTCAATAAGACCGTTAACTCCCCCCTTGAGGGGGGACTAAGGGGGGTGTTTAGTGTTACACTATTTCTTCTCCTTACCCAGATTACTTTTGCTCAGGAGAAAGGTGACGACCTGGGAACCGAAGTGGTCAATATTGTTAAACCGTACACTCCTACGATCAGCGATGCGTTCAAAGTGAAGGAAACTCCTATACTCAATGATTCTATTACCACCGCCAAGAAACCGGTGAAGTACAGTATATTTTCGGTACCGGTGGCTTCTACTTTCACACCGGCCAAGGGGAAGGCAGCCAATGTTGAAAAGACAAAGCCCATGAAGCTATACGATAGCTACGCCACCTTGGGTTTCGGAAACTTTACCACTGTATTGGGAGAATTGTATAGTAACTTTCAGATTAGCAGGACCGACAATGCCGGGTTCTATTTTAAACACAATTCGTCTCAGGGAGATATTGATGGCGTACTTATTGAAAACAAGTATTACGATACAAGTCTGGATGGTTACTATAATAGCAGACAAAAGGACTTGTCTTATGGGGTCAATGCGGGTTTCGAGCATCAAATATTTCATTGGTATGGTTTGAATGAACTTTTTAATACCGATGGTACCGACTTTGTGAACATGATCGATCCAAAACAAACCTACTTTAGTGCTTATCTGGGGGGCGATATCGCTTTGGATGAATCCATTTTTGAAGGTGCCAAGGCACAATTGAGATATATAGGAGATGGTTTTCAATCCTCCGAGATCAATTTTACCGCTCAGCCCGAATTCCTTTTCCCCTTAACCGATCTCAATCTCAAATTTACTGGAAACTTAGATTATCTAACCGGAAAGTTTGAGCGAGACTATTTCAATACAGGCAACAGTATTGATTACAGCTACCTCAATGCAGGAATTACACCGGCTTTGGTTTATGTAAATGATGACCTTACACTTTCGCTAGGGGCTTCCCTTGTGCTAGGATTCGATACCAATGCCAGTGAGGTAGACTTCTTTATCTATCCACAAATAAATGCATCTTACCGATTGGTCGATGAATTGCTCATAGCCTATGGAGGAGCCGATGGTGGACTGCGCCAAAATACCTATTACAACTTTAAAACGGAAAACCCTTTTGTATCTCCAACCCTTTTGGTGGCTCCTACCAATGAACTGTATAATGCCTTTGCCGGATTGAAAGGGAAATTGTCCAACTCCGTTGGGTATAATGTACGGGCTTCCTTTGGGAATGAAGATCGCAAGCCGCTTTTTATTATCAATCCGTATAAGGGTAGAGTTCCCAATTTGGAGGGGTATGAGAATGGAAATTCTTTTGGTGTAGTGTATGATGATGTCACCACTCTGGATATCTTTGGTGAGCTGAAAGTTGAGGTCTCAGAGAAGTTCAGCCTGGGGATCAATGCCAATTTTTATAGCTATAGTACAGACAACCAAACAGAGGCCTGGAACTTGCCAGAGCTAAAAGCATCCGTATTCTCCAACTTCAATCTTACTGAAAAAATATACGGAGGTGCCTCTCTGTTCTATGTGGGAGAGCGGCAGGACTTCTTCAGTGCGACCCAAATAGGAATTTCTTCTATCCCTATCAATGTTCCGGTAACACTGGACGCTTATGTGGACGCGAATGTTCATTTCGGATATCGCGTAAATGATCGTCTTTCCATTTTTGCGAAAGGAAGTAACCTGTTGAGCGACAATTATGAGAAGTGGTTATTCACTCCCGTACAAGGAATTCAAGGATTGTTAGGAGCCACCTATAAATTTGATTGGTAGGCAACGCAACCTTCTAATGGGATTACCATCTCTTTGATAGTAACCCACCAGAAAAGAATTATTGCTATATAAAAGTTTTTAAGTTTCTTAGTTGGAAAGCATCTTAAGTAATTAAGATGCTTTTTTTATTTTTACTGAAAACCTATCTCCATGAAAAAACTAGTTCTTCTTGTTATTACGTTTTGTTCCATTTCTTGTGCCGAAGAAATAATACCGGTAGATCTTCTCGTACAGAATGCGAATGTGTATACCGTAAATGACAACTTCGATAACGCGACTGCCTTTGTGGTAAAAGATGGAAAGATCCTGGAAGTAGGCGAGACCGAAATACTACAGCAGAAGTATGTCCCTACGGAGATCTACGAGGCAGGTGGAAATACCATCGTTCCCGGCCTCATTGATGCCCATGCCCATTTGTACAATCTTGGGGTCACCATGCAGCAGGTCGATTTGGTGGGTACTACAAGTATCGCTGAAGTGCTGGAACGAGTTTCTGCCTTTCAGGAGTCCAAACAAAGTGAGTTCATCTTAGGTCGCGGGTGGGATCAGAATGACTGGGAGGTCAAAAAATTTCCCAATAAGGCAGACTTGGATTCGTTGTTTCCTAACACCCCAGTAGCGCTTACCCGAATCGATGGGCATGCTCTCTGGGTAAACAGTAAGGCGCTTGAATTAGCGGGTGTTACTGCCCAAACAAAAATGAGTGGGGGCGAAGTGGTTTTGGAGAATGGAGCACCCAGCGGTATCCTGGTTGATAGTCCTATGTCCTTGATTCGAGCGGTAGTACCCAAACCGGACCAGGCCTTTATGACCTCTGCGCTAATAGATGCAGAGAAAGAGTGCTTCCAGTATGGACTTACCACCATAAATGACGCTGGCTTGAGTAGGGAGGTAATAGAGCTTATAGATAGGCTTCACCAGGAGGGTCGCCTTAGCATGAGAGTGTATGCCATGGTGAGTAATTATCCGGAAAACCTGGATCACTTTCTCACCAAGGGTATTGTTAAGACCGACAGATTGCATGTGCGTTCGGTTAAGGTATATGCGGATGGAGCTCTGGGATCCAGAGGGGCCGCTATGCGCCAACCGTATAGCGATAAGGAGAATCATTTTGGAGCCATGATCACTCCTATGGAGGATCTGGATGCAGTGGCTAAACGAATTGTCGATGCTGGTTATCAAATGAATACACACGCCATTGGAGATTCGGCGAATGTTTCGGTTTTAAGGGCTTATAAGACTGCCTTGTTAGATAAGACAGATGCCCGCTGGAAGGTGGAACACGCTCAGGTGATTTCTGTAGAGGATTTCTCCAATTTTTCGATGAACATTATCCCTAGCGTTCAGCCTACACATGCTACTAGCGATATGTATTGGGCAGAAGATAGGGTGGGAAGCGAGCGAATTAAAGGAGCGTATTCGTATAAAACCTTGTTGGATAAAGCCGGGATTGTGGCCCTGGGAACCGATTTCCCTGTGGAACAAGTAAATCCTATGTATACTTTTTATGCCGCTGTGGCTCGCAAAGATTTGAACAATTATCCGGAGGATGGCTTTCGAAAAGAGGAGGCTTTGAGTAGAGAGGAAACCTTAAAGGGAATGACCATTTGGGCGGCCTATTCTAATTTCGAAGAGGATGAAAAAGGAAGTATTGAGGCCGGGAAATTTGCCGATTTTGTCATCCTGAATACAGATATTATGACCTGTCCTGAAAACGAGATACCTAAAACCAAAGTCATAGCAACTTTCCTTAACGGACAAAAAGTATACTAAATATTAATTTCGCTGGGCATTGAAAGTTTTACAACCCTCCTTTCGCTTGTAGATCTCCAATACAAAGGGGGTCTAAGGCAGGAACTTCTGCCATACGCATCATTCGATCCAGCTTATTTCTCGTTACGTTGGTGGCTTGAAAATACATCAGGCAGTCCTCAACAAAACAGTGCTTCAGGTTGTCCAGGTCTTCATGCTCCTGGTGGATGTCGTCTCCAATAATATTGGTAAGTCCGAGAATATGACCAAATTCATGATTAAGTGCCGTGCTTTCAATGATTGAAAGTAATTCTGCATCTCCTTCAGTGATCACCTGCAGGGTGCGTTCGTAAATAACGATAGAGGTATTTCGATAGGCCGTGCCGAGTGTAACCGAAGTTTGAGTATCATTGCTCGAACTTCCATTGGAGAAAAAGATATAAACGGCGATTTCATCTCCGTTGGTGTATTTGGTACGAAGTCGATCTTCTATCTCTTTAATCTCATCTATATCAAAGGGGTCATTGGGTTGTTCCGGTACAACAGTTTGGACAAAATTAATTCCCTGCGGTTTATTGACCCGAGCGGTTAAAAAGTCTCTGAGGTTATCCAGACTTGCCTGAGAGGGACGAAAGTCTTCCGCGAATACAAGTTCTACCGTGAGGCTCTTATAAATATCACTGGAAAGGATATCCTCCGCAGAAGTTCCCAGCCTTTTTTTGTTTTCGGCAAATGGATCTTCAATTACTTGCTCATCATCATCACTTTTACAGCTTACTACAGCCAGAAGGCCGAAGCATAAAATAAACAATTTGAAAGAGAATGTTCTCATGGTACAATTTTTGTATTTTTAGCAAACATAACTTATAAAATTACATTTAGAAAATGAGGTCATTTTTTTTAACGCTTTTTTCGCTCATTTGTTTTTCAGTCGTTGGGCAAGTGGATGCCTTTCAGCAGGATATCGTAGATTATCTGAATATTAATGGAACGCAGCAACAATACAGTGGAGCTTATGATGAAATGTTCGACGTTCTGAAAAGAAACTTTGCCAGCGCCAATGTGCCGGAAAGTGTGTGGGACGAATTGAAAACAGACAAGCGCGAAAGTCTGAAAGAGGTGACGAATTTTCTCACTTTCGCCTATCGGAAGCACTTTACGCAGGAAGAGATCAAAGCTATGACCAACTTCTACAGTACTTCAGCTGCCCAAAAGATGGTAAACCAAACAGGTGACCTTACCGAACAGGATCATCAAAAAATTGCCGCCTACTATCAAAGTGATGTGGCAAAGAAATTGGACACCAAGAAGTCTGAATTGGCAGAGGATATAGCAGAAATCTCCGGTCATTGGAGTCGCGATCTATTTGCCGCTAAGATGAGTGAGTTGGTCAAGAAGGGCTATGCGCCCCAATAGTTATCCTGGCGAGGTAATCGAAATGGTCGCCTCTTTCCACAAGCTCAAAGCCAAAGGTGTTGGCCTCACATATTTGTTGGAACCTTCTTTCATCCAGATATAACCAGGGAAAAGGCTCGCCGGATATTCCTTTATAGGAAATCACAAAATCAAGCTCACCGTAATAGCGATCTGCCGGTACCATAATGCCACCCTCTTCGGTTCGGTTATACATATATTGGAGATCACTGGAATCTACCAGTATCTGTCCACCAGGAGCGAGTAACCCGGCTAAATGTTTTAAACCATTGGCAACGTTGTCGATCCTTTGAAAGATCCCCACGCCATTCATAAGCAGAAGGATGGTGTCGTAGCTTCCTTCCTGGAGTTCCATGACGCCTACAGTTCGGGCATGTTCAACGCCTCTCCGCGTGGCGACTTCTACAGCTCCTTTAGAAATATCAATGGCATGGACTTCCATACCTTTTTGCTGTAGATATAGACTGTGACTTCCGGCGCCGCAACCCACATCTAAAACCCTTCCCTGTGCCAGATCCAAAGCCTTTTGCTCCAGTAGAGGCATTTCGTCATAACTTCTAAATAAATAGGGTAAGGGCAATTCATCCTCTTCACTGATATTAGTTTCAGTAAGAAGGTCTTCAGAATAATTTCCCTGGTAATAATCCAACAAGGCTTTGCCCAAAATGTCTGCCATTTCCTTACATTTATCCCATGGAAGAAATCCTAAAAGGTCTTCCGTTGAAGGCCAAAGATAAGCATAACGAGAACAAGAAATTCTTTAGCAAGCTCAAGAAAAAACCACCAAAGCATCTGGACACTTTGATGCAAACCCTCCATGAAGAAGAGTTTGAGCGCACGGACTGCCTTAGCTGCGCCAATTGTTGTAAAACAACAGGCCCGCTTTTTACCAATAAAGATGTTCAGCGCATTGCCAAATACTTCAAAATGAAAGAGCAGAAGTTTATTGAAACCTACCTCAAGGTAGATGAAGAGAATGACTATGTATTGCAGAGTGTTCCCTGCACATTTTTAGGAAGCGATAACTATTGTAGTATTTATGAAGTTAGGCCCAAAGCTTGTCGGGAATTTCCGCATACAGATCGGAAAAAGTTCCAGCAAATTTCTAACCTTACCCTAAAGAATGTGGCCATTTGTCCGGCGGCATTCAATATTGTGGAAGCCATGAAAAAACACCTTTCTCAATAATATTAGTCATACAGCAAATACTTTTGTCTCATCTTTTTATAGACTTCCAAATCCTTTAACCAGGTCTTCCGAATTTCTGCCATGGTATACCCCTTTTCGATCATGGGTTGCAGTTGGGTCGTTCCCGCATGGGCTGTGAAGTTCTCGGTATGGAAGAAATCTTCTTTTTTACTGTGATTCCGATACGCATCGATGATCCAAGTTAAATCTACGCGACTCATTTTTGGCGCATTCCGAAGGTCAAGGCCGTTGCAAACCGTTCCTTGGTGTTTTGGATATTTCGAACCGAAATTGGGTTGCGGAGTATAGGCCATGGGATATTTGTCTGAAGGTAAGTGTGGAGAACCCAATCGTTGAAATTGCATTTCGGTTCCACGTCCGGCATTGAGACTCGTGCCTTCCAACAGGCCTAGACTGGGGTAGAGATTAATGGCTATATCATTGGGTAGGTTGGGAGAAGGACGCACCGGAAGGGAGTAAGGGGTATCATGTGTGTAGTTCAACATCTCAATTACGGTAATATCACATTGAACTCCATTGGCTAACCATTTTTCTCCATTGATCATCCTGGCGTATTCTCCTACGGTCATACCGTGGACCAGCGGCACGGGATGCATTCCCAGGAAGCTGGTATGTTCCTTCTCCATAGTGGGGCCATCTATATAGTGTCCATTAGGATTGGGACGGTCTAAGATAACGAGGGGGATTCCTGCTTCGGCGCAGGCCTCCATAACCAAATGCATGGTGGCGATGTAGGTGTAGAATCGGACGCCCACATCCTGGATATCGAATACCATAATATCTATATCCTCTAATTGCTCAGAGGTAGGTTTCTTGTTCTTTCCATGGAGCGATACCAGGGGTAATCCAGTTTTGGTGTCTACGTCGTCTTTCACCATTTCTCCTGCGTCCGCTTTTCCTCTAAATCCATGTTCGGGAGCGAATACTTTCTGCAGTTGTATGTTTTCGGCAAGCAGGGCATCAACCAAATGTGTAGTTTCTATCACTTCCATTTTAATACCATCCTCCATGCGATTGTCCACTGTAGTAACATTGGACGTTAGATTCGCAACTAATCCCACTTTTTGGCCTCTTAAAAGTTCCAAATATTGTTCCATACGTTGCGCACCTATTACAATTTCTTCGGAAGACCCATCTTTGACTTCCGATTTGATTTCCATTACATCATGAATCACCATTCCCTCCTCTTCGGAAGCTTTTTTGTCCTTGGCACCACTTCCGCACGAAAAACAAATTAGCATCGTTAATGGAAGAACAATTAATAATGTATTTTTGAAAAAAGATAATCGCATAGGAACCCAGTGAATTTCGAATTTTTTATTGCCAAACGCATCGTTGCGTCCAAGGATTATAAAAGTAGTATTTCGGCACCAATAATAAAAATTGCCATTGCTGCTATAGCATTGGGTGTTGTTATTATGCTCGTTTCTATTGCTACCGGAGTAGGCCTTCAAAAAAAGATACGTGAAAAGGTGTCTGCTTTCAATGGCGATATCATCATTTCTAATTACGATAATAACTTCAGCGACGAATCTCAAGCCCCTATTTCGATCGAACAAGATTTTTACCCCGAATTTACCTCCGTAGCGGGAATAGAACACATTCAGGTAACGGCCTCGAAAGGAGGTGTGATTCGAACTCCAACCGATTTTGAAGGCGTGGTGGTGAAAGGGGTTGGTAAAGATTATAATTGGCAGTATTTCGAAGAATATCTTATAGAGGGTAGGCTTCCGGACTATTCGGAGGCCTTGAACGATGAGATCCTCATTTCACAATACCTTGCGAATCGACTTCACTTTAAGTTGGGGGATAAAGTACCCACTTTCTTTCTTCAGGAAAACAGCAAACAAAAGACGAGAACCAGAGGTTTCTCCATCGTTGGAATCTACAATAGTGGTTTTCAGGAATTCGATTCCCAATACCTTATGGCAGATATTCGCCATATACAGCGCCTGAACAAATGGCAGGATACAGAGGTAGGTGCCTTCGAAGTTTTTGTCTCAGACTTCGATGAAATCACTTCCATTGGAAACGCCGTTTATGACAATACACCCAGTACCTTAAATTCCCTGACTATCCGCGACAAATATTATACAATATTTGAGTGGCTAGGTCTTTTCGATTTCAATATTGTACTCATTATTGGGATCATGATCCTTATTGCGGGTATCAATATGATTACCGCTCTTTTGGTCTTAATCCTGGAAAGAACTCAGATGATAGGAATTCTGAAAGCGCTGGGGAGTAGCGATTGGGAAGTACGTAAGGTATTTTTGTACAATGCCGCTTATATTGTCTGTATTGGTCTTTTTTGGGGTAATTTGATAGGGATTGGACTCTTGGTTCTTCAAAAATTTGGAAAGGTGATCACCCTGGACCCTTCAACGTACTATGTCACCGAGGCTCCTATCTATTTGGACTTTGGATATATTCTGTTATTGAATTTGGGTACGCTACTCTTGTGCTTGTTGATGCTATTGATCCCCTCCTATGTGGTTACCAAGATATCTCCGGTGAAGGCCATCCGGTTTGAATAATTTTGGGCGATGTTCTCTCTCCTTTCAGGATCGAGAACCCGGGCTTTCGGCCATACACGCCTGCTCACTATGGGGTACGCCGGCGGGGTATCTGCCTCTATCCCTATCGCGGCAATGAGGTAATGAGGTAATGAGTGAATGAATTAATGATTAATGCGATCATTTTTTAATACTCGACTCCCGACTTCCCACTTCGGACTTCGCGCTCCCGACTCCCAACTTCGTACTCCCGACTTCAGGCTTCTCACTTCGGACTTCCTGCCTCCTGCCTCCCGACTCCCAACCCCCGACTCCCGACTTCAGGCTTCTCACTTCGGACTTCCTGCCTCCCGACTTCCGACTCCGTACTTCCCACTTCGGACTTCCTACTCCTGACTCCTGACTTCCGACTTCGTACTCCTGACTTCCGACTTCGTACTCCTGACTTCCGACTTCGTACTCCTGACTTCCGACTTCGGGCTTCCCACTTCGAACTTCGTGCCTCCTGCCTCCTGCCTCCCGCTCCCAACTTTCTACTTCCCACTCCAAAACCTTGTCTAACAAAAAGGCAAAACGTACCTTTGCACCGCATTTACAATACACTATGGAATACGCTAAAAACATACTGGAAACCATCGGGAATACTCCTCTGGTTAAGATCAATAAATTAGCCGAGGAACTTCCTTGTTTGGTCCTTGCCAAATACGAGACTTTCAATCCCGGGAATTCTACAAAAGACCGTATGGCACTCAAGATGATCGAAGATGCCGAAGCCGATGGTCGTTTGAAACCTGGCGGAACCATCATTGAAGGTACTTCTGGAAATACCGGGATGGGACTGGCGTTGGCGGCTATCGTAAAAGGCTATCAGATGGTTTGTGTCATAAGCGATAAGCAGAGTAAGGAAAAAATGGATATCCTTCGAGCCGTAGGAAGTAAGGTGGTGGTTTGCCCTACCAATGTTGAGCCAGACGACCCAAGATCTTACTATTCCACCTCCAAGAGACTGGCAGAGGAAACGCCCAACAGTTGGTATGTAAATCAATATGATAACCCGAGTAATGCCAAAGCTCACTATGAAAGTACAGGTCCGGAGATTTGGGCGCAAACCAAAGGTAAGGTAACTCACTTTATCGTAGGAGTAGGAACCGGAGGAACGATAAGCGGCGTGGGGAAGTATTTAAAAGAACAAAACCCCGATGTTAAGGTTTGGGGAATCGATACCTACGGAAGTGTATTCAAGAAGTATCACGAAACAGGAATTTTCGACGAAAATGAGATCTATCCTTATATCACTGAAGGTATTGGCGAGGACATTCTTCCCAAGAATGTGGACTTCGGTGTGATTGATGGCTTTACCAAGGTAACCGATAAAGACGCTGCTATCTTTACCCAGAAACTTGCGAAAGAAGAAGGAATGTTCCTGGGTAATTCTGCCGGAGCTGCTATGAAAGGTATCCTTCAATTAAAAAAGCATTTCTCCAAAGACGACGTGGTGGTAGTGCTGTTCCATGATCACGGGAGTCGCTATGTAGGAAAGATGTTTAATGACGAATGGATGCGTGAACGTGGCTTTATTGAAGACGAAGCAACAGTGGCAGAAGACCTTATTAAGGATCACAAGGATCTACCATTGGTAACGGTTAAAACCGAGGAATTGGTTTCCCATGCCATTGATCGAATGAAGGAATATAAGATATCTCAGATTCCCGTGGAAGACAATTCGGGCTTTGTAGGAGCCCTGGACGAGACAGATCTTCTGCGTAAATACATGGAAAATCGAAATGTAGCCGAGATGCCTATCAAGGAAGTCATGCATGAAGGATTTCCCATTGTGAAAAAGGATGCACCTATTGAAGAAGTCTCTAAGCTTATCGATAAGAACAACAGTGCTGTTTTGGTAGATCTGGGAAATGGCAAATATCATATCATTACCAAACACGACATTATTAGTGCACTCTAACTATGACTTGATGAATTAATGCAGGCAGGCCTATGGTCCCTGTGTTCAATTCAATTGGTCCAGCACCTTTAAAAATGTCTCGGGTTCCGGTCTCAGCCGGTAATTATCTGTGAGATCTGCAAATACGATCTCTCCGCTGGCATCTGTAATCACAACCGTTGGCAGTACAGTGTCACTATCGTATCCAAGAATTTGAAATCCAGCTGGAATGCCATTTTCGGCGAAGATATGTAGCTGTTTTGCCACTTGATTTTTTACATCCGTTAAAAACTGAAAGTTGAGTCCATACTTTTTGGCAAGAGAACGAGAAAAACTATGAGGTTGAGGGCTTATCAATACTACCTGGGCATTTTTCTCCTCAATTTCTTTGTATTTAGCCGCAATTTCCTTGATCTGCGCCATACAGAGCGGGCACCAATTTCCCCGGAAAAAGAGAAGCACCGTAGCCTTTCCTACAAATGAACTTGAATGTACTTTCTCCTGGTTGGCGTCTTCCAATTCGAACTCAGGGAGTGCCCTTCCAACCTTAAGAATGTCCTTATTTCTCTTTTTGAATTTCGAATACCATGTAAGATAGATCCACCATCCCAGGACCAGGATAAACCCAGGGGACGAGCCAATGAGATCGTTGTTTTCTATCACACCACCACCCAATAGGCTTATTAAAAAACCTGTTGTTATACTAAGAGTCCAGTAGGGAAGATTCTTTCGGGTTCGAGCTCTTTTAACTATAAAAAGACCGGCAAACAGGACGACAACCGTCATGGAGGTAATAAGCCTACCCCCATATCTCAAGGAAAATCCATGTTCCGAAACATGCAGTATTCCATCTATGGTGAGATACAAGGCGTATAATGGAAATAGGGAAATGAAAAGAGATCGAAACAAATTCTTCATACCAGGATAGTCGTTTCATTATGATTGAGATGACAAGGTTATAAATTAATTTGTAATTTTAGACATTCCAAAGTACTTACTCCCACACATTTTATATTGGTATGAAAGAAGACTTTCTTCATTATGTGTGGAAATTTCAAAAGTTCACATGGTCTCACCTGGAAACGGTTCGGAATGAATCTTTG
>JBCBDM010000100.1:0-13553 GCA_038529705.1 Bacteroidota bacterium
TTAACGAATTCTGCGGTGCGGTTCACGACGGACATCAGTTTAGACGTGAGCTCTGGGATAATTGCCTTCATACCGAATATGATCGCTGGTTTGAAGAAGACCCCTGCACCAAAGAATTCGTTAAGACCCATCCCATTGTAATAGCGGGCTGCGACAGTAGATTTGAATACGATCTAAATAGGGATCCCGAAAATGCTATCTACGAGGATGCCTGGGGTAAAAAACTGTGGAAAGAAAAACTCCCCAAAGCGCAATACCAAAAGAGCCTCTCCAAACATGAAAGTTTCTACAGAGTGGTGCACGCTCTTATATCGAAATTGGAATCGAAGTTCGGAGTATTGGTCGTTTATGATATGCATAGCTATAATTGGCGGCGTTGGGAGCGGGAGGTTCCCGTGATCAATTTGGGGACAGCCAATGTGGATAATGAACGTTTTGGAAAAGCCATAGAGCAGTGGAGGCATTCGCTTTCAGAATTGAAGCTTCCAAATAGCATAATAAGCACTTCCAAGATCAACGACACCTTCCAGGGCAATGGATATTTCTTGAAATTTATTACCAAAAACTTTAAAAATACCTTAGTTTTGGCCACTGAATTCAAGAAGATATATTGTGACGAGATTGGGCAGGTTATATTTCCGGAGGTAGTTGCAGCCATAGAAGAGCAACTTAGAGAGAAACTAAAGGAACATGCAGAAGATTTTTACCGCGCCCATAAATGAATTTGAATAGAACAATGTTTAAGGTAAAATGGGGCTTTACCTATTAAACGTTATCTTAGACATTATTACATACTATGACCTACCCCGAAACCATTGTAGAAATCCATCCCAACCTATTCAGGATCGATTCCAATTTGAACAAATTGGTCAAAAAGATCGAACTGCTCAATTATGTGAATCCTATTAACATTGAACAGGAGAAACGGAATTTCTTTGCCTCTAAATACAATGAGAACCCGGCGTTTCGGTATCGAAAGATAGATTTTAACGCTCATAAATTACAACAAGAGCTCTTTAGCCAGGATATAGATAGTATCAAAGATGAAGAAACAAGGGCCTTTTACAGGGATGTTATCTACGATTATTCGGGCCTGATCCAGTGTATCGAGACCATTGGCAAAGATTCTAAATTCTACTTCAATTCTCTGAAATCCTTTGGAACACCTACAGAGAAAGATGTGGAGAATGCTCGTTTTATTCTTCATTTTGAAGATGAATATGACGAAGAATTGTTTCCGGTGTTCAGTGCTTCGGAAGCAGCGGACTATTTTCGGGAATTCACCAAGCGCTACGACTTCGATTTTGAGCTGAAGTTTTCGAACAAGATCTCGGCCGCGGCCATGGTTCAGAATAACACTCAAACACTTTTACTAAAAAAGAACCATAGATATAGCACCAATCAGTTGAAAGTATTAGCGAATCATGAAATTGGAGTCCATATGGTGACCACCTTCAACGGGCTTCAACAATCGCTAAAAATCTTTCGCAATGGTTTTCCAAAGAATGTAGAAACCCAGGAGGGCCTTGCTGTATTTAGTGAATACATGAGTGGCTGTCTTACCTTATATCGACTCAAAGAGCTTTCTTACAGAGTATTAGCTACGGACAGTCTAAGACGTGGCTTCGACTTTTGCGCTACCTTCGACTTATTGCATAACCAGTACAAACTGAATAGGGAAGAGGCATACACCATTTCTCTCCGGGCTCATCGAGGTGGTGGATTCACCAAAGATCATCTTTATCTTACAGGTCTTAAGAAGGTTCACCAATTTGCAGCGAAGAAGAAGAACCTGGACAACCTGCTGGCGGGTAAAGTTTCTTTGGAGTACTTACCCATTATTTCCAAATGGCAGCAAGAGGGTCTAGCTGATAAGATCACCTATAAAAATGATGCTTTTAGTACTAATGATAACAGCAACACCAAGCTGGATTTCATTCTGGAAAACTTAAAATAGGCAGACAAAAACGTATAGGATATTAAAAAAGGCGAGTATAAAACTCGCCTTTTTTAATATGGAAAGAGCCCAGTATTAACTAAAACTCATGTCCGTACAAGTGCTACTATAGACAAAGGCCAGGACAATTTGAATAGCTTCCACCGAAGTCTCGGCCGACCCGATCTTACGGGAACCGTCAAGGATTTCGCCATTCTGATTCCAAAAGAACGTTCTGTTATTATTCCCTCTATTTACAATGGCTCGCTTTCCGTCCTTCGTACCTACACGATAGGACTTATACTCTCTATCATACTTCAAGCCCGCTGGATAATACGTTTCGGCATTGAAGTAAGATTCCCCTTTGGAGAATAAATAGCATACGCAATTTCCTATCTCACTTTCTTCGGAAACTCTTACCGTATTGTTATGCGTTATTTTCCACTCACCCTTCTCCTTGGTGGCTACAATATTCATTAAAATAGCACCTTTTTCGGCCACTTTCCCTTCAATCTTAGACTCGAAATTTATAAGGGCAGAGGCTGTACCTGCATTCTCTTTCTGACTTTCATGTACTGTTTCGGTTAAGGACATCGTGAAATTATAATTTCTATTCTTTATGTCTTCTCCCAATTTTTCCTCTAATTGGGCATAGGTGGTGGTCGTTCGATTTAAAACGCCAGACATACCTATGTAGGCCGTGTTATTCTGATAATTTTTACTAAACAAGGAAAGTACGGTTTCGGCGTCCTGGCTTTCTCCAAGCTCATTGGTTGCCTGTATGTAAGATTTTAATAAAGTGACCACCGGCTTTTCCTGGGCAAATGCGTTAACGGAAGAAAAGAAAGTAAGCAATAATAAAAGTGTAATAGTCGCATGATTTTTCATAGGTTCATTGGGGTTAGAGTTAATATTATTCGAAATCATAGCAATGTAAGAAATATCTTACAATAATATTCATCTCTCCTGGAGAAATACACTTTCCTTACTCCCGATATAAAACTTTATTGACTATTCCGTGCCTTTACTGCTCCGTTCCTTCATCCATCTGTGCTAATTACAAGGTAATTCGCTTATTCTTGGGGTATTTCAAAGTAAAGCTAAATTCTTTCTTTACGACTTTCTTTGCCTCCATAGGTACTTCCCATCTCATAAGACCCGTTTTATCGTCATAGTTGGCATCACTAGTTTTTATATCCTGTACCTTAATTTCTTTGTTCTGTGATACTGGTATGCGGTCTTCAATTACCAAATCAATGGCTTCATTCTTATTGTTCTTTACTTCGATCCTATATCCTTGATCTACAATTCTGTTCCCTCCCAGGAACGAGCTGCTCTTAAAGTTATCCAGTCTTTCTCTTTTTACAATGATATTGGGATCCATTCCCAACGAAATATTGAGGCTATCGGCCGTAGCGCCCAGATCTATCAAAGTTTTTCCGGCATAGGAATCCTCAAAGTAAATATGGGCATCACCCAACAACAGATCGAATTTTTCCCAATCCTTGATAGTGGCTGTAAGAAATACATTTTCGTTGAGTTCCGGAGCTACATAATGCTTAAAATTGGCTTTCAGATGGAACTTATCGATTTCGATCACCGTGATATCTGCGTTGGAATTAATGGTGTATTTTTCCTTTATCTCAAACTTCATTTGAGTGAGCCCTTCAGATTTGGTCGCTCCGGTTCCTGTAACCTTTGCATCGGCAACCTTAGCTTCTAGTTCTGCAGAACCCTTGGCACGTTTTGGCCTACTTCTACTGCCGTAGCCCACGACCACAACTTCATCCAAAGCTGCGTTATCTGCTTCCATCCTAAAATCCATACGGGAACTATAAATTGGGCGCTCTTCTGCAAGAAAACCGATATAACTAATATATAATTCTTTGGCTCCTGCAGGAAGACTTATGGAATAACGACCGTTAAAATCACTTTGCGTTCCTACGCTCGTTCCTTTAATAATAATATTGGCTCCCGGAAGGGGCTCCCCGGTTTCATCCACTATGGTTCCCGTAACCGTTCGAACACTCGGGTTGTATTTGTAGCTTTTGGAACGAGTAGTAACAGGACGGCTATATCCACCATAGGCGAAATTGAGGTATTTAGTAGGCAAAAAAGGTTTGATATTGTCTGTGTTCGGGTCTCCTGTGGACAATGTAACCTTCACATCCTTCCAGTCGGTACCACTTTGCTGATATACATTTGCTTTGTAAAGGAAATCGATAGGTGCGCCTACACTTTTGGCTTTGATATCGTACATAGGGAACCATCCGGCCGCGGTTATATTGTAGCGAATGGAAAGAACTAAATTCCCAGCTTTCTTAGCATTCAACATAAGGGTGATCTCACCTCTTTTTTGCTCTTTGTTATCTCCTAACTTGAGCAGCTCCAATTTATGATTTGCTATCTCGACTCCAATTTCCTTCTCCGCTAATTGCAATGTATACATGGAATTTTTTATACGGGTAGTTCGCTCCCGATAGTAATTAGACATCTCTTTCACTTTTTCAAGGGAGAGGTCCGTGGCATCACTGTTAATCCGCTGATTCAGCTTCAGTAAATCCAACTCCCCCTGGAACCCTTCCAGGGTGCTTTTCAATTCGTTCTTCTGAAGTTCTAAAAGCTCCAATTTTTGCTCCAGCTTCTTATATTCTTCAGACAGTTCTTTCTGCTCCAAATAGTTAACGTCGAAATTAAGCGATAGAATGGAGGCATCTTTAAGCCCTGAGATTTGAATGCTATTTTCATCTATATCTGGAGAAAGGTCATTGAACAACAGCCTATTTTCACCTGGTACCAAATTGACAGAACTGGTTCTTTCAATGGTGGCTCCTTCCAGATAGACAGTCACTTCTTTGATCTTTGAAGGCTTGGGTTTTACGGTATTACCAAAAGCTAAAAACGGAATTAGAAAGGTTAGGAGGAATAATTTTTTCATGACGATAGTATTAAGTTTCCTGTAAAACTATCGCTACAACTACTTTCTATAAACCCTTAATTAGGGAATGCATTCTTTGAAAGAGGGAACTCGAAATATGGGATAGGCTAAGACAAAAACTTCGATTTCAATTCCGGAGTAGGAATCATGCAGCTTTCCTTTTTACCGTACCACTTATATCGATTACGTGCGATAAAGTCATACACCCAATTCCGTAAAAAATTAGGTAGGATCATAAAACCGAACAATAGGGGGTAGGCTCCTCCAAGGTTTCGCGCTATACGAAGGGCTGCCGTAGATTTTACATAAGCTTTTCCGTTTTCTATAAGGATAATGGAATCTGTTTTACGGGTGTCGATCCCATATTTTTGAACGAGCCTGGGCCCAGCACCTTCCTGAAGGGCACTAAACCTAAACACATCCTTCTTATCCCTCTTAATTACGAAGATTACGGAGCTGTTACAAAGATTGCACACTCCATCAAACAAGATGATCTTGTGATTCCGATTTTCTTCCATGTTATACTTTCTCCAACTCTACAAGTGCCACATCTGCGGTAAACATACCGTAATTTACAATGGCCTTTTTCTTCTCAATACTATCGATGGTACCCACGGCGCGCCCATCGATCATACGAACTTTGTCGCCCACTTTTAAAATAACTTTCGGCTTAGGTGGTGGTGCTTTTTTGGCGGCCTCTTTTTCTTTTTTCTTCTTCTTTCGTATTACGGCCACCTTCTTTTCCACCTCCTGCTTTAGCACATGTTCCTTCGCCTTTTCTTCCTTCTTCTTAGCTCGGGAGCCAGGGGCTGGTTTCTTGCGTTTGCTGTTTTCTATCATCACCAGTTTCATCAATTCATCGATAAGCATTCGCTTCTGCTTGTTGTTGAAATAGCGTTCGGATAGTACATCGAACTTCTTACCCAAGGCGATCAATCGCTGGTTGGCATCGAACAGCTCCTGATAGCTCTCCAGCTTTTGTCTCATTCTTGCATTAGTTACCTCCAATTGTTTACTTTCTTCCCGAGCTTTTTCCTCTTCCGTTTTTAAGGATTCTGAAGTTTTTCTCAGTTTGCTACGTTCCTTTTGAAGGTTCGCAATGGTTTTATCGAACCTTACCTTTCCGCGCTCAATCTTCTTCTTAGCCTTGTTAATAAGGCTGTAGGGAATTCCATTCTTTTGTGCCACTTCGAAGGTGAAGGAACTTCCGGCTTCTCCAAGCTGTAGCTTATATATGGGTTCCAGGCTTCTGCTGTCAAATTGCATATTGGCATTGGTAGCATGAGGCAATTCGTTGGCTAGTAATTTTAAATTGGCATAATGCGTTGTGATAATACCGAAGGCCTCCCGCTCATAAAAAACCTCGAGAAATGTCTCTGCTAAGGCTCCACCCAATTCCGGATCACTCCCTGTACCAAATTCATCGATTAGAAAAAGTGTTTGACTATTGCACTTTTTTAAGAACTGATTCATCTTCTTTAGGCGATAACTATAGGTGCTTAAATGATTTTCTATAGATTGATTGTCACCTATGTCTGTCAACACCCTATCGAACAAACAAAATTCACTGAAGGAATCTACGGGGATCAGTATCCCACTTTGCAACATCACCTGTAATAACCCTACAGTTTTTAGCGTAATGCTCTTCCCTCCGGCATTGGGTCCGGAAATTACAATGATCCTATTCTCGGGATGAAGCTCTATGGTTTGGGGATAGGTGGTTTCCTTTCGTTTTTTATTGGCCACCAGGAGAAGAGGGTGGAAGGCATCCTTTAAAAAAAGTCTTCTCTCTTTCGAAATAAGCGGCATGACCCCGTGGATCTCTAAGGCATATTTCGCTTTTGCATAGATCACATCCAAAGCGACCAGATAGCTCTGATAGCTCTCCAATAACGATCGGTGAGGTCTAATGAGTTCGGTTAGTTCTTTTATAATCCGTTTTACCTCCTCTAATTCCTCGTAAATAAGATTACTAAGCTCGTTGGCGTATTCCAATGTTTCCTGTGGCTCCATATAGACGATACTCCCCGTTTTGGACTGTCCCAAAACAGCGCCTTTCACTTTACGTCGGTGCATGGACTTTACCGCCAGGACCCTTCTGTTGTCCACCACAGACTCTCTAATTTCATCCAGGTAGTCCGATTGTGAATAACGATTCAAGGCCTTATTGAAGGAAGAATTGATCTGTCCTTTTACCACATTCAGCCTTCTTCGAATGGCACCGAGTGTTTCGGAAGCATCGTCCCGAACATGCCCGTAGCGATCTATCTTTTTTTGAATTTCTTCTGAAATAAATGATTGGTAGTCGATTTCAGCAGAAAAGGACTGAAGGTACACATAGAACTCTTCAAACTTTTTGAAGAATTTTAGCAGGTCCTTGGTGGTTTCGGTTACCGACAGGATACGCCGAAATCCGCTAATCTCCAAACTACTGTTTTCTATATCCAATAACTGCAATTCCTTAGAAATAGGATCGAAGCCATGGTTGGGAACTCCATTTTCATTTTCAAAAGATGCCATAAACTCCCTGGTGCGTTGCAATTGGGTAGTAATGGCACCTTCAGAGGAAAAAGGAGCAATGGCTATGGCACTTTCCTTTCCCAATGGGGTAATACACAGCTCTGAAATATGTTCTAAAACCGAAGGAAACTCAAGATCGGATAAGGTTTTCTTGTCTATTCGTATCATAGTGCGGACAAAGGGCCGAATTCTCTTTCTTTATTAGTAATTTTATTTCCATCAAAAGTACAAATAATGCCTGTAAAAATTGAACCCTCCTGGCAGGAGCAATTATCTGCCGAATTCGAATTACCCTATTTTCAGGATCTCATTGAATTTGTGCGAAGCGAATATAGAACTCACACCTGTTTTCCACCGGGAAAACTTATCTTTTCTGCCTTCGACCACACACCTTTCGACCAGGTAAAAGTAGTCATCCTGGGACAGGACCCTTATCACGGTCCGGGACAGGCCAACGGCTTGTGTTTTTCTGTGGCAGACGGAGTTCCTATTCCTCCTTCTCTTCAAAATATGTACCGAGAGATCAACGAAGACCTCAAAATGGTTTCACCACCGAGCGGAAATCTTGAACGCTGGGCAGATCAAGGGG
Source organism: Bacteroidota bacterium (assembly GCA_038529705.1). Taxonomy (GTDB): domain Bacteria; phylum Bacteroidota; class Bacteroidia; order Flavobacteriales; family Flavobacteriaceae; genus Aureisphaera. Next base: position 7,984 of record JBCBDM010000100.1, read on the forward strand.
TGCTTCTGTTAAATGCCACCCTAACGGTACGAGCCCATCAAGCCGGAAGTCATCAAAACAAAGGATGGGAACGATTCACAGATACCGTGATCTCCACCTTATCCAGGGAAAGAGAAGGATTGGTGTTTTTGTTGTGGGGTGGATATGCCAAGAAAAAGGGAGCAAAAATAGACGGACACAAACATCTGGTATTAACCAGTGGGCATCCATCACCGCTAAGCGCCAATAGAGGATATTGGTTCGGTAACAAACACTTTAGCAAGACAAATAAATACTTACTAGAACGGGGTGGGGATTCGATACAATGGTAAATAGAAAATGAGGAGCTATTTTCTATTCTTCTTCGGGGACTTCTTTCTCAGAATCGTTACAGCTAAACTGCAATAGTAAAAAATTCGTGACCAAGAGAGCTCCCAAAACTATCAAAAAAGTGGTCATAATTGTGTGGTTTTGTAGATAAGAGGAGTAAGGAAGCAAATGGTTGCGTGAAAAAATAAAAAAAAGCTACCTCATAAGAGAGGTAGCTTTTCCGTAGGGATTGGAATAGCGTATTGAAATTCACTCTTAACATACACTTATCTCGCAAAAAAGGTATACTCAAGATGTAGGGTGAGAGTATACGTATCTTCTCGAATTCTATTCAATCCCAAGCCCTAAAGTTTTTCCTCGGTACTATTAACCATCAATCACAACGCGGAGAAAAACCTCTTGAAGGCGGTTATATATTTAGATGCAAGAAAGAATAACAACTTGCGGGATTCACAAAAAAAAGCCTGCAATTTCTTACAGGCTTTTTATTTATCTCGGTTTTCTAACGTTTCTAGGCCTTGCCTGTGCCACGATCTTCTCTAGTTTCTTTCGTTGAGACTCCGTACAGATCTCTCGCACCTGCCTAAAATGATTAAATACTTCCGCTTCTCTGGCCTGGCTAACGTTTGCAATTTCTTGAAGTAATGAATCGCGTTGTGCTTGTACCACACTTTCTTCAAACATGAGCTTGAACAATACATCCTTTAGCTCTCTGGACCTACCATGAAATTTTTTCATTCGTTCCTTATGGGGTTCAGACAATGCCTTGTAATCAGCTTCCTGAGAAGCATCAAAATCCAATTCCTTGGCAATAAAAACTGCCGGATCATTGCCACGACGATGTGATTTCTTCTTGAATTGATGGAACCATAAAAAACCATTGATTCCAATCAGCAAGCCTATAATTATATATAACAGTGTATTTCTTTTCATCTTAGCTTCTATTTTAAATTCGATAATGGTTCCTCTTCAACCCATTGATAAGACGCTGCAAATTGGTCTAACTGCTCATCGTAGTTCATCTTGGTTATTTGATAAAAGCCCAGGACGTTCATGCATAGAATCAAACCCAAGGTCCATAATTGGAGCTGTAGTGTAAACCATCCGTTGGCGGTAGGTATGACCTCCTCTTTGGTGAACAATACATCCAAGACCCGGTCTTTGAAGAAGGGGGAAACGGGAATCTTTGTCCCCGTTCCTGCGTTTTCTATCAATTCATCAATTTTGCGTTCTTTTTCTTTATTCCTGTCCATCACTTTGCACTCTATCTATAGTATTAGACGTTTATTATCGAAATAACTTGTTATTGAAATCGGTTTTTATAAAATTCTCCTAAGATCTTTTGCAGATTCCTCTTCGCTCTAAACATCAAAGACTCTACCGAACTAATGCTCTTTTCAGTTATTTCCGAAATCTCCTTATAGCTTTTATCATCGATCTTATGCAACGTAAAAACAACACGCTGAGCGTCCGGAAGCTTATTAATAGCGCTCATTAGCACTGCATGATCTTCCTTTCGTTCTAACAAAACCCCAGGATGATTCACTTCGGTAAAGAAAGCGGTTTTATCCAGAGGTACATCGTTTCCAAAAATGGACTGCACAAAAGCAAACCTCTTTTTGGTATTCTTTCTTCTTAAAAATTCCAGAGACTTATTCACCGTAATACGATAAATCCAAGTAGACAACTTAGAACCTCCCTTAAACTTGTGAATAGATCGATAGACCTCTACAAATACCTCTTGAGCAACGTCCTCCGCATCCTCTTTGTTTGGCACAAAGGACATGCTGGTATGGAACACTTTCTGTTGGTATTGCTCCAAAAGCTGGGCATAGGCTTCCCGTGTTCCTTCTCTGAGATTCTGAATAAAGTCGCTCTCGCTCAAATTTAAGGTTTGTTAAGCACTATTAAAAATTAGGAGTAAAAGGCTCCCGGGCCACCCGGTAGTTTAAAAATGGTATAGCAACTTTTCCGGGGAAGCCTTCTCTTTGACAAGATCTAGCTGCAATAGTTTATTCTGAACTTTCTCAATTTGCAAATTTGTTAGATTTTTCTGAGACCATTCGGTGAGGGACAACCACTCCCGAACATCATCAAGCCTTTGGTCATAGCGATTCGAGATGGTTTTATCTATAGAAGGAATGTCTTTAAATTCCAGCGTGGTACCGTTTATGATCTCCACTATTTTTTTTACGCTCTCCTCATCATGGTCCAAAACTTCATTTCTAACAGCAATTACAAAACAGGGCCATGGGGTAGGGCATTCGCCAATCAGTCTAAAGATTCCATTGTCGACATAAGGTTTGGTCGTAAACTTTTCCCACATAAAATAGTCTCCAATTCCTTTGGGAAGGTTTTCCAAAGCCCCTTCCAAATTCTTGATCACTTCGAACCGAAGATCTTGTTCCGTATCCCATTGGTGATTTTCAGCATTTACATAAGCCATCAAATGCGAACCCGACCCGTAGCGGCTGATGGCCGCCGCTGTTCCCTTTAGATCTTGAATGGAATGATATTCGGAATTTTTAGCCACGTGAATCCCCCAAATTAGTGGAGATTGAACAAAGACCTGCACAATCTTACATTCATTACCATTAATAATATCACGAATAATACCTTCGGTGAGGATTACCGCCATATCAATCTCTTTTTCCCTTAGCGCTTTACACATTTGCCCCGTTCCTCCGTAGAAATCCTTCCATCTGAGATTGATTCCAACTTCCTGGTATTTCTTATCCCTAAGCGTTAAATACCAGGGTAAATTAAAATGTTCCGGCACCCCACCGATATGAAATTTTTTCATATTGCCAATATATCTAAGGTCTGTCTAATTAATGTATCCACGGTTTTTCCGGGCTTATTGCTAAAAACACCCAAAGGCCTATTAGCCAATATAGCATTAAGCGATATGGCTTTGTGTCCAAGCAGTTTGGACATCCCATAAATTCCGGAGGTTTCCATCTCTAAATTAGTGATCTTCTGTCCCCGGTACGAAAAATGCTCTAGCTTATGGTTTAGGTTGTCATCCTCAAGCCCAAGACGCAACTTTCTTCCTTGAGGACCATAGAATCCGACGTTGGTCACCGTAATTCCTTTCAAAAATGTAGAGGCAGAAAACCGAGACAACAAAGACGCATCCGCAGACACGGCATAAGGAGCCGACTTTCTTGGGTTCCATTGTGTATGTTTTATGAACGCTTCGGAAAGATCCTCCTCCAAGAAATTTTTGTCCGCATAAAAATGAACTAGACTATCAAATCCAATCGCTTTTTGCGATATCAGTACACTATCGATAGGAATGTCTGCCTGAATGGCACCACTGGTTCCAATCCGGATGAAAGAAAGTTGAGTGTGTTCCTCTTTTATGAATCTGGTTTCAAAATCAATATTAACCAGGGCATCTAATTCGTTGAAAACAATATCGATATTGTCTGTCCCTATTCCTGTAGAGATCACTGTAATTCGTTTTCCCTTGTAGGTTCCGGTTTGTGTTTTGAATTCCCGTTTACCCACATCGACTTCAATCGTGTCGAAGTATTGAGTGACTTGAGACACCCGGTCTGGGTCACCCACCGTAATGATGGTATCCGCAATTTCTCCTGGTTTAAGATTGAGGTGATAAATGCTCCCATCGGGATTAAGTATGAGCTCGGACTCCGGGATTCTCATGAAACTGGCTTCAGATTATTCGAAATTGAATCGTAAAAATACTCGTATTTGGAACTTCCGCCAAATTGCGTGGCATCCTTCAAAACTTCCCAGGCCGTCTTCCTTCCCTTTAAAATGTCCTTGCCTTCAGACGTAAGGCTAAGTCCCTGGTCCTGATCGAAAAATCGATCTAGACGTTGTATCACAGCGCTCCATTGCATATCCCCGAATCCGTAATATCCTTGATTCCTGAGAAGATAGGCCAGGAGCTGTCTGGTATTGCTGAATAGTTCCTCATCAATGGCCTCTAGTACCCTCTTTTCGAGTTCATTTAAACCATTGGTTTCAGCAGGAAATCTCTTAAGGTGAGCCTGGATGGAGTGAGTGAGATAGGGGAAGGTTTCTTCCGAAAAATCAAGATCGGACAAAGGCCTATGATCTTCGGCAGTATAGAGGGTCCAAAAGTTAGAAAGAACCTCTAGCTCCTTATCATTCAAATTCCTTTTGTCCAGGTAATGCTTATTCAACTGCTCATGGGATAATTCTGAAAGTCCGAACAACCTATCCGAACCTTCAATGGCGCCACTGCACACCCAATACACTGGTAAGTTATGATCATGTTGTCTCAAAAAAGCCACAACTGCTGCGAGATTAACATGACAAAACAGGTCGTATTCGAACCAAAGGACAATGCCATCGAATTCTTTATAATCCATAGGCTGATATTGCTTCACAAAATCCAGGTAACGGTCCTCCGTTCCCTCATATTCGTTTTTCAAGTACTGGATACGAGTGAATATGAATTCTTCTGAAAAAACATGATGTGTAGCCGGACCTTCACATAAAATCTCCCTCCAGCTAATAACCTTTTCGAAATTGTTATGCTGCAACAATCTTTGAGTTAAAGAATCGCCATTGGTAATATGAAGGGTTTTATCCGCCAACACGTTTGGTCTTGAATCCTTTCTCTTGAAGGAATTTCATTATGCGATCCCGGTAATCTCCCTGAATGATAATTTGTTCATTCTTAAAACTTCCGCCCACGCTTAGCAATTGCTTTATTTCTTTGGCCAATTGCTTGAAATCACTGTCGGCACCATGATACCCCTCGATGATCGTAATGGGTTTTCCTTTTCGCCTTTCATATTTGCAGATGAGCGGGTCATCCTGCAACCAAACAGTCGATTTTTCGTCTTTGGCCGGCTCTTCGGAAGGAACGTGATCCGGAAAGAGATTTTTTAATTGGTCTTGTAAATCCATTATTTTTTGATCAACCCTATTTCAACCAAACGCTGATGAAGGAATTCACCTGCGGTAATATCATCAAATGATTTTGGATGCTCCTCATCCACACATTCCGGCATACAACTAAGATCCATATCTCCTCTCGGGTGCATGAAGAAAGGGATGGAGTATCTTGGGGTTCCCCATTGTTCTCTCGGAGGATTCACTACCCGATGAATAGTAGATCTCAATTTATTATTGGTATGTATTTCTAGCATATCGACTACATTAATAACAATTTCATCCTCGTCAGGAAGCGCATCTATCCATTCACCATCATTAAGATACACCTGTAAACATCCGGTGGATGCACCCATCAATAAAGTAAT
>JBCBDM010000101.1:0-13305 GCA_038529705.1 Bacteroidota bacterium
AATCTGTGGATCAAGGGAAGTCTTTTGTCCAGGTTTCAGATCACAAAGGATTGGTGAACAGGCCTTTTTACTATACCAATATTGAATTGGATCCTACCAATCCTGATATTATATACTCTAATGCCAATCCCTTATTGAAGTCTAAAGATGGGGGAAAAACTTGGAAGCGCATGAGCGTGCCCCACGGGGATAATCACGATATTTGGATTAATCCGGACAATCCGGACCTGCTCATTCAATCCAATGACGGTGGGGCGAATGTAAGTCATAATGCAGGCAAGACCTGGTCTACGCAATTTAATCAACCCACAGCAGAACTGTATCAGGTGGAGGTAGACGATCAGTATCCCTATTGGTTGTATGCTGGCATGCAGGATAATTCCAGCACCATTGCGGTGCCCAGTTTTCCACCCACTTCGGTTCAAAGTCCCGGATTGGGATGGTTTATCAATTCAGGAGGCTGCGAAACAGGTCCCGGAGTTCCAAAGCCGGGAAATCACAATATTGTTTATGCCAACTGCAAAGGGAGGTTTAGCGTTTTCAATAAGGTGACAGGAACAGAGAAAGGGTATTATGTGGGGGCTTCTAATATTTACGGTCATAACCCCAAAGACCTGGAATACAGATTCCAACGTGTAGCACCTGTTCATGTGTCTCCTCACGATCCGAATACCATATATCACGGCTCGCAGTTTCTGCACAAAACAACTACTGAAGGCATAATCTGGGAAACCATTTCACCGGATCTAACCGCTTTCGAAGCAGATAAACAGGTAATTTCAGGAAGTCCGATTACAAGGGATATTACCGGAGAAGAATACTACAGCACTTTATATTCCATTAGGGAGTCCAAACTTAAGAAGGGGCTTATCTGGACAGGATCGAACGATGGCGTGGTCTCTATTACCAGAGATGGCGGAAAGACCTGGAAGAATATTACACCCGGGAAATTACCCAAGGGAGGAAGGGTAGAATCCATTGCACCTTCTCACTTCAATCCCGCCAAAGCGTATATCGCTGTGGATCGTCATTTATTGGGTGATGCCCAACCTTATCTCTACAAGACAAGTAACTACGGAGAGAGCTGGGAGCTGATCAGTACCACATCCAATGGTATCCCCGAAGATTTTAATGCACGGGTGCTTCGAGAAGACCCGATTAGGGAAGGGTTGTTATACGCGGGAACAGAATACGGGATGTTTATTTCTTTCAATGATGGGAAATCATGGACGCAGTTTCAACAAAATTTACCGGTAACCCCTATAACCGATTTGAAGATCCACCGGGGAGATCTGGTTATTAGTACTATGGGCCGGGGATTTTGGATCCTGGACAATATTACTACGTTGCGACAGTCTGAGGTGAATAACTTGAATGATATTCCGAAGTTGTTCCAGCCGGATCATACCATACGCTATCGGTATCCAAAAAGCAGTTATGGCGCGATACGAAAATACCCCAGAACCTCAGTGATCATCGATTATTACCTTCCAAAGAAAACTTCCGAAGCTATAGCATTGAACATAGTGAACAGCTCAGGACAAACGGTTGCCAGCATTGTTAGGGATAGCACTCAGATAAAATCTTCTGCGGAAGCGGTAGAAGACATGAATTTGAGTCAGACATTCATTTACACGGACGAAAAACTCCTGGCAAAACCAGGATTGAATCGTTTTGAATGGGATTTACGACAGAAAGGAGCCTGGGCAAAGGATGTAAAAAGAAGGTTCAAGAATGGACCCATGGTGGCTCCTGGTAAGTACAAGGTGAGACTAACAGTAGGAGGAGCATCTTATGAGCAACCTTTTGAGATTCTAATGGATCCCAGAGTAATGGAATCCGGAATTTCGGAGACAGATATAGCCGAACAAATTAGCTTTCAAAATAAGGTGATAGATCTTTTGTCTGAAGCCAGGAGGTGGCAAGCCGATCTTGAAAAAGAGGCCAAATCCCTTAAGAAAAAGAAGGCCAAAACTAAAGTGGCACGTTTAGAAATGGTCAATACCACGCTAAAAAAACTTAAAAATGACAAAGGAGCGTATCCACAACAAATGCTGATTTCGCAAATATCTTATTTGCTGAATATGGTGAGTCAGGCCGATCAGGTGCCCGGAGCCGATGCGAAACGGCGATATACGGCACTTGTTTCCCAATTGGCCCAACTAAAACAAGAGGCGAAGCTCTAACTATTCGCGTGTAAGATGTAATATCTCCGGGGGATTATTGCTTACTCGCTCCAGAAATTCGACGGTGTTACCGTCTTCCGAAATAGCGGTTACGATCCATTCTTCTGTTAATTCACGAAGCTTATCGTTGATGTCTCTTTCATCCGATTCTTGGAAAAAGAAATCCAGGACAGTGCTCTGCACTCCCTCTATATTGGCCTGATAACGGTCATAGGACCCTCCAACGGATATGTCCTCTATCTGTACTTCTATGCTACTGTTGGCATCAAATACAAAGAGAAAGTCGTTATACTCTGAAGTTTGAACCGATTGATCCCAGAAATAACTCACGATCCAGGAACCTTGCATTTGGAGTGCAGAAAGTTCAGGATTTGCATTGTTGGTTTCATTAGTGTTGTCATCGTCACTACAAGCTATAAGGAGCAGTAATGCTAATAAAAAGGATGTTGTTCTCATGTTGCTTTGTTTTTACTATTCTGGGTAAAACTAAAAGCAAAGAGATTTCAGATCGTCCTGTATTTTGCCAATGTGAATAAATAACACAGATTTTTCAGTGCAAAGGCTAGGGTGAACAGGTCTGGGGAGTAAGTACTACGGTTTGGAGTTTCTTCCATACTTCATCTCCAAAAGGCTTTGGAGATAATTTGAAGAAAGGTATAAACGATCCGGTTCTTTCACAATAATAGTGCTCCACCATCACATTGAGAGTCATCACTTTTTGGGTGAAAAAGGAATCATAGACTTTAACTTTCCCTAAATGTCTCGATGTACCCTGTACTTCTTTTACCTGCACAAAGAGGGCCGTGGTTTTGGGTACTTCAAAATCCTTGTCCTTATTGACAGCTTTCATCAGACCGTCGAAATAGGTTTCTATCGAGGATTCCAGCTCGTGCTCCATCAGTTCGGTATTCAACTCAATATGCCATACAAAGGCATAGGTCCAGAAGTCCGTTTGATCTTGTTTACTCCAGCCTTCAGAAAAAAGGATGTCCTCAAATCCTTTGTATTTCAATTCCGGAGCAAATCCCAAAGGAAATGTAAGGACTTCTCTTTTCCAGGTACTGTCTGCCTGCAGTACATGGAAGGTTTCTGTTTCCTGTCCCAGGGAAACCACTGTGAATGACAAGAATAAAAGGGCTACAATACTATTTTTCATAGGCTACTGAAAACTTAATTGGACTTTAAATTCAATTTCGTCCGAAATGATATGATCCTTTATATTGGTAACGGACTGCGACTCGAATACAATATTCCAACGGGTGCGATCAATACTGAAATTTGCAACCATTTGCTGAAGATCGTAGTCAAGTTGGGCGGTAAACTCAACGGGCAAGGTAATACCTTTTATGGTAAGATCGGCGGTCATGTTTGCGTTTTCGCCATCTTCATAATCGACTTTGGTAATAAATAGTCTTGCGGTAGGATAGTTCGGAACATCAAAGAAGTCTTCATTCTTTAAATGATCTATTAGAGATTCGCTGTATTCACCATCGGTATTCGTAATGGTGTTCATATCTACAATGAATTCTCCTCCTGAGATCTTCTTGTCGGTAATATGGAGTTTTCCTTCAGAAAAAAGTACGATTCCGTAGTGATTGTAAAAACCAAACATTTTGGATCCCAACCAATGCACAGCGCTTTTTTTAAGGTTGAGTTTCATTTCTTCTTGAGCGTAAGAAGAAAAAGATAAAATTATACATAATAAAAGGGTACTACTAATTCGTTTCATGATGATCTTTTTAATTTTCCGTAAAACTATACGGTCCAAGTTTTCATCATGTCAAAAGAATGTAAAAGAAGTGTCAAGCTTTGTGAAAATTTTTTAACAGCCGGTTTAGGTCTTAACACCCTCCTTCTTTAACCACTAACTTTCCGTCGCGATACGAGACTGTAAACGGTGTTTTCCTGTAGACCTTATAGGGGTCGATGATAATACTTATGGTTCCCATCACCGAGAAGTCCTTTTGGGTGTTCAAACTAAGTTGGTAAGTGAAATTGGTGTCCTCTCTAAATATATTCGCATCACCTATGATAAAAGGTGCCGGTTCCGAGGCATCTGCCATAAGCTGGGTTTCCTTGATACCAGGCGCATCTATAAAGTTGTTTTTGTCCTCAAAGGAAATATCGAAGCGCCCGAGAAACTGGTCTTGGGGATGTATGGAAGAATAGAAACATACCTCTTCATCCAGGTCGAGAGTAACCGTTAATATATAGTTGTTTTCCTTGTCTTTTTCCACTGCGAACTCCAATTGGTAGAATTCTATCTGGGATGATGTTGTGGATTCCTCCATGCGTTCGGTACGCTCATTCATAGCCAGAGCCGCAGTAGCCTCTGTCTTGTGATTATCTGAAATACACCCTATATTTAGGAGTAAGAGAAGGCAAGTGATAAGATAATTCATCGCTTCGTAATTTTAAGTAATGTAATGATTTCTTGTATAATGTTTGGTAAAACTACGATAGTGAAGGCAGGGAAGTGTCAAAAAAATGTAAAAGAAGTGTCAACGGCTGAAAAAAGTCCCAAAATTGAATGTTATTTGCAGGAGTTATGAATAAAAGAAAGATCTACTTCTTAGGGGTGTTTTTGATCCTCATATGCACGGCCTGGATGCAAACAGATTCTGTGAAAGCGACTCCGGATTTTTCGGAGCGGGTGAAGATTGCTTTGCGGGATGTTGGGAACGAATTGTTACTGAATAATCAAGATAGTATCTCGTTGGTAGCTCCGGTTCTGGAATTGCAAAAGAACAAGTATCAGTTGTCTTTTGAACGACCTCTGGCCTATGAGCGATCGCTTTCATTCGAACCTCACTACTTGGTCGGTCTTATCAAGAACAGTTTTGCGAAAATGGACCTTCCGGAGCATTATCGCGTGGAAGTGAACCAGTGCGTGGAAAAGGAAGTGGCTTACAGTTATGAAGTGAGCACGGAGAAGGAAACCACCATTGTTCCCTGCGGAGGACGCGTATTGCCGGAGAATTGTTATATCATTGAGGTGAAATTCACCAAAATGAAAGCTTCGGTTTTTGGAGCACAGACCTATGTATATATCCTTTTGGTGGCTGCTTTCCTATTATTAGCCATACTATATTTCAGAAGAAAACAGAATGGAACCCTCCACGGAATTGACGCTAATTTTGAAGCCCTGGGAAGTTTCAAGTTTTATCCGGAACAAAACAAACTGGTAAAAGAAGCTACCGAGATTAGTTTGTCCAAAAAGGAATGCGAATTATTGGCTATTTTTATTGATCGTCCCAATCAGATCATCAAACGAGATGAACTTACCAAAAGGGTATGGGAGGACAATGGCGTAGTGGTTGGGCGAAGCCTGGATACCTATATTTCCAAACTCCGAAAGAAATTGAAGGAAGATCAATCCATCAAACTCACCAATGTTCATGGAGTGGGATATAAGTTGGAGGTCAACAGTTAAATAGGGATTTACTCTAAAAATTCTCCACTGTCCTTGGCAACTGTCATTCCCCACAGGGCAATTGCATTCAAAACCGGAGCCAAACTTTCTCCAAATGGGGTTAATGAATATTCTACTCTCAGCGGTGGTTTTTTAGTATAGACTTTTCTCGAAATGAGCCCGTCCTTTTCCAGTTGTTTGAGTTGCAAACTCAGCGTCCGCTCGGTGATAGTTGAGATCAATTTCCTCAATTCGCTATATCTTTTTTTACCGTCGATGAGGTAGACCAGGATAACACTCTTCCATTTTCCTCCTATGAGCTCCATGGCAATGCTGGTAGTACAGGAAAACAACTTTCCGTTGTACTTTATTAATCTTTTTTCATGTTTTACTTCAGACATAGTGACCTCCTTCTTTTTTTACAAATCTACTCTACTAACCTTTATTATACAACTATACTTTTTATAGTCAACTTTATGAGGTGTAATCGTATGAATAGCAAGGTGTAAGTATAGACAGAGCTGATATTCCGGTACTATCATTTTCTACCGTTATTGCGAGGATTTAAAACCCTATTTACTTTTGTAACTATACTTTTGATAGTTAAATTTAAATAGAAAATAATAAAATGAAAGCCATTATATTACAAAAACCAGGAGAGGTTGATCAACTTAGTTATGCAGATTTGGAGCGTCCGGATATCCTAAAGGATGAAGTGCTTGTGGAAGTGAAGGCCATAGGCATAAACCCTGTGGATTATAAGGTTCGGGCCAACGAAGATGTTCTTACTATGATCTATGGAGAAGAACGCCCTGCCATCTTAGGCTGGGACATAGCGGGTGTCGTGATAGCCGTGGGAAGTGGAGTTACAGAATTTGAAGTAGGAGAAAGAGTATTTGGAATGGTCAATTTTCCGGGAGCGGGAAAGGCCTATGCTCAATTTGTAAACGCCCCTGCCCACCAATTGTCGCTCATACCACCAAACATTTCTTTTGAAGCTGCGGCAGCCACTACTTTGGCAGCACTCACCGCTCTGCAGGTATTGCGGAATAATGTAAAAGAAAATGACCGTATCCTAATCCATGCAGGTTCAGGCGGAGTAGGACATTTTGCCATTCAAATTGCTAAAACGATGGGAGCCTATGTTATCACCACCGGTTCCGGAAAGAATAGGGATATGGTAATGTCTTTAGGCGCTGATGAATTTATCGACTATACAACCCAGGCTTTTCAGGAAGTGGTAAAAGAGGTCGACTTTGTCTTTGACATGTTCAATGGAGAGGTCTTACTACATTCTATAGCGGTGGTTAAGAAAAGAGGAAAGATCATTTCCTTACCAACACCTGAGTTCTCCGAAGAAATTCAACGTCTTGCACAAGAACGGGAAGTAGACCTTTCTTTCTTGATGGTCCAATCCAATGGAGAGGACATGAGAAAATTGGCGAGTTTATTGGAAAGTGGAGCCATCAAACCTCATATTTCCAGGATCTTCCTGTTCGATGAGATGGCCGAGGCCCATCGACAATTAGAGAGTGGTAGAACGGTGGGCAAGGTGGTCGTAACCCTATAAGAAATAAACATCTTAAACATAAAAACAAAAAATATGAGTTATTATTCAGTCTTAGACGTAACACCAACCCAAGGGGATTGGGTTGCCGATTATGTAGCCGTATCGGGTAAAATTGTTCAAAAACATGGAGGTAGATATCTAGCGAGAACCGCCTCTCATGAACAAATTGAAGGTAAAGATCAACCAGCAGCATTGCGGATTATTCTAGAATGGCCTTCGAAACAGGCGGCAATTGATTTTATGAACGATCCGGACTATGCGCCTCATCTTAAAGGTAGGACAGAAGGTTCAGCGAGTCATCATTACCTCATTGAGGCCAAAGATGATCTGGCCTAAAAAGAGTAAAGATCAAATAAAAGAACAGTGACTAATCTATTTACGATCCCTAATGGGGTCGTTTTTTATGAGGGGTAAGAATTGAAGAAAAAAGTTTGTAACCAAATCAGGAGAAAGATACTCATAGGGTATGTTCATTATAACGTATCTTTGAGAAACTAAAACCTTACTCATGAAAAAGCTTGTTTATCTATCCATTATAATAGTACTCTTCTTTTCCTGTAAAAATGATCAGGATTCGGCTAGAAATGACCATACCGAGAAACCCGAACCGGTGGTATTCGATGGAATTAATGATTCCATCAAGCCCGGAGATAACTTCTTTAACCATGTCAATAAAAATTGGTATGACAATGCAGTAATTGCAGACGACCAGGTAGGAGTAGGGGCATATCGATTTTTAAATATTCCTCAACAAGAATTATTACAGAACATCCTGGACGAAGTTTCCAAAGGAGAGCATCCCGCGGGAAGTATCGAGCAGATGGTGGGAGACTTTTACGCTTCGGGAATGGATACCTTGAGTATCAACGAGCGCGGCATTGCACCCATTCAACCCATTTTAGACCGTATAGCGGCCATCGAGGATGTGCCTTCTATTATGCAGTTCGTGGCAACCCAGTTGAAGTCTGGCGATTACTCCATGGTAGTGCCTTATATCTCTCCGGATCAGGAGAATAGTTCCATAAACATCTTGCACTTTGCCCAAACAGGATTGGGGTTGCCGGATCGCGATTATTATTTCCGGGATGATGCTCCTGTAAAGGAAATTCAAGACGCTTATAAGACATATCTTACCACCATATTCGAATTGGCGGGAGACACCAATGCCCAGGCCCAGGCCGATGTGGTTTACAACATTGAAAAGCAATTGGCCGAATCCCACAAAACGCGAATCGAACGTAGAGTGATCAAGGAGAATTACAACAAATTAGCGGTAACCGATCTAAATAAATCACAGTCCAATATAGGTTGGACGCATATGTTGGAGACCCTGGGAGCCGATGTGGATTCGGTAGATGTACGTCAGCCGGCCTATTACGAAAAGCTCAATGGTATGCTTGCTTCGGTTCCATTAGAAGATTGGAAATTATACCTAAAGGCAAATTCTTTGGGGTCCCATGACGGTATTTTGAGCAAACCTTTCCAGGATGCTGCTTTCGAGTATACCAAGGTCTTATCCGGGCAGTCTGTACAGCAACCGAGAGCCCGCCAAATGGTACGCCGTGTGGATGGACAAATTGGTTTTGCCTTAGGACAACTATATGTGAAGCGATATTTTAACGAAGATGCCAAAAAGCGTGCCCTGGACCTGGTGAATAACTTTCAGAAGGCCTTGGACAAGCGAATAGACGAGTTGGATTGGATGAGCGATAGTACCAAGGTGAAGGCCAAGGAAAAACTCTATGCTATTAGTAAGAAAATTGGGTATCCCGATGTATGGAGGGAATACAATGTTACCATTGATAGAGATAAATTCTTTGAAAATGTAGTAGCCTTGCGCCAGGATGACTATAGATACGAATTGAAACAATTGAACAAAGCGCCGAACCGCGAGGAGTGGCATACCACACCTTCAACCGTGACAGCCTATTACAATCCGTCGTTGAACGAGATCGTATTTCCGGCAGGAATTCTTCAATCGCCCTATTTCGACCTCTATGCAGATGATGCCGTTAATTACGGAGGTATTGGAATGGTAATAGGACATGAATTTACGCATGCTTTCGACGATCAGGGAGCGCAGTACGATAAAAACGGAAACGTGACCAATTGGTGGACCGAGGAGGATTACACCAAATTCAAGGCCAAGACCCAGCAGATCGTCGAGCAATATGATGCCTTTACGGTCCTGGATAGTGTACATTTAAAAGGAGCCTTGACGGTAGGGGAGAACACGGCCGACAATGGCGGAATAGCCATTGCTTTCGACGCCTTTAAAATGACCGAACAGGGGCAGGATACCACAAAAATTGGGGGTTATACGCCCAACCAGCGATTCTTTTTATCCATTGCTCGGATATGGCGTGTAAAAACCAGGGAAGCTTTCTTACGTAATTATGTGGCTACAGATCCGCATTCACCGGCCATGTGGCGAGTGAATGGCCCGCTTATGAACTTTACCCCTTTTTATGAAGCTTTCGATGTGAAGCCCGGAGAAACCAATTACCGTTCGGAAGAGGAACGGATTAAGATCTGGTAAGGCTGTTCACGGATCCATAGATCATAATTATCTAAATAGTTAGCCTGTAGAGTTTTAAACAAACGCTATAGGCTTTCTGTTTTCCAGGGAGAATTAAGTCAACGTAATTTTTTGGGATTCTTGCCCTATAGTGGGTGCTATTCTTGTTTTAAAGTCTTACCTTAAAGGTCTAATATAATATATGGCAAAATCACAGCAAACATATAGTAAAAAGGAAAAGGAAAAGAAACGTTTAAAAAAGCGTGAGGAAAAACAAAAGAAGAAGGAAGAACGTCGAGCTCTTGCCAAAGAAGGGGACGGAGGTATTCCGTTTGCCTATGTGGATAAGGATGGTAACCTAACCGACACTCCACCGGATCTTTCGGAAAAAGAAGAAATCGAGGCTTCCGAAATCATCATTGGTATTCCCAAAAAAGAAGAAACTGAAGAGGAAGAATTCGATCCTACGCGAACCGGGCAAGTATCCTTCTTTGATCACAGTAAAGGTTTTGGTTTCATTACCGAAAGCGAAACCCAGGAAAAGCACTTCTGTCATGTAAGCAGGCTCAATGACGAGATCACCGAGGGTAATAAGGTAACTTTCGAATTGGAGAAAGGCCCACGTGGCTGGAATGCAGTAAACGTGAGTTTGAGTGACTAGGCAGGCGTGTGTGACGCCAGACGAAAAGTTTTTAATCTCTTTCAGAGCTTCCATTTAATCGATACCATGGCGGAAACTCCTGTCCTTTTGGTGGATACTACGGTGATTGAGATCTTTAGAGCATCTGGTAGATAATTTCAATTTCGTGAGGTATCGATTTCGCAATTTCGTCTTTCAGGTTTTTTACTCCTTACATTATTTAAGAAACGACGCGTTTCTTCTTTTTACCTATCTCCATGCGACGCTTTTGAACTCCTATCAAAGGCCCGGCCAGAATGGATGAGGCAAGTGCTGCAAACACTATGGCTACAAATATAGCATGTCCAATAAGTTCAAGTTCAAGCGCCAGTGCAGCCACTACTATTTCCATGGCTCCTCCAGGAATGAAAGTAATACCCATCAAAATAGAGGTTTGTTGAGACTGTTTGCCAATTCTCGCCCCTAACCAGGCACCTGCAAATTTTCCCAGGACGGCAACGGCACAGAAAACTAAGGTAGGCCACAACACCATACCGGTTAAGAAATCGATTTTCAAACCAAGCGTAGTAAAGAAGAGCGGTACAAAAATGGCATGTAAAGTATCCGAAACACTCTTGCGAAGGTCATCCGATACATCTTTTGCACTTCTGGCGATAGTACCAGCCATAAAGAATCCGAGAATCGCATGAATACCCAACCATTGGGTAATGGCACCACAAAGCAAACCTAAACTCGCAATCAAGGATTGGGCTGCCGCTGGCTGGGGTAATGTTGTGGATTTCACATAACGCATGGCAGCACTGAGCAGTCTGGAACCATATGTAACACTTATAATGACAAAGACAATGATTCCTAAAACCGACCCAATGATCTCAACGAAACCCTTGGAAGTGGGTGTTACCATTGAGATAACCACTGTGAATAAGAACCAACCAAAGATATCATTGATTGCGCAAGAAGAAAGTGCGAGAGATCCCTTGGGCGTTTTGCTAATCTCAAGATCATTTAGGGTACGCGCTACTACCGATATAGCCGTTATGGAACCCGCAACAGACAAAAACAGTGGAAATGTGATAGCATTCGCTTTATCTCCCCAGTATATGGGGTCAAAAAAACTAAACACAGGATAACCTATTGCAATTGGGACAAGTACTCCTATGATCCCAATGAGTATGGCAGCGCGACCACTACGAATGGCTTTTTCAATATCCACATGAAAACCTGATGAGAGTAAAAGAAAGAATACTCCTAGCCATGATACCGTTTCGAGCATGGTAGATTGTATCTGGTCAACTGGGAATAGCCAGAGTTGAAGGGAAGGAGAGACTCTTCCCAAGAGGGTAGGCCCCAAAAGGATACCGGCGAGAATTTCCCCAACGATGGCAGGTATTTTAAAAGTTTGAAGAATAACACTAAGCGTTCTTGCACAACCCAGAAGAACAAGGACTTGTAAAAGAAAGAGCAAGATATAACTTTCATTCAGGTAATTCATAAGGGTACTTCTGTGGTGTTTTTAACAAAAACAATAAAGCGGTTTGACTATGGTCCTAAGCCATCGTTTTCTTTTAATCTATTAGTTTCTCATATCATGTAATGCCAATATGGGAATGGTGGAATGATATGTTAGATTCTTTACCATGGGTTTGGACAAGATCCAGTTAAAAAAACTATGCTTTTTATTAATGAAGGCTACCATGTCTATTTCTCTACTCTCAATAAAGGAATTTAGAGCTCCTTGTACCTCTGTATTATGGACGGTATGAAAGGAGTGTTCTATTTCTTCAAAGTATTCTTTTAGAAGCAATTGTTTTTGATGCTGGGCCTCGTTTAGTGGTTGAAGCTTGTCCTGAACGTGTAAAATTTGGATGGCCGCACCTGTATTTTTTGCGATATCTACTAAGTATTGAAATTCTCTTCTCTTATAAGGGGTCCGATACCCGGTTGGAAAAACGATTTGCTCTATTCCCTTAAAACTTGTCTTCGCAGGAATAGCTAACACCGGACAATTTCTAATTCTTTCCATAACGAGAACCGTCTGGCTTCCATAGATTTGCGTCCCGGAATCGGTAGTGCCCTTAGTACCCATAATAACAATGTCAATATCCTGATCGGCTATAATTCGTTTCATGATTTTTATTAGGGAACCACATTCCGATACCATGTGAAATTTATGGTTTAAGGCCTCGTTGTGGGTCGATAGTTTTTCAAGAATAGCCGATAAGCCTGCTATGGATTCTTGCTCATACGTTTCTAAATCCCTTATAGCCGAAAGCTCCATACTGAAAGCCTCGACATTATAGGTGTTTAAGACGTAGAATTCACAATCATTCTCTTTATAGAGGTTGATTGCATAATTCATTGCATTTTCTGCATTCTCAGAAAAATCTGTGGGTAGAAGTATTCTCCTTTTCATTTTGTTTGAATTACGAATGAGGAGTTGAATATATTGTTTTGCAAAGGGCGCAACAATGAGATTTATCAGGAAGCTATTAAAGATAGATTCCGGATCCTAATTTTTGAATGAAGTGTGAGGTTCGAAGTCGGAAGTTCAAAGTTTGCGACGATTTAATTTGGAATAACCCGCAACCCATTCCACAATTCCCTGTTCCAACTTTTTATTTCGATCCATAAACCGCAGCACGTCATCCGCAAATGCATCTGGCTCTGTGGCCATAGGGGAGTGGCCATTTGATGAATTTTAATCTTTTTATTAGACTTTCAACGTGTAGTACGGAGAGGTCAATTACCGACCTTCGGAAGAGCGAATCAAGATTTGGTAGGCAGAGATTATAGCTTTATTAAATAGTTATATAAAAATCGCTCCCAAAGAGCTTCGGGAGCGATTTTCCTTTCCATTGTATCTCATCTGCAATATAGCTGCAACCTATGTCGAACTATTCGGCATATGGTTGAGAAAATGTTCATTTGAAATGGGCTAATTCACTTGAAAGGAAAATCGCTCCCGAAGCTCTTTGGGAG
>JBCBDM010000102.1:0-13290 GCA_038529705.1 Bacteroidota bacterium
TACAATGCACTGTTTGGTGAACGCCTGCGTGTGGATGTGGGCAATAATCTCTGCCGTATCGTAGATCATATTGGCCACATCCACACGCAGGCGTTCACCAAACAGTGCATTGTAGCGTCTTTTGTACACTACTTCACGTTGCGCGTTCATTACGTCATCGTATTCGAGAAGACGTTTTCTAATTCCAAAGTTATTTTCCTCTACCTTCTTCTGCGCACGTTCTATAGATTTTGAGATCATGGAATGCTGAATTACTTCCCCTTCCTTCAATCCCATTCGGTCCATCATTTTTGCGATTCGTTCACTTCCGAAGAGACGCATCAGGTTGTCCTCCAAAGACACATAGAATTGTGAACTTCCCGGATCTCCCTGACGACCACTACGTCCGCGAAGCTGCCGGTCTACACGTCTGGAATCGTGACGCTCCGTACCTACGATAGCCAATCCACCGGCTTCCTTCACAGCATCACTTAATTTAATATCCGTACCACGACCTGCCATGTTAGTGGCAATGGTAACTACACCGGCATCACCTGCTTCGGCTACAATATCGGCTTCTTTCTTATGAAGTTTGGCATTCAGTACATTATGAGGGACATTTCGTATGCTCAACATACGGCTCAACAGCTCACTGATCTCTACCGAAGTAGTACCTATCAATACAGGCCGTCCGGCATTTGAGAGTTCGGTTACCTCCTCGATCACGGCATTATATTTCTCACGCTTTGTCTTATAGATCTTGTCTTCTCTATCGTCTCTGGCAATAGGACGATTGGTCGGGATTTCAACCACGTCCAATTTATAGATCTCCCAAAGTTCTCCTGCTTCGGTAACTGCGGTACCGGTCATACCGGAGAGTTTGCGGTACATTCTGAAATAATTCTGAAGGGTGATCGTAGCAAAGGTTTGAGTCATTGCTTCGATCTTTACATTCTCCTTGGCTTCGATCGCCTGATGCAGTCCATCGCTATAGCGACGTCCATCCATAATACGGCCCGTTTGCTCGTCTACAATCATTACCTTGTTGTCCATGACCACATACTGATCATCTTTTTCGAACAAGGCATACGCTTTGAGCAATTGGTTCATGGTATGTATACGTTCGCTTTTGATCCCGAAGTCTCTGAACAGATCTTCTTTCAGTTCGGCCTCCTCTTCGGGAGTTAAGCCCTGACTCTCAATTTTTGCAATCTCTGTACCCATCTCGGGCATCACGAAGAAGTCCGGATCGTCTGCCCCGGAAAGATAGTCTACTCCTTTATCGGTTAGGTCTATTTGATTTGTTGTCTCTTCGATCACAAAGTACAACTCGGCGTCTACCTTAGGCATCTCCCGATTATTGTCCTGCATGTAGAAGTTTTCGGTTTTCTGAAGGATTTGTTTTACCCCTTCTTCCGATAGGAATTTTATCAATGCCTTGTTCTTTGGGAGACCCCGGTACACCCTAAGTAATTGGAACCCTCCTTCCTTGGTGTCACCTTCTTTGATGAGACGTTTAGCTTCAGAAAGTACACCCGTAAGATATTTACGCTGTACGTTAACAATATCCTGGATCTTTGGTTTTAACTCATTGAATTCGTGACGATCTCCCTGTGGAACTGGTCCAGAGATAATTAGTGGCGTTCTTGCATCATCGATCAAGACACTATCCACCTCATCTACAATAGCGTAGTGGTGTGGGCGTTGCACCAGGTCTTTAGGCGCATGAGACATATTATCCCTAAGGTAATCGAAACCAAATTCATTATTAGTTCCATAGGTAATATTGGCATTGTATGCATTTCTGCGTTCCTCACTGTTGGGTCGGTGATTGTCGATACAATCCACGCTCAAGCCATGGAATTCGAAAATAGGAGCCATCCAGGCGCTGTCACGGCGCGCCAGGTAATCGTTGACGGTTACCAGGTGAACTCCATTACCGGCAAGGGCATTTAGATAGACCGGAAGGGTTGCTACTAAGGTTTTACCTTCCCCTGTTTGCATCTCTGCTACTTTTCCCTGGTGGAGTGCGACCCCACCTACTAATTGTACATCGTAATGTACCATGTCCCAGGTTACCTCTTTTCCTGCCGCATCCCAGGAATTTCTCCAATGGGCTTTATCTCCATCGAGTGTTACATAGTCCTTGCTGCCGGAAAGTTCGCGATCATAAGGCGAAGCAGTAACGGTAAGAGTTTCATTTTCTTTGAATCGTCTGGCAGTTTCTTTTATCACGGCGAATGCTTCCGGGAGGATGTCATCCAACGTTTTGCGCTCCACCTCATAGCGATCGTCCTTTAGCCTGTCGATCTCATTATAGATGTCTTCTTTTTTGTCGATATCCTGTTCGGTATCTGCCTGGGCCTGAAGGTCGTCAATTTGTTGTTGAATTTCTTTTTGATCTTCTTTGATCTTATTTCTAAAAAAATCAGACTTGCCTCTAAGCTCGTCCAAAGAAAGTCCGGACACGGCACTTTCGAATTTTTTTATTTCGTTGACGATCGGCTGAATATCGCCAATGTCTTTCTTGGATTTATCTCCTACAAATACTTTTAATACGCTGTCTAAAAGTCCCATGATATCTATTTCGTTTTAAGGCTCAATACAAGGGGGAAAACACCCTTTGTTCAATAACACAAAAAAACTGTAAAAAAACCAGATAGGCAAGCCGTTTTACGGATTTTAATGGTTGGGTTTTGAGCAAAAAAAAGTCCCAATGACATTGAGACTTTTTCTATTAATTTTTATGGTTGAAACACTTTCTATGAGTGTTTGCGACGTTTAATATTCATCTTCATTCCACAGATAATCTTCGTCTGTGGGGTAATCTGGCCAGATCTCTTCGATCGAATCATACGAATCACCTTCATCCTCAATGGCCTGAAGGTTTTCCACAACTTCCAGAGGCGCTCCGGTTCGAATGGCATAGTCGATCAACTCGTCTTTGGTTGCCGGCCAAGGTGCATCACTTAAATAAGATGCTAATTCTAATGTCCAGTACATAGCAGAATTATGTTTTTAATTTTTTGCAAAAATAATTTTTTAACTGAAAAAGCCAAGAAAAAATAAAACTATTTATGCTGAATTTTAAAGAACGTTTTTAACTTACTGTTTTACAGTATTTTACAAATAAAAAGTTTTAAGGCTATAATTTCTTTGGAACCCATTTTATTTCATTTGCCTGCAAATCATTGGACAATTTCCGTGCCAGTACAAATAGATAATCCGAAAGACGATTCAAATACATCAAAACACGTTCATCGGTCGGTTCTGTTTCGTGTAATAACGTCGCTAAACGCTCTGCTCGTCTACAAACACAGCGTGCAATGTGACAATATGACACCGTGGTATGACCACCTGGCAAAACAAAGTGGGTCATTGGGGGGAGGGAATCATTCATAGTGTCCATTTCCGTTTCCAACAGTGCAATATCTTCTTCCTCGATCTTTGGAATGTTCAATCGCTCCTTGCCACTCTTCAGCAGGGCCTTTTCCGGATCTGTGGCCAGAATGGCGCCCACGGTAAAGAGCTTGTCCTGAATATGGATTAGGATCTCTACGGATCTGGGGTCGATCTCTTGGTCCCGGATAAGTCCGATGTACGAATTGAGCTCGTCTACCGTTCCGTAGCTCTCTATCCGAATATGATGTTTAGGGACTCTCGTACCTCCAAAAAGAGCCGTAGTGCCTTTGTCGCCTGTTTTGGTATATATTTTCATCGTAGTAGTATAACCAGAATTTCTAAAGTAAGTTGCCTAAAACAAAGATAGGCCTTAGCTCCCGGAATTGTAGGATAAAAGCCTTTGATTTTTATAGGGCAAGGACTAATTTCTTCAATATACAGGTAGGCATCCTAATGGTGCAAGGTCTATTCTGACTGGTTTCGCTCTTTTTTGCGTTCTTTATAACTCTTTCGGAAGCTTCGTTGCCTCCGATTCCTATTTCGGTGGGTGTTCGATCTATTCCAAAAATACAATAAGAGCAACAGGAGAATACCGCCAGTTACCAAAACGAAAGGGTTCGAAAATAAGGATGATTCCACAGGGCTAAGATAACCAACAATGGAGAGAAAAGAAAGAAGAATTATTATCTGTAAAGAACCTATTATTGATTGCGCTCATCACTTTCTACCATACCATCTTTGAGTCTAATGACCCGATGCGCATGAGCGGCTATATCTTCTTCATGGGTAACGAGGATCACCGTATTTCCGGCTGCATGAATATCGTCAAAGAGCTTCATGATCTCCAGGGAAGTGGTCGAATCCAAATTCCCGGTAGGCTCGTCTGCCAGGATAATAGAAGGTTTGTTTACTAGGGCACGGCCCACAGCAACTCTTTGCCGCTGTCCTCCGGATAGCTGATTGGGCTTGTGATCCATTCGGTCTGCTAGCCCCACATCGGTTAGTACTTCCTCTGCACGGGAGTTTCGTTTGGATTTGGAAGCGCCAGCATATATCATGGGCAGGGCTACGTTATCCAGTGCCGTGGTTCTGGGTAAAAGGTTAAAGGTTTGAAATACAAAACCAATTTCCTTATTGCGAATTTCAGCCAATTCATCATCCGTCATACTGCTTACATCCTGACCATTCAGTTCGTAAGTTCCCGAAGTTGGGGTGTCAAGGCATCCCAACAAATTCATCAAAGTGGATTTTCCCGAACCGGATGGCCCCATCAGGGCTACATACTCACCTCTTTCTATATCCAGGTCGATTCCCTTCAAAACTTTTACAATTTCTTGTCCCAATGGAAAGTCTCTCTTAATGTCTCGAATTTTAATAACTAGACTCATATGATTTTTGACCGGTTTTAGTAGCCTACAATATAGTAGTTTTTAGCATAAGACGCATCTAGCATTCCCTTGTTACACTCTTATGCGGAAATGTTCTTTTTCTTGTTCTTTTCTGAAGAAAACCAGACCCCACTGATAGGTGTCGATGCTTACGGTTACTTCAGGATGTGCAATGATCTCATTCCATGCTTCTGTCATCTCCGGGCTCCAATAGATATCATCGAAGATCAGCACCGTATCGTTGTGGGCACTTTTGCGAAGTAGATCGAAATAGGAAAGGGTATTGGTCTTGTCGTGATTGCCGTCAATAAAGACCAGATCATATCCTATGGAAGGATTTTCAAAAAAGGTTTCAAAAGTGGTCGTCTTTAGCTGAATTTTTTCGAGTTGAAATTCTGAGAACAATTCCTGCGCTTTTGCAGCCGTATTGGGACAACCTTCTAAGGTGATCACTCTGCCATGGGTATTACCTATACTTAGGGCTACAGTGGCCAGACCGAGGGAGGTTCCTAACTCCAGTGACAAGGCAGGTTTGAAATAGCGAGCCAATCGAAACAACAACTGTTGCCGTTTTTTGGAAATTCCGGCATTTCTGGCTATGGCAGCAATGCTGCGGGTGTTAGACTTAAAAACTCTAGATCCTGCCCCATAATCGGTCACCTCTAAAGTATCGTTGCTTTCGAGCAAGTTCTTACGATAGTCCCTTAATACTGCGTATTCCGGATAATCTTGTTTGTTGTAGAAACACTTGGTGACAAGATCATACACAAAGGGGGAGTGCACTCCATGCTGATTTCTGGAGCGGAAGAGGAATTTTAGGTATGTTTTTATTGGGTAATACAAAGGTTAAATTATTTGTAAATGTCAGGTCGAGCGCCAGCCCGAAGGGTTCATTCTGGCGGGCAGTCGAGACCTCAATAGTCAAAATTATGCTTTCCGACTTTGTTCTAAATGTTTCTAATTATTCCTCTAATTTAGCCGATAACTCAAACCAACGCTCTTCCTTACTTTCTATGCTATCGATGATCTCTTGCAGTTTTACCGATTGTTTGTTGATCTCATCTCCGTCCCAATTTTCAGTGGCAAATTTATTCTGAAGGGTTTCCCGTTCTTTCTCCAATTTGGCGATCTCCTTTTCAAGGCGTTGATGTTCTTTCTGTTCGTTATAGGATAATTTGGTTTTGTTGCTGTTCTTTTTCCATTCATTTTTGGCCTTAGGCGAGCTGGCTTCCAGAGTTTTTTCCCTGGGAGTGCTGTCTTCATACGTTCTAAAATCACTATAATTCCCCGGGAAATCATCGATCACACCATTCCCACGGAAGACGAATAGATGGTCCACTATCTTATCCATAAAATATCGGTCGTGTGATACCACGATCAGACAACCTGGAAAGTCCAACAGGAAATTTTCCAGCACGTTGAGAGTGACGATGTCTAGATCGTTCGTAGGCTCGTCCAGGATGAGAAAATTGGGGTTCTTAATGAGAACCGTGCATAAATAAAGACGTTTGCGTTCTCCACCGCTCAGTTTTTCAACAAAGTCGTATTGCTTTTTTCGATCGAATAAGAAGCGTTCCAATAATTGCTGGGCAGAGATTTGTCTTCCTTTTTTCAGAGGAATATAATCACCAAATTCTCGGACCACGTCGATCACTTTCTGCCCTTCCTTGACGTGAATTCCTTTTTGAGTGTAATAGCCAAACTTTACGGTATCACCTATCACCACTTTTCCGGAATCTGGCATCATGCTTCCTGTCAGGATGTTTAGGAAAGTAGATTTTCCCGTACCGTTCTTACCAATAATACCCACTCGTTCTCCTCTCAAGAAATTATAGTCAAACTTTTGGAAGAGTTCCTTGTCTCCAAATGCCTTGGAAATGTTGTGAAGCTCTACGATCTTAGTTCCCAATCGTTCCATGTTCAATTCGAGCTGAACTTCGTGATCCTGTCGTCTTTGATGTGCTCTGGATTTGATATCTTGAAAGTCGTCGATCCTGGACTTGCTTTTTGTGGTCCGTGCCTTTGGCTGACGACGCATCCAATCGAGTTCTTTTTTATAGAGTTGTTTGGCCTTTGCGGTTTCGGTTTCGAAGTTTTCAATGCGAGCCTCCCGTTTTTCCAGATAGTAGCTGTAATTACCCTTGTAACTGTAAAAGTTTCCTTCGTCCAGTTCTACAATTTCGTTACAGACCCGCTCCAAAAAGTATCGGTCGTGGGTGACCATAAAAAGAGTGATACTCTCTTTCGCAAAAAAGGCTTCCAGCCATTCGATCATTTCGAGGTCAAGATGGTTGGTAGGTTCATCCATGACCAACAAATCTGGTTGTGCAAGCAAGGCGTTAGCCAGAGCAAGCCGCTTTTTTTGGCCTCCACTTAGGTTGGATACTTTCTGGGAAAGATCATCCAGCTTGAGTTTAAAGAGAATTTGTTTATAAACGGTTTCAAAATCCCAGGCTTGATGGGCATCCATGGCATCGAAAGCCTTTTGGTACGCTTCCGGATCATCGGGATTGAGCAATGCCTTCTCGTAAGTCGAGATGATCTTTAGAATGGGTTTTTCTGAAGAGAATATGGTCTGCTCCACCGTAAGATCAGGGTTCAGATTAGGTTCTTGAGCCAAAAAGGCCACACTCAGGTTCTTTCGAAAGACAACCCGTCCCTCATCGGGAGTATCGTCCCCGGACAGAATGTTAAGCAAGGACGTTTTTCCCGTCCCGTTCTTGGCAACAAAACCTATCTTCTGTCCTTCATTGATTCCGAAGGAGATATCACGAAACAAAACTCTTTCCCCATAGGATTTTGATATTTGCTCAACCGAGAGATAATTCATAGTTGCAATTTGCTGCAAAATAAAGGGATTTTGGGCAGTTATGGGAAAATATATTTCATTATTACCTAGGTTGCGCTATATTTGTCAAATTACAACCCAGCCTTACTATGAAGCTAAAACATATCCTGTATTTTTTTGGTATTGCCTTGTGCCTTTCCTCATGCATTCCTCAAAAACGGATTACCTACCTTCAGGAAAATGAAAATGCGGTTGACAGCCTTATTCCAGTTCGCAAAATGCAAGAACCTTACAGGTTGCAGGTCAATGATCTTCTCAGTATTCGGGTCAAGGCGCTGGATGACGATCTAGTGAGTATTTTTAATCCTGTTAGTCAGACGAACCCAAATGCTACGGGCGAACAACGACTCTATTATGATGGCTTTGTGGTGGATAGACATGGAAACATTCGTATTCCTGTGCTGGGAGAAGTAGCTGTTTTAGGGCTTACCGTAGAAGAGATACGGGAAAAGATCGAAAAACGGCTGCTGGAGGATTATTTCAAAGCAGAGTCCAATGTATTTGTCACTGTAAAGCTTTCAGGGATTAGATATGTAATCAATGGCGAAATTGCCAACCCAGGATCGAAAATTATTTATCGAGACGAAGTTACGATCATGGAGGCTATTGCCAATAGTGGGGAAATTCCCGTTACCGGCGATAAGACCGATGTGATCATTATAAGGCAATATCCGGTAGGTCAGAAGGTGCATCATATTGATCTTACCAGTATCGACGCCATGAATTCTCCTTATTATTTCATTCAACCAAACGATCTTATACTCATTAACCCATTACCTCAAAAGAGCGTGGGTACAGGTATTACGGGGCTGCAATCCATTACAACCATCTTTACTATTTTAACGGGTCTTACCACAGCTATTTTGTTATTCTCTAGATTGTGATGCTATGAATGAGGAATTTGAACATAAGGAAATTCAGTCTACGTTCGACGTAAAAAGTCTACTGGTAAAGCTACTGAGTTATTGGCCATTGTTTTTGATATCCCTGGCCATTGCTCTGGGAATTGCATACTATATTAATTTAAAGAAAGTTCCTATTTACAGAATTGGAAATATGATCTCTATAAAAGATGATCAGAACCCTTTCTTTACTACTAACACCAGCCTTACTTTCAATTGGGGAGGTACTACGGATAAGGTGAATACGGCTGTGATTACACTTAAGTCGAGATCTCATAATGAGAAGGTAATAGAACGATTACAATACTACTTACATTACAGGAAAGACGGCAAGTACACTCAGGAGGATGCCTACAGGCAGACTCCTTTTATGGTGGAAGTAGATACAACCCGGCCACAAATGCTCTGGAAGCAGATGAAGGTGGTTTTTAAGGATTCTGTCAATTTTACACTTAGTGTCTCCTTTGAAGAGGCTAAAAATAGACCGCATCAGTTCTATAATAAGTCCAAAACAATAATCAACAAAAGGATTGAAGCTCAGGAGTTTTCCAGAGATTTCAAAATAGGGGAAAAGGTCAATCTGCCATTCTTTAGTGGCACTTTCATGCCCAATCCCGAGGTGGTGGGTAAGGTAGGAAAGCCATTCTACCTTAGTTTTGGAAATTTCGACGGAATCGTAAAAAACTACGCTCGTATTGGAGTCTTTCCGGAATCTAAAGGGTCTTCTGTCCTTACCTTGAGTCTAACAGGCACGAACAAGGCCAGGTTGGTCGATTATCTGAATACATCGGTAGAGGTGCTAAGTGACGATATGTTGGACAGGAAGAATCTCTTTGCTACAAAAACCATCGAATTCATTGAGGAAAGATTGGATGAAAAGTCGGATGAATTAAGTGATGTTGAAGATGAGCTGAACGATTACAGGAATAAGAATGCTATTTTTAACTTGGAAACCGAAGGAAATGAGATCAACTCCAAACTGAATAAACTGGACATTCAAAAAGAAAATGTAGAGCGTCAGCTCAATTATTTAGGTACTTTGGAGACCTACCTCAAGAACCGACAGGATTACAGGGATGTGCCAGCTCCTTCTGTCGCGGGTATCTCTGAAGCCAGTATCATTAATGGAGTGGGACAAATTGTGGCGAAAGCGCAGGAACGCAACCGCCTCCAGTATTCGTACAAGGAAGGTTCCCCCGTCTTTTTAAATATTGACCGGGAGATCGATGCGATAAAGATTGTTCTTTTGGAGAATATCACTTCGTCCAAAGGTCTTAAAATGTCTGAATTGGGACAAATTGAACGAGAAATAGGTAAATACGAAGCGGAGATTAGAAAACTTCCCAAGGAACAGCAAGACCTCTTGAAAATAGAACGAAGATACAGGCTTAGTCAAAGTGCGTATAATCTGTTCCTTTCAAAATTGAGCGAAGCGAATTTGGTAAAAGCGGCCAATGTTAGTGATGTTTTGATCATAGACGAAGCAAAGGATACAGGTGGAGGTAAGGTGGGACCCAATACACAGCTCAATTATGTCATGGCGTTGTTATTCGGATTTCTGATTCCGTTTGTTTTTGTCTTTGCTTTGGTATTCCTGGATACTCGGGTACATACGGCCAAGGATATAGAACGCCTTTCCAAGATCCCAATTTTAGGAGTCATTGGTAAGAGTAGATTAGACAATAGCCTGGCGGTAATTAATAAACCAAAATCGGCTATCTCTGAAGCATTTCGTGCCATTCGTTCCAGTCTTCAATTTATATACAAAAAACAGGGAATTGACGGAACAAAAACCGTACTGGTTACTTCGTCCATAAGTGGGGAAGGAAAAACCTTTTGCTCTATTAATATTGCCTCTGTTTTTGCTTTAAGTGAAAAGAAAACGATTCTAATAGGTTTGGATCTTAGAAAACCAAAGATCTTTGGAGATTTTGATATTCATAACGATGTGGGTGTCGTAAATTACCTCATTGGCGATTCTGAAGTAGATGAGATCATTCAGCACACGATGATTGATTCTCTCGATGTGATCACTGCAGGACCGATACCTCCTAACCCCTCGGAACTTCTTATGAGTGATCGGATGGAACAACTTATAGATGCTCTCAAGGATAAGTATGACTACATTGTTTTGGATTCACCGCCGCTTGGGTTGGTATCGGATTCTCTGGAATTGATCAAATTCGTAGATGCTACCATCTATATGGTTAGACAGAACTACACCAAGAAGGGAATGTTTGGATTGATCAATGATAAATACAAGTCTGGCGAAATATCTAATATTAGTTTTGTACTTAATTTCTTCGAAGGAAAGGCCAAATACGGTTACGGTTACGGCTATGGCTACGGTTACGGTTACGGATATGGTTATGGATATGGTCATGGTTATCATGAAGACGACAGAAAACCATCTTTGATAAAACGCATAGCTAATTTCTTCAAAAGGAGGAAAAAATAGATCTCAGCTCCATTGAAGAGGGTTGTTAATCAAAGTGAGATATGCTTACACGACGGCAGTTGGTGACCAAACGTATTTTTGATATAGCAATTTCGATTGTACTGTTACCATTTGCGATAATTCCCTTAATTTTGCTCCTTGTTATTGCCAGCTTGAATACTGGAAAGAATGGTCTTTTTGTTCAAAGCAGAATTGGATATAAGGGAAGGGAATTCAAACTGTATAAGATCAGGTCTCTAAAAGGCGAAGATCATGAAGATATTCTAGCGATCAAAGAGAGTGAAACCTCCTTTGGTAGTTGGCTAAGGAGGAGCAAGTTGGATGAACTACCACAATTGTTCAATGTCTTGTTGGGAAGTATGAGCTGGGTAGGTCCACGTCCGGATATACCTGGATATGCCGATAAACTTGAAGGAGAGGATAGCATTATCTTAAACGTGAAACCAGGAATAACGGGTCCGGCTACGCTGAAGTATCGAAATGAAGATACCATGCTCCTGGAACAGGAGGATCCTAAGAAGTATAACGATACGGTCATTTGGCCGGATAAAGTAAAAATTAATAAGGAGTATATAACAAACTGGAGCCTATGGAATGACGCTAAATATTTATGGCGCTCTGTGTTTAATTAAAAGATCCCGCTACTACGGGAATGAAAATGAAAGAAAACCCCACTATCGCAATTATTGGACTAGGCTATGTAGGCCTGCCTTTAGCCGTTGCTTTTGCCGAAAAGTATAAAGTAATAGGATTTGACATCAATGAGACCCGAGTGGCTCAATTAAAAGCAGGAGAAGACAAAACGCTTGAAGTAGCCGATGATCATCTCAAAATGGTATTGAACCATGGTACTTATGGCCTAAAGATATCCAGTAAGGCCGAAGACCTGGCGGCTGCCAATGTCTTTATCGTTACGGTTCCAACCCCAACCAATAAACATAATCAACCGGTGCTAACTCCTTTGGAGAAGGCCAGTGAAACCGTTGGGCGTGTATTGAAAAATGAGGATATCGTTATTTACGAGTCCACTGTATATCCTGGTGTCACCGAGGATATTTGTGTTCCTATACTGGAAAAAGTATCAGGACTTACCTTTAATAAGGATTTCTATGCCGGTTATTCTCCGGAGAGAATTAATCCGGGGGACAAGGAACACACGGTTACAAAGATATTGAAGGTTACCTCTGGTTCTACTGCGGAAGCAGCTACCTATATAGACGATCTTTATGCCTCTATCATTACAGCAGGTACGCATCTCGCACCTTCTATTAAGGTGGCTGAAGCCGCCAAGGTGATAGAGAATTCTCAACGTGATATTAACATAGCCTTTGTCAATGAACTTTCAAAAATATTCCGCTTGTTGGAGATCGATACGCAGGCGGTATTGGAGGCTGCAGGAACCAAATGGAACTTCCTCAAGTTCACACCGGGACTGGTTGGAGGGCATTGTATAGGAGTAGATCCTTACTATCTGGCCCAGAAGGCCATGGAAGAAGGTTATAACCCTGAGATTATATTGGCTGGACGACGTATGAACGACGGAATGGGTAATTATGTGGCCCAGGAAGTGGTTCGACTTATGATCCAAAAAGATTGTAAAGTAAAGCACGGAAATGTATTGGTGTTGGGAATTACCTTCAAAGAAAATTGCCCGGATATTCGAAATAGTAAGGTAATAGATGTAATTTCCGAACTAAAGAAGTACAACTTGAACGTAGACGTTCATGATCCGTGGGCCAACGGAGCCGAAGTGCAACACGAATTTGGAATGCCACTGATTTCGGGTAGGAACCAGCTTAAAGATAATTACGACGCAGTTATTCTAGCGGTAGCCCATTCAGAATTTAAAGACCTTAACGTGGAAGGCCTTTTAAATGAGAAGGCGGTCGTTTTTGATGTGAAAGCGTTTTTGGATCAAAGAATAATAGACGGCAGATTATAATGTATACAACCCCATATCATAGCAGAGATCTTTCCCAATTGAAATTCCTCGTAACCGGTGGAGCTGGATTTATTGGTTCTAATTTGGTCGCCTATCTATTGTCGCATGGAGCGGCCAAAGTAAGGGTGTTGGATAATCTGGCTACTGGATTTCAATACAACATAAGCGAATTCGAAGATCATCCTAATTTCGAATTTATGGAAGGAGACATCCGGGATTTGGAGACTTGCAAAAAGGCCATGGAGAACATGGATTATGTATCTCACCAGGCGGCCCTTGGATCTGTGCCACGCTCCATAAACGACCCGATAACTTCCAACGAGGTGAATGTCTCAGGCTTCCTAAATATGCTTTTGGCGCAAAACGATAGT
>JBCBDM010000103.1:0-13233 GCA_038529705.1 Bacteroidota bacterium
TCCCTATGCTGAAAAAGCCAGAAAAGCGAATAAACATATTTACCACCTCAACATAGGGAACCAACTTTCTGATGGGCGATTCCGGCATTTTCAGTCCTTTGGAGGATACAGCAGGCATAGTTTTATATAAATTAAGAGAACAAAGTTGCGAAATATTTCTTAAAATAAATGATTTTTAACTCCTTTTGGCGGCGATTTTTATATCTTCTTAAACGAATGAAAATACGTACACCAGTTTACTCTATTTCCATCTTCTTTTTTCTTTTGTTTGGCCTTACTACCATAGGGTATTCGCAAACCGGATTTAAGCTTCCCACGGGAAAGAAAAAGGATAAGATTCCTTTTGAACTGGTGAATAATCTCACCGTTATACCGCTTGAGATTAATGGAAAACAGCTGTCCTTCTTGTTGGACACCGGCGTAAATTACACCTTGCTCTTCAGTCTATACGACAACGATTCTCTTCAGATTAAAAATGTAACCCCTGTACGTATACGGGGCTTGGGGGATGGGGGTGATATAGATGCCATTAAAAGCGTCAATAATTCGGTGAAAGTGGGCAACGCCCTGGATACGGATCATAAGGTCTATGTGATCTTTGATGAGAAGATCAATTTTTCTCCAAGAATGGGAATTCCGGTACACGGTGTGATAGGGTACGATTTCTTTAAAGATTTTGTTGTGAAGATTGATTACGATTCTCAATTAATCACCATTTACGACCCTGGTACCTATAAGGCTAAACGTTGCAGGTCTTGTGAAGTCTTTGACATTGCTTTAAGTGAAAATAAGCCCTATGTGAAGACTAAAGTAGTATCTAACGAACAGGAAAATGAAGCAGTTCTACTTATCGACAGTGGCGCCAGTGATGCCATGTGGTTGTTCAACGAGTCCTTCGGAATTGTGGAAGAATCCAAGAACTATTTTGACGATTTTTTGGGCTTAGGACTCAGTGGAGGTGTTCATGGGAAACGATCCAAAATGGATGAGGTCTGGCTGGGTAAATTTAAACTGGAGGACGTGAACGTGGCCTATCCCGATAGTTTGGCCCTGAGAAATTTAAAAAAGGACGGCGATCGAAATGGAACCCTGGGAAGTGATATTTTAAAACGATTCACGGTGACCATGGATTATCCAGCTCGAAAGATGACCCTGCGAAAAAACACCTTCTTTAGTAAGCCGTTTCATTACAATATGGCGGGAATTATCATAGAACATGATGGAATGGTACCTGTAAAGGACATTTCCAGCCTGTCGGCGAGGTCCGTTCGTTTCAATGCACCGGACAACGCCAATACAAGTAGTGTTACCGTAAATGTGAATCCGTTTTTTACCTTTTTCCTGGCACAGCGCTTTGTAGTAGCCGAGGTGAGGAAGGATTCACCGGCCCACTTAGCCGGTGTGGCCGTGGGAGATGAGATTACTGCGGTAAATGGGAAACCCTTTTACGATATGAGACTTTCCGAGATCAATGCCTTGTTCTCCTCCAAAAGTGGAAAGAAGATCGTGTTGGAAGTGGAACGTAACGGAATGAAAGTAAAAAAGCGCTTTACCCTGAAAGAAGTACTATAAAAAAACCGCCCATTGGGCGGCTTTTCAATAATTGAAATGAATGCTTATTTGGTTTTTTCCAAAACGCTCTTATTATTTGGTGCCATCACTTCACCCTTAATTTTAAGGGCCTTGATAGGCTCACTGGCATTGGAATAAACGGTCACCGTTTTTCTGATCTTTCCAACACGTTTGGTGTCATACTTTACTTTGATCGAACTGGTAGCACCCGGTGCTACAGGACCTTTTGGCTTTTCAGGTACGGTACATCCACAGCTTGACTTTACGTCGCTAATGACCAATGGAGCATCTCCTGTATTGGTAAATTCAAAAATACGTACCCCGTCACTGCCTTTTTCAATTTGGCCGTAATCGATGGTCTCTTGCTTGAACTTAATTTCCGCCTGTGCGTTAGCAGCAAAACTAATTAGGGCGATTACTGCTACTAGAATTAATTTTTTCATGGTTTTTGTTTTTAACAAGATTACTAAAGTAGGTAACTTTTGTTCGTTTTGCAATATAAGTTATTCACTTTAATAATTTCATAATATTTTATAGTTCCCTACTTTTGCATCTTACTTTTCAAAAATTAGACCAAAAATGGCTTTAGAGGCAAAATATAACGCGCAAAACGTTGAAAATAAGTGGTATAGCTACTGGATGGAGCAGGGGTATTTCCATAGTGAAGTAGATGACAGAGAGCCGTATACCATCGTTATTCCGCCTCCCAATGTCACCGGTGTCCTCCATATGGGGCATATGTTAAATAATACCATTCAGGATGTACTCATTAGACGGGCGCGTTTAAAGGGATTCAACGCCTGTTGGGTGCCTGGTACAGACCACGCCTCTATTGCTACCGAAGCCAAGGTAGTAAACAAGCTAAAACAGGAGGGAATTAATAAATCCGACCTTTCCCGGGAAGAATTTATAGAACACGCCTGGGAATGGACTCATAAACACGGGGGAATCATCCTGGAACAGCTCAAAAAGCTAGGGGCTTCCTGCGATTGGGAACGGACTAGCTTCACCATGGATGACAATCTATCTGCCTCGGTGATCAAGGTTTTTGTGGATTTGTACCGAAAAGGAAATATTTATCGCGGATACCGTATGGTAAACTGGGATCCTCAGGCCCAAACGACCTTGAGTGACGAAGAGGTGATCTATGAAGAGAAACAAGGGAATTTATACTACCTCAAGTATCAAATTGAAGGTTCCGAAGAGTTTGTAACCATTGCCACCACTCGTCCTGAGACCATTTTGGGGGATACCGCCGTTTGTATCAACCCCAATGATGAACGCTATACCCACTTGAAGGGGAAAAAGGTAATGGTACCTATTTGTAACCGTGTTATTCCTATTATCGAAGACGAATATGTGACCATGGAATTTGGTACCGGCTGCTTAAAGGTAACGCCAGCCCATGACGAGAACGATAAAATGCTGGGAGACAAACACGGTTTGGAAGTAATAGACATTTTGAACGATGACGGAAGTTTGAATAGCTTCGGAATGCATTATGAAGGAAAAGACCGCTTTGTAGCCAGAAAAGAGATCGTAAAAGAACTGGAAGCCATGGAGGTGATCTCCAAGGTAGAGCAGCATGTCAATAAAGTAGGAACCAGTGAACGTACCGGCGCCGTGATCGAACCGAAACTGAGCGATCAGTGGTTCTTGAAAATGAAAGAACTGGCACAACCGGCATTGGATGCCGTTCTGGAAAAAGATGTAAACCTGGTTCCGGAGAAATTTATCAATACCTACCGTCACTGGATGGAGAATGTTCGCGATTGGAACATTAGTAGACAGTTGTGGTGGGGACAGCAAATACCCGCCTATTTCTATGGAGACGGGAAGGAAGACTTTGTGGTAGCGGAAACCAGAGAGGAAGCTTTCGAGCTGGCACAGGAAAAGTTGCGTGTCACTTCGAGCGCAGTCGAGAAGTCATTCACCATAGATGATTTACGTCAAGACCCGGATGTGGTAGACACCTGGTTCTCTTCCTGGTTGTGGCCTATGACCGTTTTTAACGGAATCCTAGAGCCGGAAAACAAGGAGATCGAATATTACTATCCCACCAATGACCTGGTAACGGCACCGGAGATCCTTTTCTTCTGGGTAGCCCGTATGATCATTGCCGGATACGAATATCGTGGGGAGAAACCATTCACCAACGTATACCTAACAGGAATCGTACGCGATAAGCAACGTCGAAAGATGAGTAAGCAACTCGGTAATTCGCCAGATCCTATTGATTTGATGAATGTTTTTGGAGCCGATGGCGTTCGTGTGGGAATGTTGTTGAGCTCTCCGGCTGGAAACGACTTGATGTTCGATGAAGACCTGTGCGAACAGGGAAGCAAGTTTGTAAACAAGATATGGAATGCATCCCGACTCATCGACGGTTGGGAAGTCTCTGAAACCGAAGCTGAGAACGAGTCGGCGAGAAAGGCCATTACCTGGTACCGAAATAAATTCCAACAAGCGCTGGCAGAGATTGATGATCATTACAGCAAATATCGAATGAGCGATGCCTTGATGGCCACGTATAAGTTGATCTGGGACGATTTCTGTTCGTCCTTCCTGGAAGCGGTAAAGCCCGGTTATCAGCAACCTATCGCAGCAGCTACTTACCAGGATATTCTCTCCATTCTGGAGGACAACCTAAAGATATTACATCCTTTTGTGCCTTTTGTTTCTGAAGAGTTATGGCAGCATTTTGGAGAAAGGACTACAGAAGAGGCATTGATCGTTTCGTCCTGGCCCGAAGCAGGGGATTTTGATGCGCAAATGATCAAGGACTTCGATTTTGCGACCGAAGTAGTTTCTGGAATCCGGGCAATAAGAAAGGAAAAGAATATTGCGAAGAAAGATACATTGTCCTTATCCGTCATTAATTCGGAGGGAGCGTCGAAGACATTTGATTCGGTTATTAGAAAATTGGGTAATCTGTCTGAATTCAACTATGTTGATGATAAATTGGATGGAGCTCTGACCTATAGGGTGAAATCCAACGAGTACTTTGTGCCGATGGCCGGGACTATTGACATAGAAGCCGAGATCGTTAAATTGACGTCAGAATTAGATTATGTTGAAGGTCTATTGAAAAAAGTTCAAGGAAAGTTGAAGAACGAAAAGTTCGTAAACGGAGCGCCTGAGCAAGTAGTGGCCAATGAGCGACGCAAGGAAGCGGATGCGCTTGCTAAGATCGAGACCTTAAAGGCGAGTTTGAGTAGTTTGCAATAAGCAATAAGCAATAAGCAATAAGCAGTAAGCAGTAGGCCGTGTTCTTGTTAGTTTATGCTAGTACGAGCGCTTTAATTTTTTTTCGTAGGCTTCCAGTTTTTTCCACACATCGATAAACTCTTTTACCCCTTCCTCATTTAGGCTGGTATTGATGATCAGGACTTTTCCGAGACTGCTTTGGGTATTGAAGAACAGTAGAGAGGATACACCAGGGTCCCCTCCTGTATGGCCCATTTGGCCTTTTGAGGACATGCCCATGAAAACACCCATATTGTACTCATCATTATATTCCCTTTCACTTCTTTCGTCAAAGTTTTCTTCTGCTAGCTGAGGTTGAAATAACTCTTGATAACTCTTGTTAGTGAGGACAGCGCCCTTACCATTGTATCCAGCGATCAAATCTGAGAGGTATTTGCCCAGGTCGGTGGCAGAGGTGATCAATCCACCATCCGGATAATTTACCAATTGATATGCGGCCAATTCCTTTTTCGGATGGGCATAGAGCTTTGAGTGTTTGGTCATATCGACCTGTTTCGTATTCCATCCTGTATGTCTCATTTGCAAGGGATCGAATATATGTTTCTTTGTGAATGCATCGAAGGATTCTCCCGTCGCATTTTCTAAAATAACTGCTGCCAAACCAGCGCCGATATTGGAATATTCAAATTTTGCTCCGGGTGGGTTGTTCAGAAAATTACCTTCTTCATACCATTTCCCTCCCTGGGTTAAAATGGCTTTTAAAAATGTGGTTTTGTCCATCATCTCATCGGGCGAACGAAAATTATTCTCCACTTTCTTTCCGGCATTGTCCTCTTCTTTTAAAACGTATCCGTAATTTTCATAGGCCGAACCATCTGTTATGCCTGAAGTATGCGTGGTTAAATGTCGTATGGTTATGGGGTGGTCTGTAAAATAGGGGTTCGAGACCTCAAACGAGATGTAGTTGTTTATAGGATCGTCTAGTTTCAGCTTGCCCAATTCTTGCGCTTTTAGTAAAGCCACACCAATAAAGGTTTTTGAAACAGAGGCGATAGGTTGGATGGTATGTTCGGTATAGGGGAGTTGTTTCTTCTCATGGGCATGTCCAAACCCATGGGTATAGAGGATACCCTGTTGATCTACCACTGCCACGGAGAACCCCGCAATGTGGCCCCGGTCCGCGATTTGTTCCAGTTCCATAGTTAGACTATCGGTTACGCTGCTTGTATGCTGGCAGAAACAAAGACTCCATGAGGCACAAAGGAGTAGGACGAATAAGGTGTTTTTCATTTTTAAATGGATAAGGGGTAAGACGTTTGGTAACTCAACACTTTTTAGATGATCTAAGGTAGTGTTTTTAGCAGAACCATTTACGAATCCAGGGATATTAACTTGAAAAATCAAGCAGTAGGGAATAGGTTAATCTAATCCTTTAAAAATAGGTGCTTTAATAGTGGATTTGGGATGTCCACCCATAATAGCGTCATTGCATTGAGTGCAGACGAACCCTAATTCCATGCCGGATCTGCTATCTGTATTCTCATGCAACCTTATGCAATCCGGAAAGTCATACTGTTCTAAAAGCATATCTGTATCCAGAATACAATCAAAGTAAACCCATTCCCGGCAATTGTCACTCCAGGCTTGTCCCCGGTATGTTTCTTTACAACCGGCTTTGAGGAGATCCTCTTCTAGACGTTGGAGATGGTGGCACATGGATATGAATTGATTTGGTTAGTAGTAAAAATTGGTTTTCCCGGTTTGGGTGGTTAGCGTACCATCAAGTTCACAATACTCCATTTCACTATGATATATAATTTGTTCTCCTACGCTGGTTTCAGCACTAACCTCCACGATGAGGAAGTTGCAAGAATCGTATTTATTGGCGTAAAAAGTATGCCCTTTAGCCACACCTTTATTTGCACCTTTGTCCAACTGAACACAGAAGCTACGTTGTCCTATGAGGGTGTTGAACGAAGGGAATCCGTAGGTAATTTTTGCGTTAATAGGCTCCTGTAAGAACAATTTTCGCCATGGAGCTGGGATCTGCTCCAGGGGAAAAACCTGAGTGAGGCTGTCCTTGTTTTTGCGATCGCTTATAAAATAAAACCCATGTCTTTTGGGTTCCGCGCCCGTATTGTAGTAATCGGCCAGGGAGATGAAATCGTTAGACGGATTCTCGTAGCCAAAATGCGTAATAGGTTCTTCGGAGAGGAGATAGGTTTTTTGGTTCCAGCGTAGTTTGGAATAACGGGTTTTTATGCGTGTGGAATCCGGGTGATATGGGAAAGAGAGGTCTCGAGTGATACTGTCTGTTTGGGTTTTCAATATAAAACGAGATTCCTTACTCCTTGTGGAGGTAGGAAAAAGTTCGAGTAGGGTATCCGATTCTTTATAAGTGCCATAAGTGATTTCCTGCGATCCGGAACCAAAACAATTGGCACTACGAGTATGATACGTAAAGGTCCCATTGGAGATAAGACTGAGTGTAACGTCTGCATTGAACTCCCGAACCCGAAATTGCAGGGTGTCTAAGGGTGCGATCATCATTTCATTTTCCGTGTTATGGGCTATCGTATTTTGATCCTTTGTACAGGAAGATAATAGAATGGGGAGCAGTAACAAAAAGGGGTGTTTTAAACGGAAGTACATAGTTAGTGATTCTATCTACTAACGTTTATTAAAAGGATTAAGTATTGGAGTAGCACGAGTGTAGTTAAGCGCTTGGAAATAGCATGTGTTGCAAACTGGCCATAGCATAGGGATTATGGGGTGTTGTTCTCCATGACCCGAATGGGCTTGGCTTCCAGCGTATAATTTTTCATGATGAATTTGGCATCTTCTTCGGTGAGATGGGTAAGCTCGATCAGGCTTAGAACTTGGTCTTCAGGAGCCGAGGATCTTAAGATTACGATTTGGAAGGCTTCATTTTTGGCTTCCTGACTCCTATTTTTGTCTTTGCAGAAACTGTTATAGGCGTTCGCCATCATCATCCAGATCTCAATTTCCCGATCGGGATTGAGATCTCGTTTAAAATCTTCCAGCCATTTTTCTTTAGGAGTGGGATCCACTTCCTTAAAAGTTTCATAGAGAAAAGTGATTTTCTCTGTTTGTTCTTCGGTAAGGGAATCATGCAAGATGGGTCCTTGCATGATGTCATTGATTTCTATGGATTGGCTTTCCTCAGGATTTTCCTTGCAGCCCAGCAAAGAGATTAATAAGAGGAAAAGGAAGGGTAGTAATCTATTCATAGTGTGAGATTCAGTCATACGTTCAGAGCTGCTTGATTCATTTTTCAGCAGTGAAGTTAGTGAATTTTGTGTCGGAATTTGAATTCGTTTAGTCCAATACGCCATGAATTATCTAAGTAGTTGGAGCCTGTTTCATTTATTCTACTATTTCGTTCACAGATCTAATGGCGGAGCGTGCAGCGGAATGAACACCTCCCCAATCATCTCCCTCGGTATAGGCTGTTCCTGCAAAAAACACCTTATTGCTCACGGACTTGCCAAGTGTTCTTACGGTTCTCCAGCTTTCATCGTCATAAACATAAGCTCCCTTTATAAAAGGTTCATCGCTCCAGTTTTGTGAAATATGCTTTACATAACTTGGTGAGGCTTTACCGTCAAATAGTTCGTCCAATTCGTTTAAAATGTATCTTATTAATTCAGAATCTGCTAATTGTCGGTACGGGAGCGTTGCAGCACCTACAGAGAAAAATCCTAACACATGACGCTTGGAATTTTGTCCATAAGACGCGTCATAGTACATTTTTTGTCCAGAAACATCGAACTCGGTTACGGTAGGATAAAACTTTTCTGAAAACTCGATAAATGCTTTAAATCCGTCCCAAACGGTGACATCCCTAATCGCTTCTAATTTATCTTCTGGCAATTGAGGCATAAAGGTAACCGCATTATTTTGCAGCATTTTTACGGGAATGGTAACAATGACTTTGTCTGCTTCAAAAACATCGGTTTGTGTATTGACAGTAATTTTATGGCCAGCGTAATTAATAGACGTTGCCATTTGGTTATACATTATTTCATCCTGTACAGAAGGTAAGATGTACTCTTTATAAAAATCTAACCATGACGAACCAATGAACTTTTGGTCAATGCCAAAACCCATCTCGATCATAAATGCTTCTTCTCCATCATACAATGCATTGTCTGTCGCTTTGTAACGTGTGGTTTCAATGTTTACTTCTGTATTGGGCTGATTAATAATTTCATCAAAAACCTTTCTTTTAACGTGTAGCCACTCTGCTCCTAAGGGAATGGGAAAATCAACAAAATCGTTCGTGGTTTTCATCCTACCGCCAACGTTTGATGAAGCCTCTAAAATTTGAAAATCAATTCCTAATTGCGATAGGCGATACGCTGCGGTTAAGCCTGCTGCTCCAGCCCCTAATATGAGTGCTTTTCCTTTGAATTTACCCGACGGGTGAATGTAATTAGAAATGGCCATCGCATTTTGAAATGGCAGGCTGATTCCTAATAAACTACAAATCTTAATAAATTCTTTTCGCGTCATATGCATCATAATTGGCTACGGCGGTTTTGTGCCAGCCTACTGGCAGTTGGGTATCGGCGGAGCCATGTTGATTTATTTTCAGAAGTGAAGTTAATGCATTTGTTGGAAATAGATGGATGGTCTGTTTAGTGCGGCCATCTACGGGATACATAATTTAAAAGGATTACGTCTGGGAATAGCACGAGCGAGACGCTTACGTTAGCGGGGTAGCACCAGTCTGGAGACTGGCGCTAACGGGGAAACTATGAGACAGGAACCAGGAGCGAGGTTAGTATATGGTTAAAACCAGGAGTACTTCTTTGTGAACCTCTGTGAACCTTTGTGCCCCTTTGCGATATAACTAGTTAGCTCTCGACACTCCTATTTCTTCTTAAAAATCCCGAACAACTCATTCCCCTGCCGTTCCGGGATGGAGTTATAGCACCGCTCGAAGACCTGGGTATGAAAGTAGGGATTGAGATAGCTAAGGTATTCCTCTTTAGTACCTCCAAACGGACGTTTTTCGAGATCACCCTTTAGTGGAAAGTCGAACCAAAGCCCTACCAGCTTTCCGTTGGGCGATAATAACTCATGCATCTTTTGGGCATAGGCCTTGCGATTGGCAGGTGTAGGAGGGAAGGAGCAAAAGAAGGTCTGTTCCAGGATGAGGTCATAAGTGCCTTTGTGGTCGAAAAAATTTCCAAGCATGATCTGTGCTTCCGGGAAATCGGGCACTCTTTTTTTAAAAGCATCCAGTGGCTCCCGGGCGATATCCAAAATGGTGACCTGGGTATGCCCTTGCCTAAAAAAGTATTCGGCTTCATAGGCATTTCCGGCTCCGGGAATTAGGATGCTAAGATCTTTGCGTTTCAATTGATCTACATAGGATTGCAAAGGAGTGGAGGTAGCTCCTATATCCCATCCGGTTCGTTCTTCTGTATATCGCTGCGACCAATAGTTTTGCTGGCCGTCGCTATCTTGAATGTCTATCACTTTAGCTCGTAGGTTTAATTTGTCTTACTTAATATCGTCCGTAAAATGCCCGCCATGCTTTCCCCGGGAGAATTTTTCGGTATTGAAGTCGGCGGATTTTCCCTTAGCGATGGTGAGGCTCTTCCAATCACCTCCTTTCATCATTCTTCCCACATAGACCAACTGCCCAATATGATAAGCGTAATGCGCTAATTGCCTGTTAACGGCCGCTACGATACTGTGGGCCTGATTGCGGATATATACTTCGGTATGAAAGTTTTCTTCGTTTATAGTATCCAGCGCGTCAAACAAGCACTGCCATCCATCCTCCCATCGTTCCATGAGTTGGTCCCGGGTTTTGATGACATCTTCAAATTCCAGGTCCCGCTGTCGCCATTCCTTCTCGCCATCAGAAGTAAGGAAATCCGTCCACCGGGATTTCATATTGCCCCAAAGGTGATTGACGATAATAGCGATAGAATTACTAGCTTCATTGTATTGCCAGAACAACTCCTTTTCTTCCAATTGTTCCATCGTTCTCTCACCTAAGGATTTGTAGTATTCGAATTGTTTTATGACACTGTTGAGGTACTCTTCTTTCATGGAAAGCCTTTTAGGGAAAGTTACGAAATAGATATGGAAGTTGGAAGCAGGAAGTCGTGCACCTTCGCCAAGGCTATGGTGCATTAAAGAAGTTGGAAGTCATCATATCGATATGTTTACCGGTGACTGAGTGTTTGCGTTAGCAAATGTATCGAAGTCACGTAAGCAGGAAGCATGAAGTCGGCACACCTTCGCTAAAGCTACGATGTGTGAAAAGTTGAGCGACAGGAATCAGGAAACAAGAATCAGGAGACAGGAGTCAGTGTTCACTATGGAGTGTTCAGTTGGCAGGTTTAACGAATTTAAGTAGGGGTAGTATTCGCTTGTTTTAAACAAATCAACAAATCAACAAATCAACGAATCAACGAATCAACACATTAACACATTAACTCATTACCTCCTTCAATCATTAATTCATTGACATCTTGTAACCTTTTTTCCAGTGCCCTTGTCCAATCACTTTATCATCAATCAAATCATATCATGTTATGAAACGAACAAATTATTTATTCGCCAAATTATTATGGGTTTTCTTATTAATTCTAGGAAACTCAAATCTTAATGCACAATCAAAACCCACTCAAATTGAAACGGTTAGTGGTAAACCCATAGTGGTGAGTTCCCTGGACCAACACATTGAAAAAGCCATGGATTCTTTAGGTATCCCAGGGTTATCGATCGCCATGATCAATCATTCCGAAATTGTATACCACAAGGCTTTTGGAGTAGCCAATATGGAGACCCAAGAACCCGTTACGAAGAACACTATTTTTGAAGCCGCTTCCTTGTCCAAGCCCCTATTCGCCTATTTTATGATGAAAATGGTGGAGGAGGATTTGATCGACCTGGATGCTCCTATTTTGCCCTATCTGAAGCAAGCTATGCCGGAGGAGGCCATGGCGCAGGTTTTGGATGCCAAGGCCATGGAAAACTACAAACTCATTACCCCGCGTTTGGTGCTCTCTCACGGTACAGGAATTCCGAATTGGCCGAAAGGTCCTATTCACTTTGAATTCGAACCCGGTACCGGATTCTCCTATTCCGGGGAGGCCTATCAGCATCTGGCGGCAGCCTTTGGAACCAAATTGGGAATAGGATGGGGAGGCGCCCTGGACTCGCTTTTCCTAGAAAAAGTAGCCAAACCCCTGGGAATGAAATCCAGTTCTTATACGTGGAATGATCGTATTGAAGAAAACAAGGCGACAGGGCATCAGAAAGGAAAGGTAAACCTAGAAGATCACAAGTATAAGAAGGTGGGGCCTGGTTATAGTTTGCATTCTGAGGCTTTGGACTATGCACACTTTCTTGTAGAGCTTATGGCACCACAGCATCTAAGTAAGCTTTCTATTGATGAAATGCTCAGGGAGCAGAATCACTTTAAACTAGATAACGAGTTGTTTTTGGAAACCGGACAAACAGGTTGGGGCCTGGGATTTGCACAAAAGCCTACGCCTAACGGACTCATGCATTTACATACAGGGAACAATCACGATTTTCAGGCGTATGCCATGTTCGTGCCAGATAGAAAGTACGGTTTT
Source organism: Bacteroidota bacterium (assembly GCA_038529705.1). GTDB lineage: Bacteria > Bacteroidota > Bacteroidia > Flavobacteriales > Flavobacteriaceae > Aureisphaera. The sequence goes on from JBCBDM010000103.1 coordinate 12,408, forward strand.
GTGATGTTCGCCAATTCAGATAACTTGTATCCATTCCTACAGGAACTGGAAAAATTAATAGAAAAACAATTTTAAAATAAACCACATGAACTTTATAGAAGAATTATTGATCATTCTGGCCATCATTGCAGGGATCGTGCTCATTGTCTTTATCCTTGCCAAGTACAATTACCTCATAAAAAAAGCGATGATTAAGCAGGGGATGCCCGTATCGCAAACAGCTGCTAAAGTCAAGTATATTGACATAGGTTGTATTCTCGTTGGCCTGGGGGTAGGACTACTGATCTCCTCCATCTTTTCCGGGATGAATCTTTCGGAAGATACCACAGACCTGTTGGCCTGGGGAACCATATGTATTTTTGGAGGCCTAGGGGTATTGTTGGCACATAGGATACGAAGAAAATTTGAAGCCTAGGGAGAAGGACCATACCGACCTGGAACTCATCGACAGTTTCAAAGAGGGAGATACAGACGCGTTTCGACTATTGGTGGAACGCTATAAAGATGTATCCCTCTCTTTGGCATGTTCTATTCTGAAAGATATGCACCTGGCAGAAGATGTGTTGCAGGATGCTTTTATGAAGGTATATCACAAGATACATACGTTTAAATACAGGGCGTCGTTTGCTACCTGGTTGTACCGTATTGTAGTCAATACGAGTTACAATGCCTTGAAAAAAGAGAAGAACCATTTGAAGGTTTCTGAACAAGAAAGGCCCGAATTGGCTGTAGGTTGGGAGTCTGAAGTGCCTAAGGTAAGACAGGAAGAACAACAGAAGTATATCCAATGGGCTTTGGATAAGTTAAGGCCGGATGAAGCCCTTGC
>JBCBDM010000104.1:0-13123 GCA_038529705.1 Bacteroidota bacterium
TCTTCTACCTCTGCAGCTTTGAATTACGGAGAGGTACAAGATCTAATCAACTGTTTCATTAAATGGTCCAGCGCAAACCTGGTTTCAACTTTATCGAACAACCGAATACACTGTATCGTAAAATCAATTAATCTTTTTTCAAGGTCAAATTTCCGTATCATAAAAAAATGGTCTTACGGGGAGTTGAGTATTGAATACTGTCTATTGAATATTGCTCATTATTTACCAGTTCATATTTGGGTAGGTTCGTTGCATATATTGTAAATCGGCTAACAAATATCCCATATGTTCTGTATGCACTCCTTTTTTACCGCCACTGCTAAAATATTTACTTTCAGGTATGGTCAGGGTAGCTTCTTCCAATAATTCGGAAACCTCGTTGTAGTAAGTTTCCTTGAATTTACTCACATCCACACCAATGCCTTCATCGATTATTTTCCGATCTGCTTCGGTCAAATGAAAGAATTCATCTGTGTAGCGCCAAAGTCCATCAATAGCCTCTTGCATTTTTTCATTACTCTCTTCAGTTCCATCGCCCAATCGCTTCACCCAATCACCAGAAAAACGTTTGTGATAGCTTACTTCTTTAATTCCTTTCTTTGCAATAGCCACTAGTGTTTCGTCCGTACTGGACTGCAGTTCCTTCATTAACATAAGATGATATACATCGAAGAGGTATTGACGCGCCATAACGAATCCAAAATGTGTGTTAGGTTGTTCCACTAACAATACATTTCTGTATTCTCTTTCAAGTCGCAGAAAAGCAATATCATCCTCGGTCCTCCTGTCTCCTGCAATTTTCGCTGCGTATTGATAATAACTGCGTGTCTGCCCAATAAGATCCAGAGAAATATTGGTTCCGGCTATATCGGTCTCTAAACTTGGACCATGACCACAGAGTTCTCCCAGGCGTTGGCCCAGAATCAAACTATTGTCTGCGATTCCTAGTACATACTGATATAAATTTTCGTTCTTCATTTACAAAAGATTTTGGGAGAACATCCCCCTACCCCCTTCAAAGGGGGAGTTAATTTCCATTCATACAGAAGTTTACATGTGTTTTACCTCATCCGGTAAATCGTAAAAGGTTGGATGTCGATATACTTTATCCTGAGCAGGCTCAAACAATTCTCCGTTATCCTCGGGATTGGAGGCAGTGATATGCTTGCTCTCCACCACCCAAATGCTCACACCTTCATTTCTTCGGGTATATACGTCTCTGGCATTTTCAAGAGCCATTTCCGCATCCGCAGCGTGCAGGCTACCAAAATGACGATGTTCCAGTCCGTTCTTACTTCTTACAAATACTTCCCAAAGAGGCCAATTCTTTTTTGTCATTACCCTACGTCTTTAAGTTTCTTACCTTCTTGTTTCTCTGCATATGCCATGGCCGCATCTCTTACCCAGGCACCATTTTCCCAGGCATCTACTCTGGCTTTCATTCGCTCTTTATTACAAGGTCCATGACCTTTCACCACCTGCCAGAATTCATCCCAGTCGATCTCACCAAAATCGTAGTGACCCGTTTCCTCATTCCATTTTAGGTCGGGATCCGGAATCGTTAATCCCAGGATGTCGGCCTGAGGCACAGTTTGATCAATAAACTGTTGCCGTAACTCATCGTTGGTCTTGCGTTTTAATTTCCATTTCATGGATTGCTCCGTATGCACGGATTCTGCATCTGTAGGACCTAACATCATCAAGCTAGGCCACCACCATCGATTTAGAGCGTCCTGTGCCATTTCCTTTTGCTCCGGAGTTCCTTTACAGAGAGTCAACATGATCTCATATCCCTGTCGCTGATGGAAACTCTCTTCTTTACACACCCGAACCATGGCCCTTGCATAGGGTCCGAATGACGTATTACAGAGGGGCACCTGATTGATAATAGCAGCCCCATCGACCAACCAGCCAATAGCTCCCATATCGGCCCAGGTAACCGTTGGATAGTTAAAGATGGAAGAATACTTTGCCTTGCCCGTATGCAATTGCTCATAGAGTTCGTCTCTAGAAACACCCAGAGTCTCGCAGGCAGCATATAGATACAAACCGTGCCCGGCTTCATCCTGAACTTTAGCCAATAAGGCAGCCTTTCTTCTCAACGAAGGCGCACGGGTAATCCAATTTCCCTCTGGTAGCATCCCTACAATTTCAGAATGGGCATGTTGGGATATTTGTCGAATATGCGTCTTTCGATACTTTTCCGGCATCCAATCTTTAGGTTCTATCTTCTCGTCCCGGGCAATCCGGGCTTCAAAAATTTCTTCCAAACTTTTTACTTCTTTTTCACTCATAATCAGTATTATTAATCTAGGATGAAAACATCCCCCTAGCCCCCTTCAAAGGGGGAATTATACATCAAAATCTACTTTTACCCTATCTGAAGTGGGTACGGCCTGACAACTCAGTACAAAATTCTGAGCCACTTCTTTTTCTTCCAAGGCGTAATTTATCTTCATTTCTACGGAACCTTCCAACACTTCACACTTGCAGGTACTACATACTCCACCTTTGCAGGCAAAGGGTAAATCTGCACCCGCTCCGAGGGCGGCGTCCAGAATGTTATCATACTCTTGGGTCATTGTAAATTGGAATTCTTTTCCACCGTCCACAATGGTAATCTCTGTTCCTTCAACATTTTGCTGGGCCAGACGCTCCTGACGGGCTTTATCTTCTTCCGTTAGTCCAGTAACAAACAATTCAAAATGAATCAACTCCTTCGACAAACCGGCTTGCTCCAAATATCCGCTCACAAACTTCACCATGTCTTCCGGTCCGCAGAGAAACACCTCGCTGGTATCTGGGATATCGATAAAGGTCTTTGTAAGCACCTGCATCTTCTCATCGTCGAAACGGCCATTAAAAAGTTCAATATCCCGGCGTTCCTTGGTCAAAAAATAATAGATCTCCAACCTCCCAAAATACTGATTTCGCAACTGTTCCAACTCCTCCTTAAAGATAATAGAATTTGCGGTCTTATTTACATAAAAAAGCTTGCAAGTAGACTGATTTTCAGCCGCTAAATGGGTTTTAATCATGGATAAAATAGGGGTAATCCCACTGCCCGCTGCAAAGAATAAATAATTTTTACCGCTCTCTGGTTGCACTTCCACTCCAAAAGTGCCACTAGGGGCCATAATCTCCATGACATCTCCAGACTTTAATTCCTCATTGACATAGGTTGAGAATTTACCTCCGGGAATTTGCTTGACCGCTACTTTCCATTGGCCTTCCAACGGACTCGAACAGAGACTGTATGACCTGCGCGTGTCCTCTCCATCAATATCAGCCTTTAAAGTCAAATGTTGCCCCTGTTTAAATAAAAATTCATCCGTTAGGTGGGTGGGAATATCGAAGAAAATAACGGAGCAGTCACTAGTCTCCTTATAAATATCCTTGATTTTTATAGTATGGAATGTCGCCATTCGATTTCTTTTTAAGCCACACAAAACTAACGTTTGTTAGTTAATTATGCAAATGATTAACGTAACCTTATACGATCCCTCTCAAAAGTACAGCTACCATATCTTTCTTCAGGACATTGACGTCCAGTTTTCCCCGCTTTTGATACCATATATATAAGGTTCTTAAGGTGGATAAAATAGAGAATAAGATCACCTCAGGGTGTCTGGATTGGATTTGCCCCAGACGAATTCCTTCCCGGATGATCCCGCGAAAATTCTCTTCATAATCCTCGCGCATTTGGGTAAAGGAGATGAGATCTTCCCCTTGCAGGTGCATCCAGTCATTGTTGAGTGCAGCCAGCGCTTCGGAATAGTTTACCGTGATGTCGATATGTAGTTCAATGAGTTTTTCGATCTTCTGAAGCGGAGATAGTTCCAATTCCAACACCTGAGCCATCCCGGAAGTAAAGTTTCGTGCCAGATCCAGGATCAAAACAGAAAGAATTTCCTGTTTGCTTTCAATATGATTGTACAAACTGGCCGCTTTGATACCCATGGCCTCTGCTATGTCCCTTACGGAAACCGCACTATAGCCTTTTTCTTTAAAGAGTTGAGAGGCAACCTGAATGATCTCTTCTTTTCGAGTGGTGGTTTTCATGGAAGGCTAAGATAGTAAATGCGAAGATTATCTGCATTAAGGATTGAACGGTATGTTTGAGCTCTTTTGGGTTGTTAAGACCTTTCGAATAGCTTCGCTAGCTACCTTCATGCAAAACACGTTTGCTTTCGGCAATGCTCAAGGTGACGACCCAAAAAGCGAGTAGTGAAAGCCTGACCCTCCAAAGTGTAACGGAGGAGGGAAATGCCCTACTACATCAAGATTCGATGGGGAAGCCCAATTATTTATTAAATATTGTAAGTTTTAATCAATACTTACTACTTTTGAAAGTCTATGGAACAGAAGATCGAATCCAACGAGCTGATCGACCGCTTACCACCGCATTTAAAGCAGTACATCAAGCCTCAGAATTACGAACAGTACACGCCTGTCAACCAGGCGGTATGGCGCTATGTCATGCGAAAAAATGTAGATTATCTGAGTAAGGTGGCCCATGAGAGTTATGTGGAGGGATTGCGGAAGACCGGTATTTCCATAGATGAAATTCCGTCCATGTATGGAATGAACCGCATCCTTAAGGAAATAGGTTGGGCGGCTGTGGCCGTAGACGGATTTATTCCACCCAATGCCTTTATGGAGTTTCAAGCATATAAAGTCCTGGTCATTGCCAGTGATATACGGCAATTGGAAAACATAGAATACACCCCGGCTCCGGATATTATCCATGAAGGTGCAGGACATGCTCCTATTATTGCGAGTCCGGATTATGCGGAATACTTACGCCGATTTGGAGAAGTGGGCGCCAAGGCCATTTCCAGCGCCCACGATATCGAGATGTACGAGGCAGTGAGGGAACTTTCTATTCTGAAGGAAGCCGAAGGTACTCCGCCGCAAAAGATTGACGCGGCTGAGCAACGAGTAGAAGCACTACAAAACAAGGAGGTGACCCCTTCCGAAATTTCATTGATCCGAAACTTGCATTGGTGGACCGTAGAATACGGAATGGTAGGTACCGTGGAAGATCCAAAGATATATGGAGCAGGGTTGCTCTCCTCCATAGGTGAAAGCGAGTGGTGTATGAAAGAGGAAGTTAAGAAGATGCCTTACTCTATTGATGCCGCCTACCAGGATTTTGATATTACCCAACCTCAACCGCAATTGTATGTTACTCCGGACTTCGCCTATTTGCAAGAGGTCCTGGAAGAATTTGCCAACACCATGGCGGTTCGGAAAGGGGGTTGGAGGGGATTGAACAAGTTGATCGAATCCAAACAATTGGGGACCATAGAGATTAGCACCGGACTTCAGGTGAGTGGACGATTTACACGTATGATCCAGAATGAAGACAACGAGGTGGTCTATTTTGAAACGGAAGGAGAAACGGCCCTATCGTATCGCGAAAAAGAAGTCATAGGACATGGAGTGAGTAGGCATACCCATGGGTTTAGGTCACCGTTGGGAAAACTGAAAGGCATCAACCTGGCCATTGAGAATATGGGGCCCAGAGACTTGCAAGCCTATAACTTTTACGATGGCAAGCCCATTGCTTTCGAATTTGAAAGTGGAATCACCGTGGAAGGTATGAACGTTACCGGAATGCGGAATTTACGCGGAGAACTTATGCTGATCCAATTTACAGACTGTTGGGTGAAGTACAAGGATGAAGTTTTATTTAGCCCAGAGATGGGCGACTTCGATATGGCGGTTGGAAAAGAGATCGTTTCTGCCTTTGCCGGCGCTGCCGATTATTTGTCTTTCGACCTGGCAACCCATCAAATAAGTGACACCACAACCATCAAAATCGAGCTTTCTGAAAAGGAACAAACCTTGAACGAATTATACGCCAAGGTGAGGCATTTAAGAACACATCAAGCCTCATCCTTACTGGAGATCGACAAGGACCTCAAGGAAATTTTCAATGCGCTTTTGGATGATCATGTCGAAGATTGGCTGTTACCGTTAGAGATCTATGAGCTCACCCTGGACAAGGACGTTTTGAACCATCTGAGAGGAATTCAGCAAAATAGACCGGAGGTTTCCCATTTGATAGCTGGTGGGTTAGCATTGATTGAAAAGAAATTACAAACGAAATAGAACATCCCTCCCTTGCGCCACCGCTAAAGCTTAAGCGCACGCGGTCAAAGGGAGGGGAGGTTTAAAAAGGAGGATAACATAAATAGTAATTTAAAGTTACCCGCAGAAGCGGGCAGTACATATGGGACTATTCGGACTATTTGGAAATAAGAAAAAGAAGATAAAGGACTTTCAAAGTCGCGGTGCTGTGATATTGGACGTACGCACCAAAGGTGAATATGATAATGGGGCTATCCCCGGCTCTAAGCACATTCCACTACAGCAACTATCGGTAAAACTTCAGGAAGTAAAGAAATGGAACAAGCCAGTCATTACCTGCTGTGCCAGTGGCATGCGCAGTGGTAGCGCCGCTGCCATCCTGAGAAGTAATGGTATAGAAGCCATGAACGGTGGGGGTTGGCACTCCTTGTATCAAAAATTATAACTGATTTACAATCAGGGATTTTCCTGTTTATTTAGGGTTCTTTTCCAAGCATTTTCGCCCTCGGTTTTTGTAGTTTTATCTTAACGATAAACACAGAAATCATGTATCATTATAAGGCATTTATCAAGCATGTGTACGATGGAAATACGGTGAAGGCTCTGGTAGACCTGGGGTTCTTTCGCTATGAAGAAATGACCTTGGAGCTTTATGGAGTTCATGCCTCCGGGTTTGAGAAGGATGAATACGCCCGAAGGAAAGAAGCCAAAGACGTATTACAAGACTTGCTCTTGTACAAAGAAGTGGAAATCTATTCTTACCGGGAAAAAGAAGGCAAGTTTGGCAATTATATGGCTACCGTAATCCTCGACGGACTGGATGTAAATCAGTGGTTGGTGGAGAACGAACTAGCCCAGCAACACTCTGCTTAAAGCTTCAGTGTCTCCAAAGCTTCCTCCGTCACAATGGGTTGCTCTTGATACTGTAGGGTCCATCCCATGGAATTAGTGAGGATATAGATCTTTTGAAGTTCGGAGATCAATCTATTTTGAGCATTACTTATCATGGGTGATGCCTTAATGGTTTTCCGAAGAGAATCCTCTATCATTCGTCTAATTTTGTTGTAATCTTCGGCCCCGAACGGATTCAAATAATTCTGCTGAATATCATAATACTCTATTTTTGGCTCAACTGACAATTGAGGCTCTGGGATGCTTGTAATGGTAACTGTTTTATTCTCTTCGTCTATCCTAGTTTCAATTCTACTGAGGTCATAAGATACACTTGCCTTCGCATTGACGATGACCAATGCCTTTTTCTTCGCATCGAGAAAATCAAAATAACCTTCTTTTAAATCCTCATAGGTGTACACCTGCGCATAATTTCCTTCCGTAACCACCAGCTTACCCACATTATTCAATTGCTTTTGGATAAGGGTAGAGTTGCGAAGCACAGTTTCCTTCTCGTCTTTTTTGAATTCGCAGTAACGAAGCCCGAAGACAATAATCAAGGTGATAACAATTCCGAAGAGGATCTTACGCATATCATTGTTTTGATGAAAGTTAGCAAAATTCCATGATTTTCCCTTAAAGGCCTTAAGGATTTTCCCCCATTTTCATACTAAAATGCAATTCAAGGGTAGGGTAACTATTATCTTTATTGTTATGTACATACCTAAGTGTCCTTTACTTATACAAACACTATCGCTATGGAACAACGGGATCTGGAAATCAAGAAGTTTGAACTGGAACAAAAGATAAAGCTAGAGGAGTTGGAGCTCAAGAAGAAGGAGCTCGATCTGCGTATTCAGGAGCAACGATCCAAACGCATCTCCACTCCTTTAACACTGTCTATTGTGGGCGGTCTGCTCACCCTACTTACGGGAATCACCTTGAATTTCTTCGAAAACAGATCTCAGATCGCATTGGAGGATCGAAAATTCCAGTCTTCAATTCTCTTAAAGGCTGCAGAAGCCGAGAATTACGACGACTTCTCCGACATCCTGATCACCTTTCAGGAGAACGGCTTACTGAAAATGGATTCACTAAAACTAGCCAGTTTCCGGGAAAAGCGATTTATCACGGAAAACTCCAAGATCATTATTCAGGAAGAAACTCAGGATTCTTTAAAAAGTTCAACTACAAACGCAACCAAACCTCCAACCAATGATAAAAAATCTGTCTGGACCATAGTCGTGGGTGGAGATGCTAACCTAAGAGGGGCCGACTATGAGAAACAGCGGGTATTAAAGAACAAATTTGACGAAGTAGGAATTTGGTATAAAGATAATTACTACCGCACCTGTGCCGGTAAGTATTCATCCCGATCCAGCGCATTAAAAGACCTATTCAAAGTGAGAGAGCGGATCAATAAGACGTCCTATGTGGTCAACCTCAGAGAATGGTGCCCAGACTTCACCTGGGACGCCGAGCGAAAGATATATCTCTGCGAATAACTAATTTCACTGAGACCTCATTCTATTCCGTATTTCCTTCCGAAGGGCAGGTGCCACTTCCTTTTCGTATTTGTTAAATTGCTCTTTGGTAAGGTTCTTTTCCAGTTCCTCATTTTTTGCTTTGGCCATTTTCTTCATGTCTCCCATTTTCCCCAACATACTGCCCTCTTGTTTCATCAAATTCATTTGCTTTTGGGCATATTTCAAATTGATAGAACTAACTACCTCCATTTGCTGCTCGTTAAGATTTAGTTCTCTTTGAAATACCTCATCCTGATAGGTGGCCATTTCATCTGCTGATGTAAACTTTTGGGCCAAGGCTAGTTGGGAAGTTAGATAAAGAACTAAAAATGCTACTAATTCTGCTTTCATAAGATATAATTTAAGATTAATCATAAAATCGTTTCTGAAACCATATATCGCTCAAAGTAAAATTCAAGCTAAAAGTATTGATACTCTCTTCCACCAGTACGCCACCGAAGGTTCCATTTTGCTTATAGTTATAGGCCAGATTGATTGAACTTCCCTTTTTCCCTATGGGAAAGCCAATCCCTAAGGAGAGTGAATAATTTTCGATAGCAGTATCATTTACCTTTAGATACCCACTATCGTAGCTCAATCCCATTCTAAAATTGACATGGTCCCAATAGTTCAATCCGTTGCTATTCGGTACATAGGCGGCTCCAAAAGCCAAGATTTCCTGATCCACGTATTCTCCAATGTCGTCTTCCTGGCCTGTAGATCCCCAGTATCGTTTGCGATAATCAACACTAATTGAAAAACTTTCTAGCTTTTGAGTAGATATTCCCATGCCAATGTCAAGCGGCAATGAAAAGTCTGCTATGGGTTCATTCTCAGTAGCCTCTGTTATGGTAGGCATAAAGTCTAGGGTCTTTTGCACAGTCCGATCCTGGACCGCATTTAAGACCGTTGGGAAGTCGACTGTAGCTCCAATTGCAAACAGTCCCTTTACATCATATTGCATGCCTACACCCATTTGAAAATTTTTGTACAAGCTTATTTCTTCAATTGTGAGAAAGGTGTCTTCGATCAATACCGATTCTGTTTCTTCAATTCTTCCAAATAGATAGTACAACCTGGTGCCAACATTTAAATTATGGGTTAACGGATATCCAGCGGCCACTGAAATATTGTTGATCCCACCAGACCCTGCCACATTGCTAATAAACTGATCCGTGCTACCTTCAATTTCTCCAACAAGTCCTAAAAGGTTATACCCAACATTGGTAGCGGGTTGCAGGGTGAGCGATACGCCGAGTTTACCATTGGCATTGAAACCAAAACCCACATTGGAGAAATTTCCGGCGAATCGGGTTTCATCATTAGAGCGATCTGAAACGAAATCGACCTCTACATCGCTTCCAATGTCGAAAATAAACATCTGCTTGTTAACAGAAGCCAGTGACGCAGGATTTAGATCGTTTATGGCAAAATCATCTTTTCTAGCAATACCAGAATTCCCCAGACCTTTGTTCTTTCCAAGTCCCGAATTACTTTCTACCCCTAAACCGAATAAAGAATAAGGGGAACTGGTTAGATTATTAGTCTGAGAGTGAACATACACAGTTAATACACTACACAACAGGATCGGAAATTTATTCAGGATCATATATGGCATAGGTGACAATCAATTTTGCTTCAAATTGTTGATTTTGTTCTCCACTGAGCACAATTCTACTCACTGCACTTCCAAAATCTAAGGGAAATAACACCAGGGCATCATCTACATTAAAAGTTTCATTTAATTTACGTTCCAGATAGAGACCCACCGGTATTTCGTATTGGTCCCGATCAAATTCGTCATCTCCATTCCTAAGAACACCATATATCTGTCCATCAGCACTTGCTAATTCTTCAATTACATCATTATTCTGATCCAAGATATTAACGCTCAATGAATCGGGAATTGATAGAAAACCGTCAAAAGAGTTTCTGGCAGGCCGAATGAGCAAATTGCCTATCAATAGCGTTCCGGTCCCTGGAATATCATATAACTTCTTAATCGTGGGAAATTGGATTCTAGTTGCTATACCAATCCCGGATTGCACATAGCTTTGCTGATTTGTATTGGTTGAAGGCAAGCTGATTTCCTGGTCTAGCTCTATTTCTTCCAGACCGGTTCCGGCGAGCTCACTTCTTATGCTATTGAAATAGGCGGGGTCGATAGAAGTGGGGTTCTCCGTTAGATCATAAATGAATTCCTCCTTTCCGAATTCGTCCGAGACAGAATAGAAAAACCGCATATAAGTGCGCTCCAAATCTGTTGAAAAACCAATAATTGCAGCGTCCGTATTGTCTCCAGGCCTAATAGTAATTCCCTTAAACTCGTTGATTAGCTCTGCATTATCTGATATTAATCCTTGCTGAATTTTATGAAACACTTCCTGACCAAAGGCTTTGGGCAATGAAATATGAAGTGAATCCTCACCCAGAGGCCGCGGTTTAAAGTTTCTGGTAATTATAGGAAGTGACTGATATGGAATCTCGGTGGTATTGAAGAAAGCTCCGACATCATCTGGCTTAATATCATCTGTAACCCTATGCACATTGATCTGAGCCAACGTGGTGGTATCGCTGTAGAAATACCTATCATATCCCAGAATGAGTGCTATACTATCAAGTTCACCTTCTTCAGGGATTTCGAAAGTTGCACCGCCCAATTCCAAAAAAGCACTGGACTCCACAGTGCCAAATGCAGAATCAAGATAACGCCCCACTAACAATCGATCGCTACCAGAAGTGACAATACTATCAAATTTGAAAGTTGACAACTCCAAATCGAAAGTGTCAATTGAAAGAATCCGGACGTTCGATTCACTGAGATCCTCTCCCACTACAAAAGTCGGTATCTCCTCTGGTGACGAACAGGCCACGATAGCAATAAATAAAGAAAATATCGCTGTAACTACTCTCATTGAGTTCATTTTGAACACAAATAAAGTAGCTTATACCGATGTTATAAAACCGGATATACTAATCGCCATTTTCCTTCTACCAATACAACAATTTAAGCGATGAAATATGCAAAAAGTGTTTGATAGATAAAAACAGTCCTTACGTCTACGAATATTACATACTGGTATAGTTCACTTTTTAAGGGATGGGTTTATCTCTAGGTTTACCATGGTTTAAACCAACAATAGTTCCATGAGATTAGTTCTATACACTTACGTTGCCATGTTCACAGCACCTATTTACGCCCAGATACCGGGTATGAATTTCGACAAGATGGAATTGGCAAGTTTCAATTATGGCCTGGTTCCAGATCTGGGAACAACTCAAATTGAAAATTATACTGTGGGGCTTGGTTTTGGTATCCCTATGAAAAAAGGTGTGATAGGCTCTAGCATACGCTATGACTACTATCATTTTCGTTTTAATGAAAGAGTCAACCCCTTTGATATATCTGATTTCGAAAAAATGCATTCTATTGGACTTTCGGCCTTCTACCTTCACCCACTTTCCTCAACCTGCAACCTTATGATAAGTGCTGGCCCGGCCTTAATGTCCAACTTCCAAAATGGCATCACCTCAGATGATCTTATCTTATCCGGAAGAGCGGTTGCTATCAAACGCTGGGGAGGTCAGGAAAAAAACGCAGCATTGATGTTTGGAGCAGCCTATGGTATCTTGTTTGGCGCGCCCAATGTATTTCCAATCATTTCTTTTCGAAAGAAAGTCAATGATCGATGGAGCTATTCTCTAGGACTTCCACAAACCGGAGCTACCTATAGAATAAATGAACGAAATCAGGTTTCCATTCTGATTTCTCCGGACAGCTATTTTGGAAATAATTCTTCGGAAGTATCCCTTGACAATTTTGAAACACTCAGTACAACCAAACTGCAATATCTAAGTGTTAGGACCGGTCTGGAACATCGATACCAATTACAACCAAACATAACTATTGTAACCAAAGCAGGCCTTGTTCCATTTGGTGATCTGGAAGTACGTGACGTCAATAACAATGTGCTCTATGAATTTGAAACTGACTCAAGTCCCTATATCTCTACTGGGCTTAGTTTCAACATTAACCGAAATTCAAATGACAAAAAGAATAAAAATGAAACAAATGAAGACTAGATACTTGATAATACTAACCCTTCCCTTTCTTCTAAGTTGCAATACGGATGATGATGGAAGCGATCTTATTGGTAACTGGACAGAAAGATCCGTTTTTGATGGAACTCCAAGAAGTGGAGCCAGTGCGTTCACCATTGGCGACATTGGATATATGGGTACAGGGTATGACGGAGACGATTACCTCAACGATTTTTGGGCGTATGACATGAACGGAGATTTCTGGAGTCAAAAAGCAGACTTTCCCGGTTCCGGTAGAAGTGCTGCCGTAGGATTTGCCATCAATAACACGGGATATATAGGTTCGGGATATGATGGAGATATAGAGCTTGGCGACTTCTATGTGTACAATGCAGCGAATAACAGCTGGGACACGATTGCTCCCTTCGCCGGCACACCGAGAAGAGGAGCAATAGCCTTTAATTCGACCGATGTTGGTTATGTGGGCACCGGGTTCGACGGGGATAATGACAAGAAAGACTTCTGGAATCTCTGTCCACGTGTCGGACCCTGGTTCATATTTCCAGAAG
>JBCBDM010000105.1:0-12758 GCA_038529705.1 Bacteroidota bacterium
CTCAGCAAAATTAAAAGTGACCTCATAGCAGCCACACATTTCTTTAATGGCACTTGCGTCCTGCTTTTTCTTACTCTGGGCATTTAACGAAACGTTACCTGCTATAAAGCAAAGTATTAGAATCTGTATTTTTTTCATAGCGTGTTTAATTCAGAATTAATTTTTTACTTATGCTTTTGGATCCTGAGGTAAATTTCACAACATAAATACCACTCTGTAATTTGGACAAGTTTATGGTCTTATTGTAAAAACCTTGGGCATTAGAAGTATGCTCAGCATGTACTTTTCTTCCATTCAAATCGAAAATGTGAATACTATTTTTTTCAGAAGTGACAGCTTTAACATCATACAAAATAGTTACTTCCTTATTGGAGCTAGGATTTGGATACATTCCGAAAGAAACATCTTCAGAAACATCCTCAAAACCAAGCAGACCGGAAACATCTTCAAAGACAAAAGTTAAGTTTCCAGACGAAGAACCTTCGAATGCGGTAAAATACATACGATACACTGTATTGTCTTCATATTTCACATAATACTTCTGATCACTGTCAATAACCCAGGTTCCGGTAAATTCCTTCCAATCAAATCCTATGGTGTTCATTTCTTCGGAATAGTCCAGTCCATTGGGATCAGGGGCTCCGGTTTCTTCGTTTTGAGCTACGGTTACGTTTGGATTATGCAAAGCACCTGTTACATTGTAGTATTGTCCCGGAGGGTCTAAATAGGTGTTGTACTTTCTGAAGACAAAGTCCCAATCTGTCGCCGCCGGTTCTGCTATAACCTCCTGCTCATCTTGCAAGCTGTAATAATTGAAAATATTATCCGGATTGGATGTATTCGACACCGTCTCAGTTATATCCGAAGTCCAGGCAGATCCGTTCCAGGTGGCATATTTAAAGGTGTAGGCACCAAAATAGTTATCGATAAAGAACTTCCTGAAGGTACCGTCTGCATACTCTAGTACAAAAACAATGGTTCCCTCCACGGTATTGGTAGCTGGATTATATTCTCCAAACCCAAAGGTGGCAGAACCTTGCATAAACGCTCCATCTTTCCATTCTATATCACTGTTATATAGTTCCACCCATGAACTCTGATCGGTCACATCCACCGTATCATAGCCTGCTGGTGTATTGGCCACTTCATATACTTTAATTCCAGTACCATCATTTACCCGAACGCCAAGGTCAAAGTTACTTACTCTATAAAAGGCCACATCCCAGGAAGCTGCAGTGTATGCAATGTCGTTTTCTGTAGCGAGTTTATAGTATATTTCATTTGTATAACCGGCATCCAAACTCAAATTCACCGTTGTTTCCTGAGCCCATGTTACCATAGCCATAAACATCATTATTGTTGAAAGTATTAGTTTTTTCATTGTAGTAAGTTTTATAGTAATTTTTATTGTAGTAATTCATATTCAAATTCAGGATATCCTCTCACACCCTGATCGTTGGTCAGTGCCAAAAACTTCAGTTTGTAGACATTACCATTGGGATCTTTTAACACATAAAACCGATCTGATAATGGTGCTCCGTCAAAGACATCCCTCCAGTTACTTCCTATAGCCCTTTGATCTTGCTGAAAGGCTGCATTATTTACATTTCCTGAGCTAAACTGTTCGTATTCAAATTGATCGGTGAGCACTTCATACGCAAGGACACCACCCTTTCGATTGTGGAGGACACCAT
The DNA here is from genome assembly GCA_038529705.1 of Bacteroidota bacterium. Lineage (GTDB taxonomy): Bacteria > Bacteroidota > Bacteroidia > Flavobacteriales > Flavobacteriaceae > Aureisphaera. The sequence goes on from JBCBDM010000105.1 coordinate 1,695, forward strand.
CGGCAAAACCGTAGCTGCCGGCTCCATCAATGATATTGGTAAAAACCGTGAAGTTGATATCCCATTGTTCCGCCTTCGGCTCTACGCTAACAGTATTATTTGTATTGAAACTGAAGAAGTTGAAGTTGTATTCAGGAGTCTTTGGAATACTAATTTCCTGGTGACTGGTATCATTCAAATTGGCATATTGTAGTAGATAACCATCTCCGGATCGAAGCACCCTTATTTTTTTCCATCCCCGTGCATCCCCGGCAATGGCAACACTTCCTGGATCCGGGATTTCGGTTCCAACCTCAAAACCAAGGTTGACCAGATATACCGGATTGTCATTGTCATTTTCACTTATAGCATCAATAGCCGTAAGGAGAATATCTCCATCCGGGTGGTCGATATAGTCTTCATTGGTCGGATCGAAAGTACCAATCGCCACTACGGGGATCAAATCGGCTACATCGGCTTCGGTGATGGCATCGATATCTGTAGTTTCCAAATTAGCCGCTGCCATATAGATGGAAGCATTAAGACCCACACGAAAATCATCCCCAGAATAAAAAGCGAGATCCCAACTATCCCTTACCACGACGGTTTGTGTCTCCGTACTTAAGTCTATATATACCTGATTTCCCTGATTAGGCCCACCTACCGATGGTTCCAAGGCACGTCCTAATGAAGCGGAATTACTTATGGTGAAAGAGGTATTCCCCTGTATTTGTCCGGCTTCGTAATTTATAGCAGTAATGGTGAATACGATTTCTGTGGTTTCATCCAAATTGTTGTTCAGTTTATTAAACACCACATTCGTTCCACTGGTACCGGGTGAAATATTCAAGGTAATCACGTTTCCATCGGCCGCAGGCGTAGTGGAAAAGTCTGATCCATACACTGCGTTAGTTGCACTCAGAGAGATCGTTACGGATCCACTTAAAGTGGCGGACTCCGAATAAACCAATGGTATCTCCTTGGTGGCACCAAGTTCGTTCAAATTAGCAGACAAACTTTCAAAGGCTACCACAAACGGTTGTCCGGACGTAGTTTGAGAATCATCGTCGCTACTACATGAAGACACAAAAAGCAGTCCCAACGATACTAACAAAATGCTCAATGACTTAATCGATTTCATAGTTTTATATATTTAAATTGTATGCGAGTTTTAAAAAAAAGGAACGGCCATATCCTAAGGGAATCTGTGATGGTGGGCCATTGTGAGCACCGCCCTCAAAAGCAGTAGTATTTACCGAAGTAACATCCAATAAGTTTCTAGAACCTAGCGTTGCCACCACGGTGTTATCCATAAACGACTTTTGGATGGTGGCATCCATCCAACTGTAGGGATTAGTTTCACCTCTTTGAAACTCTTGTTCTCCCTGGGCATTGGTCTTCTCTACAAATTGTTGTTGCCTGCCAATGTGCTTAAAAAACAGAGAGAATGTCGTTCCCAACGAAGGGAAGGTATACGCTACATTGGCATTCAATTGTAAATTGAACAGAAAATCATCGTCGGCATCCACACGGCTGTCCAAAACTTTCGAGATTCCCTGAACGGAAGCCCCAAATTGCCCTTTGATATTCTTATAATAGATCTCGTTTTCGGAAAAGATCCCTGCTGCCGTATAACTATCAATATTGTTGTATTGAAAGGCTAAGGGTGTCTGATTAACAACTATAAGTTCGATCCGATCCTGAAGATCGAGATAATTAAAGCTCAACTTATTCTTCAGTCGAAGGGCGCCATCCTTAAGAGAACTAGTCTTCTTGAGATGCAGAAAAGCCGAGACACCTCGCTCAGGGTTTAGGTTAGGATTTCCTTGTACATCGTGGTTTACATCTACGAAAAAAGTATATAGTTCATCATAATTAGGCGTTCTATTGGCAGAACCTAAAACTCCTCGTAATTCCCAATTATTTTTAAACTTCTGCTTAGCACTAAGTGATCCTATATATTGATTGTCGAACAAATTACTGAAGGAAACCCTGAATCCCGGGCGTAGGAAAAAGCGTTCGGAAAGTTGAATCTCGGATGAAGAAAACACGTCATAATTATCTAAGCGCTGTGTAACTCTATCCTCACCCGGTTGGATAACTATAGCCAATGAGGATCCACTTCCTTGTTCATTGGTGAGCTCATACCCGGCCTGAAGTCCAAAAAGGTCACTTCCTAATAGGTTGCTAACAGTTCCTCTTGAGAAAAAGGCCGAACGCGATTGGTATTCTCCGCTTTCAATATTTTCTCTTTGGTCCGATCGAATCCGGTACGTATATCGTTCGAGATCCTTAGTTTGAGTCTGATAAGAAAATGAAATATTATAGTTTAAGGAATTCCAGAGACCCCCTGTAGCATTCAAATGATGGTACCAACGGTTATTGGTATAGATCTCGTCCAGAGCCAGAGGATCAGTGGTATTTGTAGCAGGGTTTTCATTGGGATTAACAATATCGTTAAAGCGATCAATTACTTCATTTAAGTAATCGAAACGATAAAAAATCTGCATATCCTCATCCTGAAAGGAAAGGAGTGCCTTACCGTTTTGCTGCTCTTTGGGTAACCATTCCAACCCTCTGAGGCCGTCATTTTGATCGTAGCTCTCGCCTAGACGATTGTTGTAGAATCCGGCGAAATCATTTCTGGTAAAACCAGCATTGACGTATATTTTTTCCGAAAAATTATGACCAAGACGTATGGATTGAACATGTCTTCCCCTGTTGAAGAGCTCATATTCGCTCCCTACTGTTTCTTCTTGAATATAGGTGGCAACCTCCCAATCTGTTTTGGCCGATTTCTTTGTGATCACATTTATAATCCCGGAGACCGCATTGGAGCCATATTGCACACCCATAGCCCCTTCCACGATCTCCACACGTTCAATATCATCCAAATTAATTAAGGTAAGGTCTGTATTATTACCGACACCCTCTTCATTGATGATAGGAACATTGTCGATCAAAACTTTGAAATATTGACCGTCCAAGCCAAATAAACTGACTCCAGATTTACCTGTCGAAGTATTGGGAGTTATATTTAGGTTGAGGGTAGTATTTAGAACATCGGCCAAGGTATTTCCGGCCTGCCGTTCGATTGTATTTCTGGAAATAACCTTTACTTCCACAACAGATTTCTCAACGGCAACCGGGTTAAGTTGTCCGGTAACGATTACTTCTTCGAGTCTTTCTCGTTTTAAGGTATCAACAGATACATTAACCTGGCTTTTAGATGCATAAGTAAAGAATAAAAGAAATAAAGCAAGGACAATCTTCATTTTTCGATGGGTTAATTTGACGGCAAATATATCTTATTTTTATTTATTCTAAATAAAAATAGTGAAATTTAACATCCATCTACAACCCAAGATCTCTATTCCAACTTGGCAAAAAAAACCGTGAATCGAAGAAGGTACTTCCGGTTCACGGTACTAAACAATTGAATTACGTCTACTTCATCCTGGCCGAAGTTGCATTTAACGGCTCAAGGCAATAAAACGTAATGTAAAAATCTAGATTAATTCTGTCGCTCCTCGACGATTTCCTTCACACTCTTTTCTCCTATAAATACATTATCTAACACGGCCACATCGTCTTTCACATACACCAGGGCGTAACAAACCGGTGCCAGGGAATCCCGATTGCGGTTGGTTTCACGCACAGCCAGCTCCGCATCGTACGCCTTGCTTTCTTCCATATAAAAGCGGTCGAAGGGTAAATCGAAATTAATACTGCCCTTTCGGGAATATTGATAGCGCGCCATCACATAATCCTGATCCAGGTCCAGGGGTTTCTGACTTACCGCTGTAGCCTCCGCAAAACCATCTTCCCCCTCTTCGATGTAAACAAAAATAGGATCGTTGGGATTCCAGATGGTATCTGTAATTTTCGTAGAGCGCTCCATTTCGTATCGCAAGGTAATATACTTACCCCTTAGCGGATCGCTGGGGTCAATGGGTTGTGTTTTAAACTTGTATGGATTCCCCTGAGTCAAAACACTTTCTTGTTCGTAGATCATTTGTCCGGGCACAAACCATTGGGCCGCAACCATTACTATACATCCAAGGGTGATTACTATTTTATTCATTTTGAAGTGTTTTTTGTTTTTTATACATGAGATAATTGGCTCCAAAAAAACCAGCTCCGATGGCTACGAATAGTAAACCGCGAACCACAAAAGTTATATCCGTATCGAAGAACCTACAGGCGATCAAAACGGTTATGATAAGCAGTCCATAATTTAAAATACTGTACATATTCTTTCGGGATCCTATCCTGATGGCGAAGATTCCAAGGGCAAAGACCAGCAAATTCGTAAGGATCATAGGTATTTCCGGTTCGGTCAATTTTGTGATGAAAATGACAGCAAAGATCAAGAAGGCATATTGAAAGAGGTTGAAAAAAGGAATGGCCTTTTTCTGAAATAAATAGATCAACACCCCAATTGCGGATAGGCCTAGTACAACTGCAATTAGCAGGTCCTGATAATGGAAATCCGTCCAGGAGTGTTCTTCCCAAAACCATCGAAAGCTGGTCATCATAAGTATGCTAACCGTTCCTAATGAACCCAACAATACATACCCGTTAGAGCGCAGTCGTTGATGTTGGAAGAACGGAAGTTTTCCGATATTATATAATAGCCCGAAAAGTGCCGTATACATTAAAAATCCGGTCGTATCGTTACCACTTACAAAAGCCCCAAGTGTTATAATAAGGCTTAATGGAAAGAACCAGTTAAAGATTCCTGTAAGGTTGCCCTCGGGAGCCTGTCTTAGTTGCTTGTAATAGTGAGGTACTACCCATAGCAGAAGTGCCAGGTACCACCAGGGATTGTGATCATTGAAATATCCCAGATTACATGCGTAGATGGTACAAAAGAGCAAGTGCAACAAGGCAGCCGTATGCGAGCGCAACAGATAGACCAAAGGTGCTGCCAGAAGAATCCAGGTAAGCAAGAAAGACGGCATGGATCCTGGAATATTATAGATCTGGCTCACCAGGGAAATACTCGCTCCTACAGCAAAAAACAAAAAAGTGGCGGCCGTTTCTTTCCAGGCGGCACTTTTCTTTTTCCATAGGGTGAAGCCTACGAATAGCTGTCCTACGACCAAAGGAACAAAAGCCCATATGGTTTTGGTGGTACGCGAAAAGCCATCCCAATTATGGGCAAGGATCAATATGATCCCCAAGCCCACCAGTAGTGAACCCAGCACCCCGAAAATGGCAAATAATCGATTGGGTGCATTGGCGGATTTCCTGGCATAATAATTCGATATGTCTTGAGAAACCTCAGGAGAGATCACCTTGTTGGCGACCAACTGAGATAATTCTCTTTTCAATTTTGAACTCATCTTTTGAAGTTTATTGTTTAAATATACATTTTTAAACGGCCCACCTTTAGGTGAACAGTTTCAGAAAGACATCGGCAAAGGGGTCACTTCCCACGACCGTGTAATAAAATAAAGCTCCTAACCAGCCATGGAACAATCCTAATGCGTACAAATTCTTTACACGCAGATATACAAATCCATAGAATAGTGCCAGAAGAAAGGTGCCCAACATCAACCACAGCGAGGGGAAATGTACTATAGAGAATAGAATCGCTGTGATTAAGACGATGTAGAATTTCTTGAGTTTTACAGTGGTAAGCCCCTGAAGGTTCCCCGCTACCAGGGCAATGATAAGAAACTGTTGAATGGTTCCCCAAATAGGATAGGACAGCAAAATGGGTAGTATATGCCAGGTTAGATTGATAGAATCCTGATAGAACCCAACCACAAAAAACGTGGCTACAGAAAACACACCGAAGGGTAACAAAAACCGCATCGTCTGCTTGAAAGTATCCTTCCTAAACCCCCAATGTCTTGAAATACCCTTGTGATTTCGGGTCCTGTAGAGGATATAGATTCCCCAGGCCAGAACGGCGGAAGCCACATAGGGAAATCTCAGGTCGAGCCAATCCATGAAGATGAACTTACCCAAAGCGGTAAGGACGACGGCCGTAATTTCCGTATACCTTCTTCTGTCTGTAATGATAGTTTCAATTCTCATATCCTATTTTTTTAGAATTTGAACATAAAATGAAAGGTTAGAACAAGTAAACTGGCCAAACCTACACTAACGAGATAATGTTTTACACCAAAAGCGGGATGAAGATCCTCTTTAAGCTTCAACAAACCCGCAAACAGGATGAAAGGAATACTTATACAAAGCAAAAAGGACAGAATTCCGGCCAGATCCGGTGTAGGAAAATATGTGGTGAATTCCATAAGGGAAATCACAGTGTATACTAAAAAGGCCAAGGGTATGGAGAATCCAAAGATCACTCCTATTTTTCGATGAGCCATAAGTCCAACACTCGCAATTCCTGAGACCACGGCAAGCAATGGAAATCCTCTCCATATCCAGATCAATTCCAAAAGATCGGTATCTCCTCCACCCCAACCTATGGCAAAGGCCGTAATCCATAATAGATATAGCGTTCCCGTAAAACTAGCTATGGAGACGAGCGTAAATATAGAGATAAGGGCCATTCTTATCATAACCAAAATTTTAAGAGTTCATGCGCAACGTTCTTCGAAAGGCTTCTCTTTTAAAACCCCGCCCAACCAACAGACGGGGTTTATGGTCTGGAACAACCTTTCATCAAAACAGGTACCCTCTTGTGGAGCGTACCTGTCCCGCTGACTTATTTTTCCTTTCGTTCTAAAAATTTGGTATCTCTGGTATTCTTCTGAACAGCCACGGCCGAAAAAAGGCTCAATACAAATGACATCCCATAAAAACCTTTCTCACTTAGATCCAGATCGGCGTGCCAAAGCCCAATGATCAATAATAAAATAGCCGCGATGGTAACAAACCAACTAATTCCGTAGTAGATTTCCGTCACTGGGATTCCTTCCAACTTATCCCTCACACTTTTTTGTACCGATACCACCGCGAATAGACCAAAGAGCAGAATAGTAAAATAGTATCCTTTTTCATTCAGTTCCATCGCTGCATTCCAAAGTCCAATACAGTAAGAAACCATCCCAATGAACAGGGCCGCCCAGGCCGCCGAAATAAACGCAGGGGTGGGTTTACAATTGAACTCTTCTTTTTTCTTCTGAATTTTCTCGATCAACGGTGCATTCACCGGTTTCTTGTCAGATAACATTTGATTTTCCATAATCGATTGTTTTGATGATTTAACTTGATTATGGAGCAAATATGAAGCAGGTATAATTTGTGTAAAACCTAATTTTTAATAAAATCTTACGATTTAATATTAATTATTTAATACATTATATCATATATTTATACATATTATATATATTTTTCTTACGATTAAATGAAAGCAATTTCCGATATTATTGCTATTTTTTCTGAAGAAACCAAGCGTGAGTTTCTTCAGCAACTTCAAAAAAAGAACCGGAGAGGAGACACCAAGAACATTGCTTTGTTCCGACTTATTGATAGTGGAAAGACTCAAGACCTGGATCTTCAACTCTACGGAAAACCCTCCCGAAATGCGTACCACGCTTTATGTAAGAGATTACAAGACAACTTGATCGACTTTGTAGCATCTCAAGGATTTGCCGGGGAAACTTCCGAAGAGCTTGACATCCTAAAACTACTCCTTGCCAGCCGAATATTTTTTGAACACCGACAAACCAAAATTGCCTTTAAAACTTTGCAAAGGGCCGAGCGAATGGCGCGCTCTCTGGACATCTATTCTATCCTCAATGAGATCTATCATACAAAGATCCAATACGCCCACCTTAACCCTACTATCATACTTTCTGAAGTTATTACCGCCTCTAGAGAAAACAGAAAACGGTTCGAGCAGGAACAACAACTCAATATGGCATACGCCAGTATAAAAGAGCAATTGCGCAACAAACCTAACCGCCTTATTAATGAGGTCATTACAGAGGCCTTTATGCATTTCGATATTGAACTAGACAAAGCGCTTACCTACAAATCTTTGTTTCAATTGATGAACATCACCACTACGGCCGCCAGGTTGCAGAGTGACTACCATCAAATTTCACCCTTTATGATGACCATTTACGGGATCATTTCAGAAAAACAAGAGATCGCAGACAAGCATTTATTCTATCATATTGAAATATTGAACTTGATGGCACACACCAGCTTTCGGAACAAAGATTTTCAAGCATCCATGGCCTTTACGGAACAAATGGAAACTGAAATGCGAAAGAAGAATGAGACCTATTACAATCGTTTTCTGGAGCGGCTTACCTTGATAAAGTCACTCAATCAAAATTATACGCAACAGGCTGAAACCGCCATTGAAACCTTGCAATCCTTTCCGGGAGAATCCCTCGATATCGACCTTACATTAGTGACATGTCTCTTTCAACAAAGGCAGTTTTCGGAAGCATACCAAGTTATTCGGTCGATGCATCATAGCGATAGCTGGTATGAAAAGAAAGTGGGATGGATTTGGGTACTCAAGAAGAACATTATTGAACTATTGTTATTAATAGAACTTGACAAACTCGAATTGGTCCTATCCAGACTTCAAAGTTTCAAAAACCGTTTCTTTCAACGATTGAAATCTATTGGTGAGGAACGAGTTATTAATTTCATCCAATTGGCCGCCTATGTCTACGAGCATCCAAATGAAGTAAGTTCAGAAAAATTTAAGGAACGCGTAGAAAATTCATTCCAATGGAAGGAAGCTAATCGAGAAGATATATTTGTCATGAGCTTCTATGCCTGGCTGAAGGCCAAAATGCAAGGAAAAGATCTTTACCAAACCACCCTTGAGCTGGTCAATATGTAGTCTCTTCAAAAAGAAAAACACCGCCCAGACACTCCTCCATTTGGCATAGGGGTCCTATATTTCTACAGGCAGATCTGGGCGGTGTTTAAAACCAACCTAAACTATTTAAGTTAAAAGTAACTCGGTTTTTACAATTGTCAAAAGGTTGTAAGTCGTCTTTTATAAATTGCGACTTTTCCCGACTAATCTTCCCCTATTTTACTTAAAAAGGCGACATCATTTTCAACGGTTAGCAGCAATATACTGGTCGCCGTGCAAAAAACAGGACTGGTAATACAGTGGTGTCCATTCCAACTTCCATCTTCATTTTGGATCTTCAGGATTCGACCACTCATATCGTCATACCATTTCTTCCAGTCCTTGTCTTGATTTACCACGAGGGATTCTCCTGTTTGAAGAAAACTCAAAAACTCCTCTCCGCCATTGTTTCCAAATCCGCTGAGAACATCGGGTTGCTGAGCCTTGTTCTTAGCAGACTCGTAGATCCCATAGCTGGCAGAATACTCGGCCGCCTTACTTTCACTGTACCCAATTTTTTTCAGGTTGTCCTCCGTGATCCTGGCATCCTTCGGAATCTTACCATCTCTCTTGGCCTTGTCGAAATCGCTCTTCACCTTTCGTGCTTCCTTGGCACTGGCTCTTACACTATTACTAACTGCATATAGCATCACCCCAGCTCCATCTTCAGTCCTCACGTTTCCGCTTTCTGCATCATAGTTGTCTTTTTGATATTTTCTGGAACGTTCCAGAACCTCTTCCTCCACTTCTATACCCATGGCCTGGGCAGACTCAAGGGCACTCGTAGCCAAACCACTTTGAAGTACTCCTGCCCATCCGGCATTCTTTTGCCTTCCACTGGCGTCAGTACCCAATTCGATCTTGGACACACAAATATCCAGGCAACGGATAACCCTTTTCTTATCGACTCCCTTCAGATTTCTGTCTAATACATTGGAAAGTACCTGAGCTGTTAACACTGCGTCGATATTCTGACCCAGTTTGGTTTGGATCTGAGTCCCTCTTACTTCCGTGATATAAGTCGCATCTTTGGGAGTATTCTCTACGGTTTCCAACAGATAGTTAATGGCGTTCTTGAGGTTCTTGGAATGAACTCCCTTGGTAAGCGTGGTTCCACTTCTCAAAAATGCCTGTACGACCATAGCCGTCGTAGCCGGATCTGCCTTTACCGCATGTGGATCTCTTATATGCTGAGCATTATGGGTGCCGGCACCATAACCTCCATTGGGTAATTGTGCCTTACTCATCCAATCCAATCCGTCTCTTACAGACATATTCAAGTTCTCGTTGTTCTTAAATAGACTGAAATCCCTGGAGGATTGCTCCCCCATAACGGTCATAAATACGCAGCCTTCCTCCGGCTTTAAGGTTCTTTTTGTCTCTGCATAGTCGGACTCATCAATTCCGGCTGCAAACCAAAATCCTGCAAACAATACTGGCAAGGCCAGTAATAATAATTTACTTTTCATAAGTATTCGATTTATAATTCAGTTGAAAAGTACTTGGGTTGGAAATGACAAAAAATTACGGTTGAGGGAAGACTCCCTTTGAATGAGGGAAAAAACCGTTTTAACAAAACTTTATTCTTTGAAACATTAAACTTTCAACGAAGCCTTAGGTCATAGCTATGTAAAACCTAAAAATTTAAAAAATGAAAAAAGTATTGATAGTATGTCTCCTACTAGTAGGAATCACATTACAGGCTCAACCCCCTGGTAACGAAAGAGTAGAACAAAGAAAGAAGATTCATGAAAAGATGCAGCAACTTACTCCTGAACAAAGAGCGGAATTAAAGACCAAACGAATGACGCTGAGTTTAGACCTAAGTACAACCCAACAGACGGAGATTCAAAAATTGCACCTGGAATTAGAAACCAAACGAGCAGAGCGCAAGCCTAAAGAAGAGAAAAAAGGTGAGATCACCGCGAACGAGATGTTTGAAAGGGCTTCCAAAATGCTAGACGAAAAGATCGCGACAAAAAAGAAGTTTCAAGCCATACTAACGCCAGAACAATTTGAGAAATTTGAAAAGTCGCAGGCACGTAAGGCAGGAGAACGCAGACATCGTATGGGCAAGAGAAAGCGTTAACTACTTTTTTGGCGCAGTTCTTGGTAATTTGCTATTAAAATGGTTACTTTAGTGACCTCAAATAATAGAAAAACCATGAAAAATCTTTTTAAAGTGATCGCGCATTCATAGTTCCCATGCCGAGAAGCATTACGAAAGAAAACGCGATCACTTTAAAAAGATTTTTCATGGTTTTTCTATTATTTGAGGT
>JBCBDM010000106.1:0-12712 GCA_038529705.1 Bacteroidota bacterium
GTCGCACAAAAAGAATGAACATGGCTAATCCATGACCTTGTACCTTTATTTATACACCCCTTCTATTAGGGATGTGCTTACAGGTACAGCGTCTAATTTTGCCGCCTCCGGGGGATACGGCCCCAATCAGGTGGCAACGGTCATTGGATTAGCCATGTTCATTCTTTTTGTGCGACTCTTTCTAATCAAGGATAGAGTTGTAAACGTGTTGGATCTGGGTCTATTGGCTTTTATTGCCTATCGTGGGATCGTTACCTTTTCCAGAGGAGGAATTTTTACAGCCGTTGCCTGTATCCTTGCTTTTTCGGCCATGTATTTATTGTATTCCAATACCAAGAATCGGATCAATTTCAGTTATAAATTTGGATTTGTGGTAGTTACTGGTTTCATCGTCTGGGCCATTAGTTCATTCTCTACGGGCGGATTGATAGATAAACGATATGCAAATCAAGATGCGGCAGGACGAATTAAAGAAGATGTCTCTACAGGACGGGTGGAATTATTCGATGCGGAACTACAGGCATTTTTCGAGAATCCGTTGACTGGCATTGGCGTGGGTAAAATTAAGGAATATCGTTACGAGCAGACAGGAAGAATATCGGCCACCCATAATGAGGTAAGCCGGATGCTATCCGAACACGGGGTGTTTGGTCTTTTTGCCCTGGTGGTGCTTTTTTGACCCCCCTGATCTTCCGAATAAAGAATAGAACCAACTTATTCCTGTATTCGTTTTTCATTTTTTGGTTTTTAACGATCAATCACTCCTCTATGAGGATCGCCGCGCCCTCGTTTATCTATGGCCTGGCTTTAATCACCATAACCTATGTCCAAAGGAAGCCTGCTATACTTAGGAAATAAGCTGGCCAGGAGTGGTAAAGGGACAGTGACCACGCTGGACGTATTATCCGGACAGCTGGAAGGTGAAGGCTTTGTAGTCTATTCTGCCTCGTCCAAACGCAACAAGGTACTAAGGATGCTCCATATGCTGTGGAAGGTATTCCGTTATCGAAGCAAAGTGGATTGGGTATTGATCGACACCTACAGCACTCAGAATTTTTATTATGCCGTTGCTGTGGCGAATGTCTGCCGGCTCTTTAAAGTACCCTATATTCCCATTCTACACGGAGGAAATCTCCCTGAACGACTTAAGAAAAGTCGATCTAATTCCTATAAACTCTTTAACGGAGCCCATATAAATGTAGCTCCCTCCCGATATTTAATGGAAGCATTTGCCGCCGAAGGGTATAGAAAACTCAAGTATATCCCTAATACCCTGGAATTGATCCACTACCCCTTTTTACTTCGAAAGAATGTACAACCCAGATTATTGTGGGTTCGATCTTTTGCGGAGATTTATAATCCACTATTGGCTCTGGAGGTTTTAAAGGAGTTGAGCGTTATTTTTCCTGAGGCCAGCTTAACGATGATAGGACCGGACAAAGATGGATCTATGAAGCGCTGTATGGACCTTGCACAGAAAAATAAGCTGCCTGTTACCTTTACGGGCAAGCTCACCAAGAAAGATTGGACCACTCGATCTGCAGATCACCATATTTTTATAAACACTACACGGTTCGATAACGCCCCGGTAAGTGTCATTGAAATTATGGCTTTGGGGCTGCCTATTGTTTCCACTAATGTGGGAGGCTTGCCTTTCCTTTTGGAGGAGCGGAAGGAAGCGCTGTTGGTGCCTTCCAATGATGTAAATGCCTTCGTCGAGGCTATTACAGAACTTGTAACTACACCAGATCTGGCAGAAAGGCTAGCGCGCAGTGCCCGAAAAAAGGCAGAAGGATTCGACTGGGACATTGTAAAACAAGATTGGGTTGAACTTTTAAAGAAATAAATAAAATACCTACTTTAGACGCTCAAACCGACCCCTATGTCCCAAAAGTCAAATATTCATTTTGATATTTCGGAGCGCAAAGTGCTACTTCGTATTTTCGACATAGCCTTTGTACTGGGACTTTTATACTTGGTGGGGACTGTTTTTGAGTTCGATTATTTCGTTATCAATTCCGAACACTGGGTCTGGTCTATTGTTTTGGCCTTATACCTTACCATTTTTGCTACCATTTTCGAGCTCTACAATCTTCAAAAAGCCAGTAAATTTGAAATGGTGGTTCAGAATGTAGTCCTCACCTCATCGGTGACGGTCCTCATTTATTTATTGACCCCGTTTTTTACACCGGAATTACCTGAAAATCGTTTACAGATCGTATACTTCTATATAGCTATCAATCTGGCGTTATTTGTTTGGAGGTATGCTTATATTGTTTTGATCTCGGCACCACGCTTCTTTAAACGAGTACTTCTGGTGGCCAACGCACCGCAGATCGATGATATCATCAGTTCGCTTCAGAAATCGGATCCCAACTATAAGGTGGTAGGGTTTATCAATACAGATACCCAGAAGTACAAGTCGCATATGGGTTATGAGTTAGAGGAGTTTCCTATGACTTCGGTAGATAAGACGGTGACGGAGCAAACTATATCGGAGATAGTGGTGGCCACCTCTTCCGAAGAGGGAATTTCTATTTATTTGTCCAATCAATTGATCTCACTCTTGGAGAATGGGGTGCCCATTCGTGAGTATACACAGGTATATGAAGAAATTACGCATCGGGTACCCGTACAACATGTAGAAAAGGATTTTTATCGTTATTTTCCGTTTAGTCGGTCCAATCAGAATAAGCTGTATTTATTCTTTCACAGGATACTCGATCTGTTGTTCTCCTTGCTTGGATTATGTTTTGGATTGATGATCTCGCCTATCATCATAGTAGGAAATCTCATCGGAAACCGTGGTCCTGTATTTTACACTCAAACCCGGGTGGGACGCAATGGAAAACATTTTAAGATCTACAAGCTTCGGAGTATGGTGGTTGACGCCGAAAGGGACGGGGCTCAATTTGCCGAAAAAAAAGATGCCAGGGTCACTAAGTTTGGAAGGTTTCTTCGGAAATCCAGATTCGATGAGATTCCGCAGTTCATCAATGTGATCAAAGGAGAAATGAGCGTGATAGGCCCACGACCGGAACGCCCAGTTTTTGTCAAGGAACTTTCAGAAAAAATACCTTTCTACGAGATACGCCATATTGTTAAACCCGGGGTAACCGGTTGGGCTCAGGTCAATGCCAAGTATGGGGCTTCCGCAGAAGATGCCTTGGAAAAACTTCAATACGATCTCTACTATATTAAAAAGCGTAGCTTCTTTCTGGATATTAGTATCGTGATTAAAACCTTAAGTACCATTATTTTCTTCAGAGGGCAGTAGTTGGGTCGAATTGTGGGACGCTAATGCTTATTTTTTAGGGTTGCGTCTTCCCCTATTTTAATGGGCTTTCCTACCGTTAATTTTTCTTTTCCAACTTCAACATTACACTTCCTGCTTCTTCAGAAAAGAGATAACATATACATATCGTACGATCAAGGCCAGAAACAATGGAATGAACGCAATCGCAAACTTCTGTACTCCGGTAATAGAATGTAGTATGAGTAAAGCAAATAAAACCAATAGAAAGGCCAGATACCGCCGTACCCATCTCTTGGGTTGTTTCTTCCCAATTGTTAATGTGAAGAGCAGGGAGAACGGGAAGGCCCATAATAGATTGTAATTATTTCGTGTGGCGCTATGGTCTGTGGCAAACCAGAGTAGCAGTAATATAACTCCAATGAGTCCTGTAACAAAGAATATACTGCTGTCCAGAAAACGACTTCGTGTTTTATTCCGATAATCTTTGAAGGTTAGGTAGAGAATGAGAAGTGCTATTATTGAAAATACAAATAAAGGACTTAGAAGGAATGGTCCCCTCTCGTTTGTGGGGGCATTCTCGTAGAGCATGCGGGTGTCCTTTACCAGAGGATGTGAATTGCCATTGGTTTCCAATGTAGCGACGGCGGCGGCCTCAAATACGTATTCCGGTAAAAATTGATGCTGCCAGGGAGTGGCTTCTACGTCGGTTACGGCTCCTATGGCAATATCCATTCCCACGCTTCCCCAAGTATTAAAATGCACATTCTTTTGAATGAGTTTTCTAAAAGTACTGGTTTCTTTCAGGAAATTGGTTGGGTAGGTCACCTTTTCATTCAGGGAGCTTACCAACACGTCCCTTATTCGGGTAGCGCAGTTGTCGAAGCAGAAATCGTAGAGATAATCCCTATTTTCAGGTTGTGCATTGTGTACCAGGAAATCGGCTAAGGCTCTTTTCTCCGGATAGGTGAGATCCAGAACCTGTTCCTTTATCCATCTATTTTGCAGCACATAGCTCTGATAAAAATCTTCATAATGGCCTACGCTGAGAGAGTACAACAGCTTCCCTTGGGCGAATTTGGTATAGAAGTTAGGGGTTCTGAAATCGAAAGTACCATAGTTGAAGATAGCATCCGTTCCATGGGTCGCATCTTTTATTCTAAAGGCGCTGTGTCCAAATTTATCATATAAATTAGGCCCTGGGCCAATGGTTAGAATTGTTATTTCCGCTTCTTCGGATAGAGGCCATGTCTGCGCTTCTGCGGTAGGGTTCAGAAAAAAGAAAGAAAGGAAAAAGACAAAAAGAGAATACTTCACTTAGTTTCGTTTTGTTATTCGGCTAAGGTAAGAGATAAAATGTTATGAATTTGTGAAGATTTTAATGGATGATGAGCTATCGAAACAAGCTCCAATCCAATTTCAAAGAGAAGACATTGGAATATAAGGCTGCGCTCTGATCTCCAATATCAGTAAGGGCATAGTCCACCTGAATTCCTTTGTATTTGAATCCTACCCCAATGTTGGGTTGAAATCCAACCGATTCGCTGCCGTCCAACTGTGTTATATTTTGGAAATTACCTGCTCCGGCCCTCACATAGATCATTTCAATATAACCAAATTCCAATCCAACAGCTGGTGTCATACTGGTAAAAGAGGTGGACAGAATATCGTTGGTTTGTGCAAATCTAAAGTTGAGGTCAACTTCGGCAAGCAATGTGAAATCACTATGGAAATCGAAAGTCCTGGCCATTCCAAATTGCAACTTTGGAATAGTGATCTCCGTGGATTCTGGTAGTTCCTGGTTTTGCCCTTCCACGGCTCCTGAAATGGTGGCAAATTCTTCTTCATCTATGTTCCAGGCATTGAAGGTGGTAGTGATATCCCTCGCCATGAGTCCGAAGCTCCATTTCTTGCTTTCAAACTGAATGGCGGCGTCCAGGCCAAAGCCCCAGCTGGAAGCAAAATCTCCTATAATCCTACGCACCACCTTGGCATTGACTCCCAGGTTTAAGCCATCCAGCGGAAGTGCCCGAGCATAAGAAAAGGTAACACCGTAATCTGCTGTAGAGAAAAGGCTAATCCTATTATAATCTATATTTCCCTGATCATCTATGAGTTGGGTGGTGTTTAGAATATCATCCACTCCAAATCGGATCACAGACAATCCCACGGCACTTTTATCGTCCAATGGCATGGCAAAGGCCGCATAATCATAGTTCGCAATATTAGCGAAGTACGAGGCGTGCATGAGGGAGAGTTGTTTGTCCTCCAATTTCAAAAGACCTGCCGGGTTCCAATAACCCGAATTTACATCCCCGGTGGAGGCTACCACGGCATTGGACATACCAAAAGCAGCAGCATCTACCCCAATATTCAGGAATTCGTTGGAATACTTACGGGTAGTTTGCGCGAAAAGGGTGCATGATGCCAATAAGAAAGCAGCAAGTAAGGTCTTTTTCAAGCTAATAATTTTCAACAAATATCTCACAATTTTACACAATAGTAAACTTTAATTTCAATTACATATTGTGTTTTTCTTAGGTATAGACGTAAATACTTTGCTATTTTTACACAAACCACCCAATTTTATGATCAAGCAGATACCAAACATCATTACTTCCCTCAATCTATTATGTGGCGCTGTTGCCGCTTTATTTGCTGCTTCCGGTGATCTGGTGACGGCTGCTGTATTTGTGTTCTTGGGAATTTTTTTCGACTTTTTTGATGGATTGGCAGCGCGATTGCTCAAGGCGCATAGTGATGTGGGATTGCAGTTCGATTCTCTGGCCGATA
Organism: Bacteroidota bacterium; assembly: GCA_038529705.1. GTDB lineage: Bacteria > Bacteroidota > Bacteroidia > Flavobacteriales > Flavobacteriaceae > Aureisphaera. The sequence continues at coordinate 6,047 of JBCBDM010000106.1, forward strand.
TGATCACCAGTGGCCTGGTTCCGGGCATAGTCATGATACAGTTGTTGAGCAGGTCTCTAACGGGCCATTATTTCTCCATAGGAGAGACTTTTTCTAATAATGCCTGGAATGTCTCGTTGGATACCTATATTCCTTTGTTGGGTTTGCTCATCGTGGTGGCGTCTGGGTATCGATTGGCCAAATTCAATGTAGACACTCGTCAAACCACCAGTTTTATTGGTTTACCCACTCCCGCCAACACTTTGTTGATCCTGAGTTTGGGCCTCATCCTCGAATTGCAGTCGGTTTCCTGGGCCTCTGAGCTCATATTGAATCCCTGGTTTTTGGGAAGCATGACGCTATTAAGTGCTGTCTTGCTCAATGCCGAAATACCGCTCTTTGCCTTGAAGTTCAAAACCTGGGGGTTTAGGGAGAATGCGAAGCGTTATTTATTCTTATTATTCTGCCTTAGTGGTCTGATCTTGTTTAAGTTCATTGCCATACCGCTAATCATAGGAGTGTATATTTTAATTTCGGTGTTGTGGAAGGATAGGGAAATTGCGCAAGGCCCGCCCTTACCGAACGTACGTTCGGGCGGTGATGAACGACCTGTTTGAGCTCTTTTTCCAGACAATGATTGTTGCATATGGGCTACATACGTGGAAAAAAGCAAGTAGTGACAGCCTGGCTGAGTCCTTAGACGAGGATGCGCCCTCAAGCCTTTAAAACTCTAACTTCTTCTTCCGCAATTCGAAATTCTGACCCAGGTATACTTTACGTACCATTTCGTCATTCGCCAGTTCTTCCGGTTCTCCGTGTTTAAGGATGCTTCCCTCGAACATCAAGTAGGTTCTATCGGTAATAGCAAGTGTCTCCTGTACATTGTGGTCTGTGATGAGGATCCCAATGTTCTTATTCTTTAAACGCGCTACGATCCCTTGAATGTCTTCTACCGCCACAGGGTCTACTCCTGCAAACGGTTCGTCCAAAAGGATAAAGTTGGGGTCTGTGGCCAGAGCCCTGGCGATCTCTGTCCTACGTCGCTCTCCACCGCTTAAAAGGTCACCACGGTTCTTTCTGATATGTCCCAAACCAAATTCTTCGATCAAGGATTCCATCTTCATCTCCTGCTCTTTTTTAGAGAGTTTGGTGAGCTGAAGCACGCTTAGAATGTTGTCTTCGATACTTAGCTTTCTGAATACGGAAGCTTCCTGAGCCAAGTACCCAATTCCGTTTTGCGCTCTCTTATACATGGGATAGGAAGTAATTTCTGTATGGTCCAGAAAGATACGTCCGCCATTGGGTTTAATAAGCCCTACGATCATATAAAAAGAGGTGGTCTTACCAGCGCCGTTGGGCCCAAGGAGCCCTACGATCTCCCCTCGGTTCACTTCCACAGTGATCCCTTTTACCACTTTTCGGCCTTTATAGGATTTTATAAGATTTTCGGCTTTTAATTTCATTCAGACGAATTTATCACAATAGTACAAAAAAGGTAACAGTCGATTCTTAAGAAAAAACTAAACTTGTTCTTCCAGGGCTTCCCAGTACTCATAAGCTCTTCTCAAGTGTGGTATTACGATAGTTCCCCCTATAAGCAGGGAAATGCTCATAGCTTCTACCACTTCTTCTTTGGTAATATTGAGTTTATGGCATTCCTCCAGATGGTATCGAACGCAGTCGTCGCAGCGCAGGACCAAGGAGTTCCCCAGGCCAAGTAGTTCTTTGGTTTTCTTCGGAAGGGCACCTTCAGTGAAGGCATTGGTGTCCAGGTTAAAAATACGTTTTACTACCTTGTTATTGTCTGCCAGCATTTTTTCGTTCATCCTGGAACGATAGGCATTAAATTCTTCTACTAAGTTAGCCATGGGACCTTCTCTTTTTTTCTTGACGTTTTAAAACAATTCCGGATATGAAGATACTCACCTCATAAAGGATGATAACGGGAATGGCTACGATCACCTGGCTCGCAATATCCGGCGGGGTGATGATAGCCGATAGAATAAGCACGATCACCAGGGCAAATTTTCGATACTTTCTGAGAATTTCCGGAGTTACCAGACCTATTTTGGTGAGAAAATACATGATAATAGGTAATTCGAAAATAATGCCACTCGATAGGGCACAGGCTCTTACGGTGCTTATATAACTGGAAATATCAAACTCGTTCAAAACAACTTCACTCACCTGATAGGTTCCCAGGAATCGCACAGACAGTGGTGTCACTACAAAGTATCCAAAAAGCACTCCCATGAAGAACAATATGGAAGCAATAAAAATAAAGCCTCGGGCATTCCTACGTTCATTTTTGTGCAAACCGGGACTTACAAACTTCCAAAACTCGTACAATACAAAGGGAAAAGCCACAATGAATCCAGCGGTTATGGATGTCCATATATGGGCCGAAAACTGTCCAGCCATGGTTCGGCTCTGAATATCGAAGGGGAGCTCGGTAAAACAAAAACTATTCATTCCAATGGCCTGGGCAGATTTGCACAGTAGCTGGTAGGTAGGAAAGTCTGCGCTTCTCGGCCAGAAAATGATGCCATCGAAAATAATCTTCTTAAAGATAAAAGCAACGGTTCCCATAATCACTACAGCCATAGTGGAACGGATCATATGCCATCTCAGTTCTTCCAGATGATCCAGAAAGGACATTTCTTTTTCTATGTTCTTGGTTTTGGCCGCCATTAAATGATACCTTCTTTACTGAGATTATGGATATGTACAACTCCCGAATAGGTGCCATTCTTCTCTGCCAGTATCTGAGTAATCCCATGTTTATCCATCATTTCCATGGCTTCAACGGCCATGGCATCATTGTCTACCATCTTCGGACTATGGGTCATAATATCTTTGGCGGTAAGCCCTGCAATATTGTCTACTTTAGTAAGCATTCTACGAAGGTCTCCATCGGTAATGATCCCAACGATCCTATGGTCTTCTACCACTGCAGTAACTCCCAGGAGTTTTTCAGAGATCTCAACGATTACCTGCTTGATGCCAGTATCCGGCGCAACCTGGGGTTTTTCATTAAGCGAAGTAAGATCGCTTACCCTCAAGTAGAGTTTCTTTCCCAGGGAACCTCCAGGATGAAATTTGGCAAAATCCCTACTTGAGAATCCACGCAATTCCAACAGTGACATGGCCAGGGCATCTCCTATGACCAATTGAGCCGTAGTGCTGGTAGTAGGGGCCAGGTTATTAGGACAGGCTTCCTTTTCTACATAGGCATGCAAGACATAGTCGCTTTGTTGCCCAAGAAAGGATTCACGGTTGGAAGTGAGTCCCATTAATTTGTTGCCACTGGCTTTTATGAGAGGAACCAAAACCTTGATTTCCGGAGTGTTTCCACTTTTCGAAATACAGATGACCGTATCATTTTGTTGAATAATTCCCAGATCTCCGTGAATAGCGTCTGCCGCATGCATAAAGATGGCAGGGGTTCCTGTTGAGTTAAGAGTTGCCACGATCTTTGTGGCTATGTTAGCACTTTTTCCTATGCCTGTAACGATGACACGTCCCTTGGATTGGAAAATATAATCTACTGCTTCCGCAAACTCGCTTGAAATAAGGCTGGACAGATGTAAAATAGCATTTCCTTCTGTTTCAATCGTTTTTTTTGCGACCGCAATGATTTTATCACTTATGTTCAAAATTTTACACTTTTATTAATTTGTAACTCATCCAGAAATTAGTATATTTAGTTACGCAAAGGCAATAAATATTGCCGGAGCCCCCAATTTCAACTATAAGATACAACTAGACCAAATTGGTTGCTAAATTACAATTGTTCTCCAATCCCCACAATTTTAATTTTAACAACCCCCTAAGAAATAAATGACCTAAGCGTGGGCGAAATAGACTTATACGCGTCACTCAAAAAGTATTTTGGGTTTACAAATTTTAAAGGACTTCAGGAAGAGGTCATTTCAAGTATTCTCAAGGACCATAACACCTTCGTTATTATGCCAACCGGAGGGGGTAAATCCCTTTGTTACCAGTTACCGGCATTAATGAAAGAAGGAACTGCTATTGTGGTTTCTCCATTGATCGCTTTGATGAAGAACCAGGTCGACGCATTACGTGCGGTTTCTTCGGAAGAAGGGATAGCGCATGTTCTCAATTCTTCTCTCAACAAAACCGAAGTTAAACAGGTAAAGAGTGATATTACACATGGAATCACCAAGTTGTTGTATGTGGCACCGGAGTCCCTGACCAAGGAGGAGAACGTAGATTTTTTAAATTCAGTCACCATTTCTTTTGTAGCTATTGATGAAGCTCATTGCATCAGCGAGTGGGGCCATGATTTTCGCCCGGAATACCGCAACCTAAGAAAGATCATTCAACGCATTGGAGACAATATTCCGATTATTGGATTGACTGCAACGGCTACACCGAAGGTGCAAGAAGATATTCTTAAGAATTTGGGAATTCAGGATGCCAATACCTTTAAAGCTTCATTTAATCGGCCAAACTTGTATTACGAGATACGCCCGAAGACAAAAAATGTGGATAGCGATATTACCCGTTTTGTGAAGCAGAATGAAGGGAAGAGTGGCATCATTTATTGCCTGAGTAGGAAACGTGTCGAGGAATTGGCGCAGACCTTGCAGGTGAATGGGATCAAGGCCGTGCCGTACCATGCCGGACTGGATGCTAAAACACGGGTGAAACATCAGGATATGTTTCTTATGGAGGATGCAGATGTTGTGGTTGCAACCATTGCCTTTGGAATGGGAATTGATAAACCGGATGTACGTTTTGTGATCCATAACGATATTCCCAAGAGTATTGAGAGTTACTACCAGGAGACCGGTAGGGCCGGGAGAGATGGGGGCGAAGGACACTGTCTGGCCTATTACAGTTATAAGGATATTGAGAAACTGGAAAAATTTATGAGCGGCAAGCCCGTGGCCGAACAAGAAATTGGGCATGCTCTTCTACAGGAAGTAGTAGCCTTTGCCGAAACCTCAATTTCCCGGAGAAAGTTCATCCTTCATTATTTTGGAGAGGAATTTGACAACGAGACAGGAGAAGGCGGGGACATGGACGACAATATGCGTCACCCCAAAAAGAAGCATGAAGCCAAGGAAGATGTCTCTACCTTATTGAACGTGATCTCCAAGACTAACGAACAGTATAAATCTAAGGAAGTGGTGAATGTTTTAGTGGGTAATATCAATGCGTTGATCAAGTCTCATAGGACAGATACTCAGGATTTCTTTGGAATAGGTAAAAGCCAGGAACCCGAATACTGGATGGCATTACTTCGTCAGGTGTTGGTAGCAGGTTATCTTCGGAAAGACATAGAAACTTATGGTGTCATTAAGCTAACGGAGGCAGGTGAAAGTTTTGTTCAGAAGCCTACTTCGTTTATGATGACAGAGGATCATCGCTTCAAAGAGGCTAATGACGATACCATTATCACTCAACAGAAGGGAAATGGAAATGCCGCAGACCAAAATCTATTTGCCCTGCTAAAGGCCGAAAGAAAAAAAGTAGCCGACAAACTCAGTTTACCTCCGTTCGTTATCTTCCAGGATCCTTCTCTGGAAGATATGGCCCTGAAGTACCCCGTGAATATGGAAGAACTTTCCAATGTACATGGAGTGGGAGAGGGAAAGGCTAAGAAATATGGATCTTCCTTCGTTGAGTTGATTAAAAACTATGTGGAGGAGAACGATATCGTGCGCCCGGATGATTTTATCGTAAAATCCACGGGAACCAATAGTGCCCTTAAATTGTACATCATACAAAGCGTAGACCGCAAGTTACCCTTGGACGATATTGCAGCGGCCAAAGGCCTGGAAATGCCCAATTTTATAAAGGAAATGGAAGCCATCGTCTATAGCGGCACCAAGCTCAATATCGACTATTGGATCGATGAGATTCTGGACGAAGACCAGCAGGAAGAGATCCACGAATATTTCCTGGAGGCCGAAAGCGACAAGATCGGTGAAGCCATGGATGAGTTCGATGGCGATTATGACGACGAGGAACTAAGGCTCTACCGCATCAAGTTCATTAGCGAGGTCGCTAATTGATGGAAAATTTAACGTTGTAAGAGAATTTCACTTTGATCTTCTGAAAGCTAGTATTAAAGAAGAAGTCATTTTCACTTTTGTATTCATCCCGTACAATGAAGTTTGAGGAAGCGTTTCTAGGCCTCCAATCCTGTTCGGACATCTCTATAATTTTCAAGGGCTTGCCTACAGACTCCCCAATAGCGCTCAACAAATAGTCGGCTTTCTCCTTGGCAGCCTTAATGGCCTGGATTCGAACTTCTTTTCTAATTTTAACGATCTTTGAACTCGCCGTTTTAAAGACATTGGCATCCTTGATGTCCTTCTCAAAAAGCGCATCATAGATCTTGTTTACTTCGTTGGCGTCTTTCGCTATAAGGACATAATCCTTAGTTATTTTCACTCCCTTTTCCCGTTGTCTTTTTTTGTTAACTTCGGAAATGGCATCTGCCAAATAAAGATTATTTGGGTCCAAACCAAGATTCTTCACTATTTCGAAGAGTCTTTGCTCTTGCTGCAGAATACTGTAGTTTTCTTTTCTCCTCACCTTGTCCGTAAGTTTTATAGAGATGAATATTTGGTCTGGGACGACTTCTTTTTCGGCGGTCCCGGTAACTTCAATATAAGGGGTGTGTTCCGAGACGTCCAACTGGGCAAATGT
>JBCBDM010000107.1:0-10594 GCA_038529705.1 Bacteroidota bacterium
TTTAGATAATTCGCCAATTTTCATATGTCTTACGTTTTTATTTGACTATTGACCATAGTCCACGGTTTATCTTTGTGCAAGATAATGAAAAGAATACTTATGGATAAACAAAAAATCGCAGTTTTAACTGGTGTAACAAGCGGGATAGGAAAAGAAATCGCATTGGGATTGGTAAAATTGCACTACAAACTATATGTTATAGCAAGAAATGAGGAAAAGTTCGAACTCCTAAAACAAAAAGCCTTAAAAATTGACAAAATGGCTACTATGCATTTTTACCAAGCGGATTTGTCCTTGGTTAAAAGTACAACTGCGACTTTGTCTAGAATGAAAAAGGATGTGAAATCCATAGACCTCATTTATCAATCTGCTGGTCTTATTCCTGGCAAAATAGAACTTACTCAAGAAGGTATAGAAAAAACTTTTGCCGTAAGCTATTTGACACGATATCTAATTCTAAAAGAGCTATTGCCATTGGTAAAAAAATCAAATGAAAAAATGATTGTGAATATGGCTGGTGCGGGTCAAAACGGCAAGATTAATTTTGAGGATATCAACTTCCAAAAGTCAAAATTCAGTCCGATTAAAGTTGTAAAACAGTTTCAGCAAGCAAACGATGCAATGATTCTTAGTATTCAAAATGAATATGAATCAGATGGATTAAAGGTGTACTGTTTAAGACCGGGATTAGTGGACACCGGAATTCACAAAGGATGGCCAAAACTACTTCGCTTTTTCATCACGAAAGTTTTTGGCGCCTTTTTTATGGTTTCAGCTGAAAGAGCTTCAAAAGTACCTTTAGGTCTAATTGATGGTACAATCAATCTAGATGGTGTTTTGGTCAATGAAAAAGGTAAATCTGTTCGACCATCAAAGTTGTTATCAACGACTAATTATCAAAATCAAGTCATTCAAATGAGCGAGAGATTACTAAAACCTCTGATATAAACATAAGTGAAGTTGAGTTTTTTCAAATGAGAGATAACGGTCTTGGCTATGACGTCGGCGGGTACTTCGCGGCTGATTGGCAGAACCAAATTTGCGGAGCAAATGTTGGAAGCAGGTCTTCGACCTGCGTGCGAATCAGCTAGAGTGGAGCCGCGACGACAATTTTTTCAGCCGTTCCTTTTATTTCTTTAAATGTAGGGAGTTTATTTTTTATGACGAAATCGCTCGCTGCGTGCATAGCCGTTGTTGTAGCGCGTTAGTGCTTTTTAAATGGGTTTAGGACTAATTCTTTCATAGTGAATATTTCCATTTTTGATTTCAGTTGATTCCATAAAGACATTTGTTCTAAGAAACGGTTTACTAACCGGAAGTCTTATTGCTCTTTGCACTGATTGTACTTCTAACTTATTAATTCCTCCATTTTGATTCGTAGTAAATTTACTCTCTTTTACTGCTACGTTGTATGCTCTTCTGTAATGAGCGACGGAAGGGTAAAAGAAAGCATCAACTTCTCCATGATATTTATCAAATAAATTCCAAACTAATGATTGGGTAGTTTTATATTGAAATGAATTAGCGTCGACTACATGTCTTAGAAACTCAGACTCCACGAAGTTTTGCAAAATTCTAAGGATAATATAATCTTGATTATTAAAATTATCTTTAATAGGAGTGTCTAAGTTTAGAATCATATTTCCATGTAGCTTTTGATCTGCTTTTAGTCTGTACGATATTAAATTGAATTCCTCATTTTCTTTAATATTGGCTTCTATTATAGCACCCGGAACGGAAGAAGATGTGTATAAAACATTCTTATCTTTCATACTAATTCGGCTAGGTTTTTGATTAGGAGGAATCCAAAGCCAGCTTTCGTCTTCAATCGGTTCATCAGTTTTATAAGCTCTAAATAAAAGCTCCTCATGAAAGCATTGTTGAACTGCGAACCTTTCCAAGATTTTACTTTGTTGAGACCATATATCTTCGAGGGTGCTTTTTGATAAATCTAGTTTATAGAAATTTGAAATCAAATCAAGTAGAATTCTAATATCTACTTTGTGGATAGGAGATTGATTCATCTGTCTATAATTTTGGATCTTCTATAATTGGATTTAATGCGCTACAACTCGTTATATCCTCACGAATATACATATTATCCAGCTCCCGCTTCCGGATAAACGTAGTTTTACGTCTTTCTTATCCCGTAAGCAATTTTTCCACTACCTTTAGGTTCCTAACCAATACCTGCACCCTTGAAACCTAATATTATCATTATTCTTATGGCAGCAGCCCTGTGGGGTTGCGAGTTCCATATCGAAGAAGAGACAAAACCCTCGACCGAGAATCCGCCAGTTTCAACCTCCCATAGTCCTACCCCGGAGTTCACCCTGGCCCAGGCCAATAAACTCATAGAATTACCGCTGCATTGCGTAGAAACCGAATACCCCAATAAACTAGGCCAAACCATTGGTAGCGATACCGATTTGCTACCACCCCGGGACCTGCATCCTGTGTTTTATGGTTGCTTCGATTGGCACAGTGCCGTGCACGGGTACTGGAGTATGGTTACCCTACTCAAAACCTTCCCGGAACTGGACAAGGCCGAAGCGGTAAGAGCCATCCTTCAAATGAATATCACAGCAGAGAATGTCGCAATGGAAGCGCTATATTTTGAAGGAGCCCTCAACCAATCCTACGAGCGAACCTATGGCTGGGCCTGGCTGCTCAAATTGGCCGAAGCCTTGCACACCTGGGAGGATCCCCTGGGGAAAGAACTAGCGGCCAACTTACAACCCCTCACCGATGTGATCGTCAACAAATACATCGAATTTCTCCCCAAACTGGTATATCCCATTCGAGTAGGGGAACATACCAATACAGCCTTCGGACTTACCTTTGCCTATGATTACGCAAAGACCGTAAACAACCATGTCCTGAAAACACTGATCGAGATTCGTGCTCGCGATTTCTTCTATACTGACATAGGATGTCCCTTACAATGGGAACCCAGCGGATACGACTTTCTCTCTCCCTGCATGGAAGAGATCGCTATCATGCGCAGGGTGCTGGCACGTGAGCCGTTCAAAGCATGGTTGACTCAGTTCCTGCCGGAATTAACCGATCCTGCTTTTTCGCTTTCGGTAGGAGAGGTAAGCGATCGAACCGATGGCAAACTGGTGCATCTCGACGGGCTTAATTTTAGTAGGGCCTGGGTGTTGTACGGAGTGGCAAACGATTTCCCTGAGTTTTCCCACTTGAAGGCGGTTGCCAATGCACATTTTAATTATTCGTATCCCAATTTGGTAGGTGATTCCTATGAAGGAGGCCATTGGCTGGGCAGCTTTGCTATTTATGCCCTTGAAACCGCACATAAGCCATGAAGAATCCGTTGAAAAATATAGGACCCGGAACCCTGGTAGCCGCGGCTTTTATAGGGCCGGGTACCGTTACGGTCTGTACCCTGGCTGGAGTTCAGTACAATTTCACCTTGCTCTGGGCCATGTTACTCTCCATTTTGGCTACCATCATACTGCAGGAAATGGCAGCCCGACTGGGACTGGTATCCGGAATGGGCCTGGCAGAGACAGTCAAACAACAGATCAAGATACCGGGCTTGCGATGGATAGCTTTACTGTTGATTATTTCTGCCATATTGGTGGGAAATGCGGCCTATGAGACGGGCAATATTAGTGGGGGAGTGTTGGGCCTACAAACACTCTTTAACAATCATACATGGAGCCTTGGTGGATGGGAGGTCAATTATTTGAGTGGAGTCATAGGGGTGATTGCCTTTGTCCTTTTGTATATTGGAAATTATAAGGTAATTGAACGGAGCCTTATTGCACTGGTGGTGTTAATGAGCCTCTCTTTTGTGATCACGGCCGTGATAACCTTACCTAACTTTGTTGAGATTTTAAAGGGACTTTTTGTACCAACTGTACCGGAAGAGGGATGGCTTACCATTATCGCTTTAGTGGGAACTACCGTGGTCCCTTATAATTTGTTTTTACATGCCTCATTGGTAAAAGAGAAATGGAAGGGGGTAGAAGATCTAGCCGCCGCCCGAAAAGATACGTACCTCTCTATTGTCTTAGGAGGATTCGTCTCTATGGCCATCATCATTTGTGCTGCGGCGATTCAGGAAGGAGAAGTGGCAAATGCCAGTGATCTGGCCAAAGGCCTGGAACCTTTGTATGGGAGCTTTTCCAAATATTTTTTAAGTTTAGGACTGTTTGCCGCCGGAATTACCTCCGCCATTACGGCTCCACTCGCCGCCGCCTATGTGGCACGAGGTTGCTTTGGTTGGAAAGGGGGCTTGAAGTCGGTCCCATTCAGAGCCGTTTGGATGTTCATACTGCTATTGGGAGTGGTATTGTCTTCCGGAGGTTGGAAGCCCATCGAGGTGATCCAATTTGCGCAGGTTACCAATGGACTCCTGCTACCCATCATTACTGGGTTTTTGTTATGGGTGGTGAATCGCTCGGAGGTGTTGGGAACCTATCGGAATAGCAAATGGCAAAATATAATGGGAATGGTCATAGTGATCACAACCATAGTACTGGGACTTAGAGGCCTGGATAAGGTATTTGGATTTTGGTAGCCATTTATCACTTACAAGTCTGAACCAATAGTTTAATATGTAATATTTTGAATCCGAAATATGAAATAGATATCAATGCCGATTTGGGAGAAGGAGCGGGTTTCGATGCTCAGATCATGCCCTTGATCTCTTCCTGTAGTGTGGCCTCGGGAGGACATTATGGGGATGAAACGAGTATGCAGGAGACCATTACATTGGCCAAGCAGTATGGCGTTAAGGTGGGGGCACACCCGTCTTTCCCCGATACCGATAACTTTGGGCGAAAGGTGATGACCATGACCAAGAGGGAACTGAAGCAGGCTGTTTTTGAACAATTACTGGCCTTTTATGCGGTCTGTGAAACCGAAGATGTACCCATCCATCACATAAAACTACATGGAGCCTTGTACAACTATGCCGGTAAGGATGCCCCTACAGCAGATGCAGTAGTGGAAGCTATCGTATCTACTCGCGTACGGCCAAAGCTATATGTTCAATACGGCTCTATTTTGCATAAGAAAGCGGAAAATTTATTACCACTGGTTTTTGAAGCCTTTATAGATAGGAATTACGATTCGGATCTTTCATTGGTTCCGCGCAGTGAACCTAGCGCACTCATCGAAGACCCTGAAGTCGCCTGGGAACATTTGTATCGTATGGCAGTAAAAGGCAAGGTTCGAACAACTTCCTCGGAAGAAAAACCGATTCGAGCCGAGACTTTCTGTATTCATGGCGACCATCCACATTCGGTAGCGATATTGAAGTATATCCACACCCAATTGTCATCGCATTCTATTCAATTAGTATGAAGGCGCCACCTATATTTCGGATGTTTGGGGAGCGCACGCTGCTATTGGATTGGCCTTCTGGGATCGATCCTGTCATCCATACCGAAGTCTTAGAAATTTCGGATCATGTTCAGCATAAGTATCGGGAGCAGGTGGTTGATATCGTTCCTACCTATTACTCTTTGGCGATCTATCTACGAGAAGGTATGGAGGTTGCTGCCTTCGTTCGGCAATTGAAACAAGATCTCACCACCCGTTCTACTTCAACTTCCGGGGAAAAATACGTACTGACCGTTCCCGTTTGCTATGATCTCGAGTTTGGATGGGATTTAGAAGAAGTGGCGAGGTTTCATGGGCTTTCTACTTCCGAGGTCATAGCGATACATAGCGCTACCCTTTATAGAACATTTTTCCTGGGTTTCCTTCCGGGCTTCCCTTATTTGGGTGGGTTAGATGAACGGTTGCACACTCCCAGAAAGGGAGTACCAAGACCGTTAATCTCAAAGGGAGCCGTAGGTATTGGAGGCGCTCAAACCGGAGTGTATACACAGGCCTCTCCAGGAGGTTGGCAGATCATTGGTCAAACGCCATTGACCTTCTTTCAAACACAAGAGGAACCGTATACACTCATAAACCCGGGGGATTTTGTAAAATTTAACCCGGTGAGTAAGGCGCAGTATGAACTCATAAAGCTAGAGATAGCATCCGGAACATTTTCTGTAGACAAGGAGGTGTATCATGATTAGGGTATTGGTTTCTGGTTTATATACAAGCCTACAGGACTTTGGCAGATATGGGTATAGAAATAGGGGAGTGCCGGTAAGTGGTGTGATGGATAGGCGTGCAGCCGCTCGGGCCAATGAAATTGTTGGCAATGAACTCAACACAACGGTCATGGAATGCACGCTAAAAGGCCCGGTCTTGACCTTTGAAGAGGATGCCAGGGTAGCGATTTGCGGAGCCCAATTTTTACCTACGGTAGACGGAATAAGTGTGCCACAAAATAAGCAGATCACCCTCAAGAAGGGAAGTACGCTCTCCTTCGGAAATGCGAATTCCGGGGTATATGGATATTTAGCCGTGCGAGGAGGATTTCTTGCAGAAGCGGTATTGGGAAGTACAGCACATTATAACGGAATTACCGAAGTATCCCGGATAAAAAAGGGAATGATACTTCAATTAGGTTCGAAAACGAACCCATTTGATGAGAAAAGGAAGATCACTACAAAGGATTTTGATATTTCCCAGGAATTAGATTTGGAGGTTTACAAGGGTCCGGAATATCATATGCTCTCACAGACCATTCGCCTGGCTATGGAAAGTACTTCGTTTACGGTAAGTGCCGAAAGCAACAGGATGGCCTATGTTGTACATCATGGGAGTGGAATTTGGGCTCCCGGAATTGTCACGGCTCCTGTGCAACCGGGTACCGTTCAGTTAACACCCGCTGGAAAGATGATCGTTTTAATGCGCGATGCCCAGACCACCGGGGGATATGCCCGTATTTTTCAACTCACGGAAGATGCCATGTGTCGGTTGGCCCAGAAGAGGGCAGGCGAACCCTTGCGATTTCAAATAGTTGACCTTCCCATAACTTTGTCTTCAAATTAATTTAGGCCCTACATGATCATGTGAGGGTCTATTCGTCTTCGCTTAAAATTTCCTCTGGTATTGCTGTAACCTTTGGTTTTGCCAATTCATTGATCTCATCGAATTGTCTTCTCAATAGCGGATGTTCCAAAATGGCTTTCACGTATCGGATACTACTTTTACTGAGGTGCCTGGAGAGGGTTGGTTCATAGAATTCCCAGGAGTCGAAAAAGCTCTTTTCAGGCTTTTCGGTGAGTGCTAAAATCTCATTATTCTCCTTATCTAAAAATTCAGATAGCTTTTCTTTCACTCCGTTACCATTAAGTTCTCCTCCCAGGAATCCGGTGGCATCGTCCAGAGATACTTTATGCGGCATAAAAAGTTGGAAATATCGGATGTCATAATTAGGGGATTCGGTCCAATTAGACATATAGTCGCTCAGGTAGCCCGGTATCTTGTCGAGATTCAATCCTATTTGCAGATCGGCTACGATATTGTCTGTTTCATTCTCGTTTTTGTCGATGTGTTGTATGTTATTTTCCTCTTTGAATTTCTCCAGGAGGTAATTGGTATAGAGGGATTTACTATTTATAATCTCGATGTAGGCCACCGTTTTTGTGTTGCTTACATAGCCGTTTCTCAACATATAATTATGAACATCGAAGCATCCTAGCAGACCGCTATTATCGATAGCTCCGGCGTCTATATAGTGCCCATAGCCAGGAATCTTGGCAGCAGGACTAAAGACTGGAAATCGGTTGGTTGTGGAAACGGCCTGATAGAAGGGTAAGGTCTTATTACCGGTAAGGTCTGCCAGGTTTTCTGCATAGGGAAAGACGGCATTGAAATCTTTTTGTTTTACAGACCAAAGGATTCCGCGATTTCCTTTGAGTCCCGCCGTATTCATGATGAGGCTGGGGAAGTATCCTGTCTTTTGATAGGTTTGCTTCCAATAGTCACGAAAGGACTGAACGGACAATAGCTCCGATTTCTCATCTTCTATATGGTTTTGGTATTTCCTCATTTTATAATAAGGACGGTCTCGCACCCCTATTCTTTGATTCAATGGCCATAACTTTCTGTAAGTATCTAGTCCGAAAGTAAAGGAGAGGTCGATACTGGTATAATTTTGATGAGAGAGGGTGTCGATTTTATGTTGAATGGTTTGGATATCACGGCCGTCAACCTTATAAAATCCCGTATATAGTGCAAGGCCCAGGGAACCTCCGGAGGCTCCGGATAGGGCAACGGTATTGTCGAGGAGTTTACCTTCCGTTTCTTTCTGAAGCGTATTAAGCACGTTCAAAGTCCATACATTGGCCTTCAGCCCCCCTCCATGAGAAGCGATGAAGAAGAGCGCTTCCGAATCTTTCTCCTTCAGGTTGTCAAAGAACTGTTGTTCGGAGATCTCCATTTGATTGTTTTCAACCAGATCCAATTCGTGCGTTCTCACTTCAAACCCGCCTATCTTCCCAATGAATATGAACAGTACCGCTACGGCCAGGAACGCAAATATTATTTTAAATCTACGGGTATTGAAAAGACTCAGTTTTTTGGCCACGAAGAAGTACTTCCCTAAACTGGCGATAATGAAATAATAGAAATAGAAGAATGCCAATAAAATTGGGATTCCGTTGTTCAATCCCCATCCTTTAATACTGGCGATGGTAGAATACACCAGGACAGCAATAGAGACGACAAAATTGAAATTGAAAAATGCCAGGTAGTTTTCAGATTTTTGAAGGAACCCTATATTACTAATAAAGAGATGGACTGGCAATAACAAGGTGCTCTTTAAGGTACTTCTCACTCGTGACAGCCTGGTTCTAAGCAGGCGGAAAAATACATAGTTGAACATAAGAACGTAGCTGGTTAGCAGCAGTACTAACAAACCAGCAGGACTAAAAGTTGCTATGAATAAGGTGATAATGAGGAGTAACAAGCTTAGAAAGGCTACCAGGAAATATGTAATTCCCAATCTCTTATGAAGCCCTTGCAGCTTTACTCCATTTTGCTTAATGATGGTTTCTGAAAGTGGATTCCCTTCCTCATCATCTCGAGATTCGTACTTGGTAAACTTTTCTTTCAGAATAATGTAAGCGATCAATGGGACCAACAGTAAAGGGTAGATGATCATCTTTAGTGTTGATAAAGGAAAGTTTTCAAAGATGAGGTTGGGAGCAAAGCTACTAATGATGAAATGAATCCACACAAAATGAATAAGCAGTCCTATGGAATACCTCAGGTAATTAGCCCAATTGTCAGGTTTATAGGAACTGGTCTTATCTGTAGTAAAAACGAATACCGGAAACTTCTTGAACGGCCAGAAGTTCAGGGGCCTTTTTTCCTTCCAAAGGGTATAGTTTCCGGAATTGTTAAGGTTAGCCGCATAGTACGTGTAGATGGGGTAGTGTGAGAGTACAATGGCCAGGGCATTGATAAAAAGAATAGCAAGAAAGAGGGAGAACCTGGAGTACTCATTCTCAATGAGATCTACCATCATGGTAAATGCCTGGTCCATTTGGGTGAGTAGTAAGAGAATGATCGTAATGATCAATAGGCTTAGAAACGAAGACTTAAAAAAGTTCTTAAAGGATCGCTTAAAGTGATTAAGTCCCAGTATAAAACGAGTGAACAGCGGTTTTTTAGCCATAATTGTAATCTATATATCGCTAATGTACAGTGGATAAAGAGTTTGTGCAAGGGGTTTTTTCCTGAATGTATAGATCTATTTTTTAGGAAAACCTGGGTTGTAAAGACCTCGGGATGTGTTCCTTATTTATCTAAAGAACGGACACAGCGAACAAAAAGAGGTATTCAACTATACAATGTACCGGGATTTTCCCTTTTAAAAAGGGTTTTTAGACTGTAGAGTGTTGATTGTTAACTAATTAAATTTAGTCTTCCATAATTCAACCAGATCTGCTGTTGCGATCCATTAGGATGAACACCTTAGATCTTACAGGTCCATAACCCATGATTCATAACACACTTAACTTTTTAACCACATCGATAAACAACTACCTTAAGATTAAGAATGGGTTGGATGAGGAGAAGGTATTTTTGACCCATGTTTCGGATGAATCGGGTGTGGCAATACCGGACAAGTCGTTGGGCCTGTCCTTGGTAAATATCGAGGAAGAAAAGGTATTCAAAGAGCAGAAGACCACGTTCATCAATTCTGAAGGAGGCGTAGAGTTCAGAAACCCTGAACTCAAATTGAATCTCTACATATTGATATCGGCCAATTACGACTCGGATAACTATTCGGAAGGGATCAAGCAATTGTCTTATGTAATTTCATTTTTCCAATCCAAGAATGTTTTCACCAATGACAATTCGCCTGCCATGGCTAGTGAAAACCCAGACCTCAAGAAGTTGATCTTGGAACTATACTCATACTCCTTTGAGCAGATGTACAATTTTTGGAGTGTATTAGGCACTAAATACCTGCCTTCGGTTTTGTATAAAGTAAGAATGCTAACCGTTCAGGAAGAAGAATTAATAGGCGATACGCTCCCTGTAGAGGAGATCGATATACTCTCAAAATCTAAATAAACAAGTGAACACTCGATACAACAGATTATTTAAGTTTTCCATAGAACATGAGTTCTTTGCCAATGGAATCAATCCGGATATCCGTCTGAGACCCAGTCCAAAGACCAGAGAGCTGTTGGCTAATGGTCAGTTG
>JBCBDM010000107.1:10604-12595 GCA_038529705.1 Bacteroidota bacterium
ATTCAAGACACTAGGAAATCACAGTATTGCTTTGTTTAAGGTAGCGACCGATAAAACTTCACCATTTATTGACCTGGGCGCCGATGTCAATTTCCGCTTTTATTTGGAGACAGAACGAAGTGACGAGTTCTATAATATAACCGATTTAAATACGAACGGCGGGACTATAAAATACGAGGCAGGGAATAAGCTTCATTTTTCCAATGTGCCTGCTAATTTCTCTATCGATGAGTCTAACCCAGAGAGTTTGGAACATGTCCTGGTCGATAGGGCTTTTGGGAACCTATTTACCTATTCTTATTCCCTTACCACCAACCATGTGAAGACTTCCTTTAGAGTGCGAAACAGTGATGGACAGTTTGTTTCTGTGGGAAAGGATACCGATGGGAACCCACTGCCCACTGCTTTGATTCTTACTCGGGATGATGCCAAGGTTTTTCATCGACAAGTGGACCTAAGAGATCAACCTAACGGGGTTTATACCATAGTAATCAACAACGTTGTTGGCAATAACCCAGGCCCGGACCTTTTAAAGGAAGAAACTATACTGTTAGATAATGAGGCTGTGAGTCGAGGAGTGTTGGGAATTGTAGATATAACGTATAACGCCACAAACGACCTATACGGATCCACAAAATATTACGGTTTGAAGTTTAGCAGAAAAACAACGATATGGAAATATTTTATCGTGAATAAATCCAATAATATAGACCTATCACCACCGCCACCCAACCTCAGCATTATCGATTCGGTAAACGGAAGCGGCTTGCCGTATAACAACGTTTCCTTTGTAAGAGAAGGAGATGAACCCCATGCTACAACTAGAGTTAAAGGATTTGATACGGTAATCTTCAAATCCGATAGTGAAATCCCAAGTTTTGAGCGGCCTAAAACCAGTGTTCAGTTACGGCATAATCCGGGCGGTGAGATCATCGTGGAGCACCTGGCAAATCCGCCGGTAAACACAGTCGAAAAGTATAATAGCATTGACGATACTATAGAGAAAGAAATATTTGTATTCATATAAAGAGAAGATAAAATTATGGCAAATTACAAAACCCCTGGCGTATATATTGAAGAGATAAGTACGCTTCCGGCATCAGTGGCTCCTGTGGCTACTGCAGTTCCAGCCTTCATTGGTTACACGGAGAAAACAATTGTAGATAATGTGACCATCGATCCGTCCACAGACCGAGTTCCTGTGAGAATTACCTCCATGCTCGATTTTATAGATCATTTTGGTGGGCCTTTCAAGGAATATTTCAGTGTGGACGTTTCCGATCCTGCCGCTGGAGAAACAGACGCAACTTTAAGTGTATCGGAGATTGGAAGCAGTCAAACACCTTACAGTCTCTATTACCAGGTAAAAATGTTCTATGCCAACGGGGGAGGCAACTGCTATGTGGTTTCCGTGGGAAATTATGCCACCATAGACGAAACCGATGCCACCACTATTGCTGCAGATATAGATGCCATTTCCATAGATGACGCCGCTTTGAATGACGGCCTTACGGTATGCGAAGAGATTGATGAAATCACCATCCTTACTATACCAGAGGCCATTTCGGTAGTGGATGCAGACAGGAAGACACTCTATGATAATATGCTGGTGCAGTGTAATAAGTTACAGGACAGGTTTGCTGTGATGGATGTGGAGGCAGATCCCGCTTCCACCGTTTTTGCCGATGGAACCAGCTTTAGAAATGATAATGTAGGGGCGGACTACCTAAAATATGGTGCGGCCTATTATCCTTCTATGGAAACCTTGATCGAATATGCTTTCGACGAAACCAAGGTACGGATATCGGATACGACCACTGGGACCAATGCGGCGATTTGGAATGACAAGTTTTTGGTTTCTATTAATACCGGACTGGAATTGGACGGAGTTACCGAAATCCCCGGAGACGGCGTGGATCGGTATGTAGATACCATGTTGTACAATAGGATCAAACAAGAACTACAAAAATACAAGGTGACGCTTTACCCAT
>JBCBDM010000108.1:0-12558 GCA_038529705.1 Bacteroidota bacterium
TCAAAGTGACACTTTTGGAAAGGTGCTTCAATTTGTACAATCCAATTCGCCCAAAGTGAAAATGAAGGAAAAGCAAACCCGCAACGGATTGCGTTTGCTGCTTACGATCGAAAATATCGATTCTGTGGAGAAGGCATTATTCGTCTTGCAACGCTTTATCCAATAATTTTCAAGCCACGTGAGTTGACATCTACAAACGCAATCCCTTTAGGAAGAAGTTATTGTATCTTTGAGAAGCCTCTCATAGAAAATGGAAGTACTTAGTGTCCCCTTTGTTATCAATTTGTTCATCGGCCTTGTCCTCATTGCCGTGATGCTCTCCAATGGAATAACGCGCCTAGGACCCAATATCTATTTGTTAGGGATTATTCTTATCGTGTTGGGATACCAGTTTAAAGCCGTAGTGGTACTGGAGGGATACTATGACTCCTTCCCCCACCTTATCAAATTATTTTTGCCGTTTCACTTTTTGATCGGGCCACTGTTCTTTCTTTATGTGAAAAACTCGTTGACTTCCAATGTTAAATCCGACACCTGGAGGAGTCGGAGCCTCCACTTTATTCCTTTCGCCATAGTTCTTGCCCTATTATTACCCTTTTATGTAAAAAGCGGAGCCGAAAAACGGTCACTGTATTCAGCACCGCAACCCGGAAATTTTTCCGTGGCGTCTGTGATGCTTTTCTATTACGTACCCATACTCTTTTCACTGGTCTTTTATAGTTTGAAATCTGTGGTCACTATTCGTCGATCTCGTTTGAGGACAGACCAAAGAAAAAATGCATCATACCCCGGCAAACTTACATGGTTATTGAACTACGCGTACGCCTTTTTGATTTTCGTGGGATTATATCTTGTGGCGCAGGCCGTGATCGTACTAACAGATTTCAAGCAATTTTATGTAATGCTTTTCACTGTCTTTTCTTCTTCGGTATTTGTACATTTCCTTTCGTTCTGGGCCATGAAAGGCTCTTCAGTAATCACTTCCGAAGTTCCCAAAAATTTCCTTGCTAACCGTACTTCCAATGCCCTTTTCCTTCAGAAAAAAAAGGAAATCACCCAGCTATTGGAAGAAGAGCATATCTTTCTTGAGCGAGATTTGACCGCTGTGAAATTCGCCGAAAGATTGGAGATCAACACCAGCTACCTATCTCAAATAGTGAATCAGGAATTTGGCTGTAACCTCACTCACCTCATCAATTCACATCGCATTGCACATGCTAAAAAAACCTTAAGGAATGAGGCCTTTGATCATCTCAATTTCCTGGGTATTGCCCATCATTCGGGATTCAATTCGGCTAATTCCTTTACTCGAGTATTTAAAAAGCACACGGGGAAAACCCCTTCCGAATTCAAAAAAGAAATGGAAGTTGTGTAATACTTCGAACGGCACTCAAGGTATTGAACTTCTCTTGAACGAATGTTCCAATGCTATTCAATTTATAAATTGAACGGTATTGGGAAACCGCTCCTGTAACATCCTGCTTATTTTACCAACCTAAAATAAAGCGAAGGGTATTTTTATTTACCTCTCCAGTAAGTTCATCCGTCAAAAGATCAAATACATGAAAAGAAAAAGAACATCAAAAGTCCTTTGGGTTGTCCTGTTCCTTTTAACCGCTATTGGGATCACTCTATATTATGTTGTTTTCATGAGTGACATCCCGATTACTCAACCCAATGTAAATAATAAACAGATTCATGCCCTGCACATTAGTCGGGACACTTTGAGGGACCATCGCAACAATCCTTTGATCGAGATGGAAAGCGGACGGTTTGTTGTTAATGAAAACAGGGACGACCCGGCCTCTAATAAGATAGAACTCTACTTTGAGCGATTTAAAACTACAAATTCCAAGCCACTACCCCCTATTTTATTCTTAGCAGGAGGTCCCGGATCCTCGGGAACGGCTGCGGGGCGCAGCGAATATTTCTTCCTTTTCAAAGAACTTTCCAAATACGGTGATGTCATCTTACTGGACCAGCGGGGCACAGGAAACAGTATCCCCAATCTTTCATGCAGAAACTTTCTGGACCTTCCTACAGATATCGAAGCGAACGTCCGGGACAAGATCATGGAGGATATCGTTGATAAATGCGAAGCATGTGCTGAAGAATTTCGAGATATGGGAATTGAGCTCTCCTCCTACAATTCGTATGAAAGTGCTGTTGATATAGATGAACTTCGCAAGGCTCTTGATTATGAGCAATGGACGCTTTACGGATACAGTTACGGGACCGAACTGGCCCAGATCTATATAAAACATTTTGGTAACTATGTGAACAAAGCCATCTTTGCAGGCTCCTTAGGTCCGGATCACGGAGTAAAACTTCCCATGGAGGTTGAAAATCAATATCGGGCGTTGGATTCTTTAATTCAACAGGATCGTAAACTGCGTGCGTATATCCCGGATTTTACGGGCCTGGTAAAAACAGTGAACGCCGAAATTGCTACAAAATCTCCCTTGATCCAACTGAACGTGCAGGACGCATTGGACGATGACGCCAGCCAGGTGGAGAAAGTGGCCGTAGAAGTAGCCGCTACCTTTAAGTCCTCCTGGGAAATGACACTCACCCATGACCATTTTCAGATGATGGTAGCCGACCAGGTGGGCCGGGATAGAATCATCCCGCAACTGCCTTCTTTCTACTATCGCATTTCTCAAGGAGATTATAGCCAAGTAGCTAAAGACCTTAGGGATTTTCGACGAAGAAGAATGCCTAATGCCTTATTTTTTACAGTGAACGGAACTTCCCGATATTCCGATGAGCGATGGCAAAGATCCATCCGCCAGACAGATGAATCTCTTTTTACACATTTTGGATTGTCCTATAGCCGATATCCTGAGGTGTATAATGCATTTGGAGTTTCCCAAATTGAAGGTATGAATACTCCGGTTAGCGATTCCATTCCCGTTCTTTTTATTAATGGCTCACTGGATGGCAGAGCACCTATAAATCAAACTGACGAAATTGCCTCCCGGTTTCCCAACAACAAAAGAATAACCATTGAAAATGTGGGACACAATGAACTGCTAAACAACGAAGTTATGGAGAATATAGGTCTGTTTATTGAAGATTCATTATACGAGAATATCTCGATAAAAAGACCCTTAAGATTTAAACCTCCTGTACCCTATCTCTATAATTTAAAGGACACCCTTTTAAGTTCCATGAATAATGGCTCCGTCCAGGCCGCGATCACTTTATATGAGGTCCTGGAAACCCAATATGCCCATACTGATCGTTACGATTTCGACTTTGGCCCGGAAACCATAGATGATGTCTACGATGATCTGATAGAAAAAGATAGCATTGATCAGGCCATTCAATTCACACTCCCATTCTCGAAAAAATTCATGAACGATGCCATATTACTGAGGAATTTGGCAGAAGCTTACTTTAGAAAAAAAGAGTATTCGAAGGCAAAAACTTATGTGATCAAAGCATTGGAAATCAATTTTTTTGATCCCAGGTCACAGGCGATTTTTGAATCATTACGGGGATTCGGATTTTGAAAACTCAGAATAGCAGGTTCTAACTAACAACTGCCAACCTTTATTTTGAAGACATCTGTTGAATCCTAACTTTCTTACCCCGGGCCTGTAACAAAGCCATTCTATGAAACGTCTATTCATAACACCAAGGTTGCACGTCCGTATTTATAAAATTGGTGAACATTCCTTGGGAATGCACACAAAAACTCCTTATTTTTCAGAGACATCCTATGAAAAAGATATTGACAGCTGTATGTCTGGTTCTGGCGGGTTCTGGGTTTTGTCAGATTAGCATTGACGAGAGTTTTTCGGCTCAGGACATGGTGGAAGATATTCTCATCAATAGCCCCTGCGCGGAGGTTTCCTCGATTACCTCCCGCACCGGGACCAACTTTAGTGAACCCAATGGAATTGCAGTGTTCAATGCCAACGGTTCGGATTTTCCATTTCAGAATGGGATTATCTTAAGTACCGGAGATGTAAGAAAAGCTCCGGGACCAAACAATAGTATCCCCAATAGTGACGGTACCAATGCCTGGCCGGGGGATGAAGAATTGGAGCTAATCACCAATGTTGAAGAGACTTTTAACGCCTCTTATCTCAAATTTAGATTCATCCCGTTGTCTAACAGGATTAGTTTCGATTTTTTATTTGCTTCGGAAGAGTACAATCAAAACTTCGAATGTTTTTTTTCCGATGCCTTTGCTTTCATACTCACCAACGTAGCCACTGGTGAAAGTACCAATCTGGCGGTGTTACCCGGCACCGGAATTCCTGTCTCGGTAACCAATATTCATCCCGAGGTGGAGGAAACTTCAGAAGGAAGCGGTTGTCCTGCCAAAAATGAAATATACTTTGACACCTACAATTTTCTACCCTTTAGAGACCCGGATGAGTCTCCTACCGATTTCAATGGACAAACGGTTGTGCTAAAAGCCCTCGGCGAGGTGGTCCAGGGAGAAGCCTATACTATAAAACTGGTCGTGGCCGATGCCGGGGATACTCAGGTGGATACCGCTGTTTTTATAGGCGGGAATACGTTCAATGTAGGCATAGAATTAGGAAATGACCTTACCATAGAAAATGGCGGTGCC
This sequence comes from Bacteroidota bacterium, assembly GCA_038529705.1. GTDB lineage: Bacteria > Bacteroidota > Bacteroidia > Flavobacteriales > Flavobacteriaceae > Aureisphaera. The sequence goes on from JBCBDM010000108.1 coordinate 4,589, forward strand.
CCTTGCGAAGATAGCCCGGGGGTTGAGATTGGGGTGACCCCGGACGATAGCGGCTCCACGAGCTACCAATGGTTTGTTCTCGACCCGGTGGCAGGGATTTTTCAGATCATCCCCGGAGCCGATGAAAGTACCCTATTCGTAGAAGATCCCGGCACCTATAAACTAGAAGGTACGCTCACCTCAGGATGTGTGGACGAAGATGAGATCGTGGTGGAGTTTGCTCCCATACCTGTAGCCGTACCCCTGGAAGACTATGTCATCTGTGCTGTGGAAGGGGACACAAACCCTATAAAATTCGATCTGGGCGATCCGGACCTCATAGATGAAATTTTGAATGGCCAGAATCCGGAGATCTTTAAAGTCTCTTTTCATGAAACTTTGGAAGATGCGCAAAATGCGAACAATCCATTACCACAATTTTACGAAAACACCAGTAATCCACAGACCGTTTACGTGCGGATCACGGCAGGAAGCACTATATGTCATGACATTACAACCCTGGACCTGGTAGTGAGCGTAATTCCGTTCATCCCATTGGAGGAATCGTATAGGCTATGCGTGGATGAGGATGGGAATGTTATTGAAGAGGAAACAGGAGAACCTTCTCCCGTGGTTCTGGACACCAGCCTCAACCCAAATGACTATAATTTTCAATGGTTTTTTAATAACGTACCTATTGATGGAGCTATGGGACCCAGTTATGTTCCCCAGGTAGCCGGTGCCTACAAGGTTAGGATCGAAGACCTGAAACGTGGTTGTACCCTCACACTCACTACTCAAGTGATCGAGGCCTCTCCTCCCTTCGAATACGATATTAGGGTATTGAGTGATTTCTTCGCTACCAATAACATTGTGGAAGTTAGTGCTGAAGGTTTAGGCACCTATGTTTTTGGTTTGGACGGTGGGAGTTTCCAGGAAATGGGAAGATTCGAGAACATCTCCACCGGACCCCATGTTCTGGTGATCAAGGATCTCTCCGGTTGTGGAAGTGTTCGTGTTCCTTTTAACATTGTAGGCTATCCTCGCTTATTAACCCCCAACAATGACGGTTTTAACGATACCTGGAATATTTTCGATCTGGCCGAAATAGACCCAAGCGCGACTATTTATATCTTCGATCGTTTCGGGAAACTATTGCGCGCCCAGCGCCCGACGAATGCAGGTTGGGATGGCACTTTTCAGGGAAATCCCCTTCCTTCCAGCGATTATTGGTTTCGGGTGGATTATTTGGAAGACGGACAAAACAAGATGTTTAGAGGGCATTTTACTTTAAAAAGATGAGAGCTTCGCGTTAGGCCTGCCTGCCGGCAGGCAGGGATTGCAGCGGCATCCTTTTTCCTGGTTTCGATACATTTGCTTCGCAAACACTCAACCGCCGGAAAAAGATATAGCGGAAAGCCCGACTCGCCTTCGCGAGACGCTTCGGCGAGCGAGCGAAGAACGCCCAAATCACACCTAAAAATTGTCAAAATAGAGCCCCCTCCAAAACCCTTGAAAACAGGGCAAACTTCAAATTTTAACAAAAAAATAAATCCCTGTAACACCCAGTATTTACAGGGGTTTAAACGAAAAAACAAGGCTTAAGAGCGCTAAAAATAACTGCCAAAACGTTATATAAAAACGGATGCATTTCGTATATTTGCATCATTCTCCCTCATGAAGAATCTTAGCCGTACCCCGCGGTTCCCTCAGAGATTTTTCAACCCATTTTATTTATTGTTTAATTAAAATCATACATCGTTATGAAACAGATTTTGTATGCCATATTTTTTATGGCCAGCGGCCTCATGGCCCAAACTTTACCGGGAGATTTTTTAAATGCAGATTATCGAATTCCGGACATTCCGCAGTCTCCTGAAGTGAATCAATTGGAATGAATTAATTCACTTTTCCTCTCTCTCATTATTTCAAATTAACAATCTCCCTGTATTAATTATTTAAAATTTTATCATTATGAAAAATCGAATGTTATTTTTCTCAATACTACTATTGGGAATTGTTTTTACTTACCCTGGCTATAGCCAGGAAGACCCATATGACCTTATGGGTACCTTAGACAAAACCGTGAACCTTCCTCCATCACCGGAAGTTGCGGCTTTTGTAAAATACGGTGAGACACCTGTTAATTTATATTCAGGAACACCTACCATTAGTATTCCTATCTATGTACTCCAAGGGCAGGAAATGAGCCTTCCTATTTCTTTGAGTTACGATGCTTCCGGAATCAAGGTGGATCAAATTGCGACCAACGTAGGTTTGGGATGGAATCTCAATTTTGGTGGAGTAGTCTCACGAAAAGTGAATCATTTGCCGGATCAACTTACTTCAGGAGACGATTACGAATACCCCATACACAGCTCCTATTTTAAGGATTGGCAGAACTATTTTTATACGGGAACCACTACACAATCCATCGTTGGGAATCACAGTGCTGCTGTGTCGGGTTCTTTGATTCAATTCTACAAGAAATACCATAAAGGAGCTGAAATTGCAGAGGAGGTAGATACGCAAGCGGATATGTTCTCCTTTAATGTTAATGGACTCTCAGGAACCATCATTATCGATTACCAGAAGACTGATACTTCCGGAAATCCATTGGCCTATTGTTTCGAAAATCCGGATATTAAAGTAGCTGTCGACGCTACTTTGAATAGCGGTGCCGTTAATTCAGAAATTTACAGCTGGAATATCACGAACGTAGACGGTACTCAGTATTTCTTTGACAAGGCTGAGTTAACCTGGAACGAATACTCTACGGACGCCGTCGAGTACGTCCGAGAATACAAATCGGCATGGCACCTCTCCAAGGTAACCTCCCCTAACGGTTTGGACGTTTTTAATTTTAGCTATAGTAGTCCACAAAATTGGAATACTCCTGCAGAAAGAAAGGAAAAGAAAATGGTGTATCGAACTAGCATAAATGATGTAGGCAATTATATCACCTCATCTCAAATTCCTGCCTATAATCGATACGAAAACAAATCCATTCACCTTACCGGCATTACCTACAATGGTGGAAGTGTAAGCGTATCCACTGCTTCCAGGGTAGATCTTCCCGGTTTAAAGCGTTATACCCAATTACAATTCAAGGATGAAAATGGCGATCTGGTGCAGAACGTGGACTTTCAAAATACCGATTATTTTAGAGTGAGTCCTTCGCAAACTGCATCGCAGGATAATGCCACTAATTCGCGTCTTAAATTAGATGAAATCCTCATATACAGAGACGACAGTGGGGACGCCAGAAAATACAGTTTTTCCTATATCGATGAAGACCAGGTTCCATCCCGGCAATGCACAGCCATGGATTATTGGGGCTACTATCGCGGAGGAGACTGTTCTTTGGATCTCACGGCAGACGCCAAAATTCTGGATCCAAGTTGGCCCGTTTCGAAAGGACGTGACAGATCCCCTGTGTTCAGTTTTACCGACAATGGTTCTTTGGAATCCATTACCTATCCCACCGGAGGTAAGACCGTTTTTGAATATGAACCGCATAGAGGTCTTGGAACAAGCAACGATGCTGTGAATGGTGTTGTAGGGGGGCTTCGTTTAAAAAGAACTGTCAACAATGAAAACGATACGAATGATGTTTTGACCCAACACTATTTCTACAACGATCTGGAAGCCAAGATCAATGATGGCACCTATACCATTGGAACCAATTTGGCACCCGGTATGTTGGATACTAACTACGATACATCGGGCAAGGTTCAACAGATATTGACTTTCGCCGAAGTAAAAGTTTCCTATAGCCCTCCAGGCGCACAAGGAGGTGGTGGAACTTCCAGTGAATGGTATCAATATGCATCCAATTTGGCCGCTCAGGCTCCGCAGAATGTGACCTACGGAGCTGTTACCGAAATTATCTTTCGCGACCAGGACTTTGAAGGTGCTACAGTGAATCATTTTCATAACGATTTCTATCTGAGTGGAGGAGCTTTCCCTATGGAACCTTTTGTCGATAGGACCTTGATCAATGGAGAAGCAGAAACGATTAAAGTATTTGGGAATAGTAATGGTAGCCTCAAGTTGCTAAGGGAAACCTTGAGTGAGTTTGGACAGGACCCAATTGTAGACACTACCTACTCAGCCTATCAGGGGATCTTTCTGTATCATGACCGAGCCGCAGGCCCTGCCAAGACAAGAGGTTGCATGAAGGCAGAATCTACCACCGATCCCAATATCGATTTCGTCTCCTTCGAAGACCAAATAGAGACCTGTTTAGGAAATAACCCCCCACAATGCGCATGGGGTTGTCCCAACCAAAACTCTCAATCTTATGCTTCCTATATCGAGTATAAGGTAAATCGTTACGAGTTGAAACAACAGTGGAAAAAACTGCTGCGTACCGTCACAAAAACCTATGAGGGTGCCACAGTCATGACCGATACGGTGGATTACCAATACAATAGTTCCAATCACTATCTCACTACCAAGGTGAAGTCTACGGATAGTAAAGGAATCCTAAGTGAAACCGATATCCTCTATCCCGAAGACGCCATTGGAACCGGTGATTATAGTGCATCGGAAGAGACAGTCCTTACGGGCATGGTAAATCGAAACATGATCAATCAACCCATTTTGGTTAAGAAGTTCTATGACAATGCGCTCTTGAGCACCCAAAAAGTGTACAATGGGGTGGCATCAACAACTTCAGGAGGAGTGGACGTGATTCGTCCTACTTCCGTAGAAGTCGCCAAAGGCAACCTTGGCCTGGAGGTTCGAAGAGTATATCATTCATATGACGCCGATGGCAACCTCACCGAGGTCTCTACCCCTAACGGCAGCAGAACCTACTATATCTGGGGCTATAATGGAAAACAGTTGCTGGCAGAGATCCGCAACAAACCGTCTTCCAATATTCCTCCGGCTATTGCCAGTCTCATTGCCAGTGCGCAGAGCACTTCGGATACCGAAAACAGCGCAGTTCAGGAAGACAGCCTGCGATCTCAGTTGAATACCATTCGCAATCAGGCGTATTTCAGCGAATCCCTGGTGACCACCTTTACGTACGATCCGGGCATTGGAGTGACCTCCGTCACCGATCCGCGTGGGTATGTCATGACGTACCAATACGACCAGCACAACCGACTGGTTTCGGTAAAAGATGCCGACGGCAATTTGGTAGGCGAAAACGAATACATCTACAGAGTTAATAATTAAGAAAATAGACAACAATGAAAAAGTTCATATATATCATCACAGCGTTGCTGGTCTTTCCGCTCATGGGAATAGCCCAGACAACCACAGAAAATTACATCAAGACCACGACCTACCAGGTGGAAACGACCACCGGGACCGTGGCCAATGACGACAAGATCGAGGCCATTACCTATTACGACGGACTCGGCCGGCCCGTGCAGTCCATTAACACCCGAGCCGGAGGTGCCCGGGAGAACATCGTCTCCTATATGGAGTACGACAAATTGGGCATGCAGCCCAAGGAATACCTTCCCTGGGCCAGTAACGGGCAGGTTCCGGTAGGGAATGCCCTCAATTATATTGCACCCACCACTTTGAGTAGCGATATTGGCAATTTCTACAATACGGCCAAGTATGAAAATACGGGGAATCCGTATAGTGAAACGGCATACGAAAAGTCGCCTTTATTCCGGGTGATCGAACAGGGAGCTCCTGGGAACGATTGGGCCGTAGACCCCAATAGTGATGCCGACCATACCATTAAAACCGATTATCAACTCAATGGTCCTGATGTCTACCAGTTCTCGGTGAATTTTAGCGGAGGAGACACTTCGCTTCCGGTACTCAATTACGACGGTATCTTTCCTGCAGGGCAGCTCACCGCCACCATGGTAAGAGATGAAAACTGGAAGCCCGGAGATGGGGTCTTTGGCAAATCCTTCGAATATACCAATAAGAATGGGCAGGTGGTATTAAAACGAACCACCGTGGAAGATCCGGCCGAAGGGCCACAGGACCCCAACTACCACGACACCTATTATGTGTATGACGATTTTGGGAACCTCACCTTTGTGTTGCCTCCCAAGGCTTCAGACAATATTTTGATAGGCTTCGGAATAAATACCGCTACGGTAGATACCTATGGCTACCAGTACAAATACGACCACAGAAACCGATTGATCTGGAAAAAATTGCCAGGCAAGGGCTATGAGGTGATCATTTACGACAGCCAGGACCGTCCTATCTTGACACAAGATGCCAAGATGCGGGCCGAAGATCCTAAGAAGTATCTTTTTACCAAGTACGATTGTTTGGACCGGGTGGCCTATACCGGCTTCCACACCTCCAACTACAACCTTTGGAGCGACGTACAAAGCGATGTGCCCAATGCCTTGAATTGTGAGGTAATGACCACAGCGACCCAGATTGGAGACACCCAGGCTTACTATACCAATAGTGCCTATCCTACTCAAAACCTGGAGTTGCTCACGGTAAATTACTACGATGTAGCGACGGACCTGGATGGCTTGACACGGCCTACCAATGTGTATGGCGTGAATCCTACGTTTACCGATACTCAGGGCTTACCCACAGTGTCTAAAGTAAAAGTACTGGACCCTAATGCCGGACTGGGAGCAGACTGGATCACCACCCTGACCGAATACGACGAAAAAGGACGGGTGATCTACACAGCTTCCAAGAATCCGTATTTCGATACGACCGATAAGGTGGAATCCGAACTTGATTTTACCGGAAAGACATTGGAAAGTAAGATCACGCACAGCCGAACGGGGTATGCGACCATCACGACCCTGGATGACTTTACGTACGACCATGCCGGGCGTTTGCTGAAACACACTCAGAAGATAGACAATGAACCCGTGCAGCTCATTGCCGAAAACACCTATGATGAGTTGGGGCAGTTGGTACAGAAGGATGTGGGTGGATTGGCCTCTGCCTTAAGCGCTCTGCAGGAAGTAAGTTTTGCCTATAATGTAAGAGGGTGGCTCACCGATATAAATGATGTAGCCTATGCCGGCTTTACACCAAAATTGTTTAATTTTAGAGTGAACTACAGCACAGTGGAAGGAAACAGTAACGGTACCGAACTCTATAACGGAAACATAGCCCAGACGCTTTGGATGACCGCGAATAGCGATGACGATATCCGAGGGTACAACTATGCCTACGATGACCTGAACCGGATTCTGGAAGCCAAGGGCTATAAAGGAAGTAGCTTAGGAAGTATGACGGGGTATGCCAACCACGACCTAAGCGGTTTGGCCTATGACAAGAATGGAAACATCCTGTCGCTGCAGCGTAACGGAGCCGACCAAAACGACACCAACTATGGTGTGTGGGATGATTTGAGCTATACGTATGTTGGAAACCAATTGGTAAAAGTAGCCGAAGGCAGTGCCGATACCAATTACAAGGACTTTGGTTTTGAAAAGAACAATATAGGCTTACAGGACGACTATGAGTACGATGTGAATGGGAATATGGTAAAGGATCGAAATAAGGCGATCAATACCATTACTTACAACCATTTAAATCTTCCGGAGGAGATTGTATTTGATACCGCTCCGCAGAAGATCGGGTATTTGTACGATGCCACGGGGACCAAATTGGAAAAGTATGTCACCGATGAAGGGACCACTTCCACCCAATATATTGGAAACTATATTTACAGCGACCAACCGTCCGGGAGCATGCGATTACAATTCATGAACCATCCGGAAGGCTATATTGCCCCTACTTCTAGTACCAGTGGCGGATTGGGCGGCAGCATTACCTATACCGATTTTGATTATGTATTCCAGTACAAAGACCATTTGGGGAATGTACGATTGAGTTATAGCGACGACAATGGAAACGGAAGTATCTCCACCAACGAGATCATCGAAGAATCCAATTACTATCCTTTTGGCTTGAAACAAAAGGGGTATAATAACACGGTTTCCGGAGGAAACGACCTAGCACAGCAGTGGAAGTTTGGAGGGAAAGAATATAACGAGGAGCTTGGCCTTAAGTGGTATGATGTG
>JBCBDM010000109.1:0-12555 GCA_038529705.1 Bacteroidota bacterium
GCTAAAATCGAATTGAAATTCGGCATTGGTCCTATGGTGATAGCAAAGTGAAATTTGATCATTTTTTACCTGGACCACCTCAAATTTTCGGGTGTTTAAAAACCCATGAATGGCGTTATTCCTTTCAGGTTCATTGATGGGAAGCTGATACTTTTCCCCTTCATGAGAGAAAAGTCCATGCTCCAACCGATTGGGGAAGGGGAATAGCACTCCATTTACGCAAAACTCCCGGTAAAATTGGAGGCTTCGTTCAGAATGACCAAAAGGGACAAGAATAGGATGCTCATTATAGGTCCAATCCTGGACGCTTCCTCCCAATTGAGGAAATACCTTAAAAGAAGTATCCCGCCCCATAAACGTATAATGTGATAAGGCGGGATCTATGTTTTCGACAAAATGTTGGGTCATTCGGTTTGTTTTCAACACACGAAGTACCGAATTTTTTTAGGAAGTCACAACCCTATAAAACGCTTTGCTGTTTTTTATAAAATGCCTTGGCCTGTTCTTGCATCAATTGACGGGCAATCCTGCTCTTATGGTCGTATAACTCCTGTTCTTCTGCAAGGTCCGCGTATACTCTGTTATTGATCTCTTTATCGGTATCCACCAGGAAGGCCCGCTGGGTCTTTTGTTGTTCGGTCCAGGAGGCCACGGCCCCTTCTTGCTCCGCTAACTTAAGGTCATAAGCTCCCTTTGGTGACAATAGTTTCGCAAGGATCGGTGATGTTTCCACAGCCAGGAATAATAAAAAGATGAACAATGACGGTAACAACGGCAATTTATTCAAGGCATTGACGCGAGCCATGAGTCCGTCGAAGCCATCAATAACAGGTTGCGTTTCTGCAACCTTGGTCGTGTACTCATTCGAAAGTTGAGCGATCTGTGCTTCGGTAGCTTCAATTCTGGCCTTATTTTCTGTTCGTAACTGTTGCAAAGCGGCCAGCTCCGCATCGTGTTTTTCACGTTTCTCTTTATATACAGGACCTTTTCCAATGATTTCGGTGCCTTCCCGGCCTTCGGCTTCGGCAATGTAGGTGTCATAGAGGGCATTTACCTCGGCTTCCTTTTGAGTTACTTCACCTTTCAATGTTTCTATTTCGGTATTCAAGGCATCTATGGTGGGGGTATATTGTAGCGCCAATTGGTCTTTGTTCTCCAAAGTCATTTGGTTTTTCTCCTCTAATAGTACCTGATTGATCTCCTTTTCAAAGATCTTCAATTCGAGTGGCTTTGAGATGACGATGGCGATTATGACCGCCAATAATATCCTGGGCGAAGCTTGTATGAGTTCATCAAAAAAGTTATCTCTCTTTTTAATGGTGGATACGATGAAGCGGTCCAGATTGAAGATGAGCAGACCCCAAATAAGTCCGAAAAAGATGGCGGTAAATACATTGTCGAAAACCGTGTAAAGGGCATAAGAGGCCGCAATGGATGCCATGACTGCCGTAAAGAATACGGTGGCCCCAATTCCTGCGTATTTGGTGTTTTCTCCTGCCGAACATTCGTCGAGTATATCGGTGTCGGCACCCGAACAAAAAATAAAGAAGCGTTGTAACATAAAGGTGATTTATTTTGATTGACAGACTATTAGAACGCCTTTTTTCAAGAAATGTTACAAAAAGACCTGCCATATATAGCAGGTCTTTTTGTTTATGTAAGCATTATGTAGGAATCAGGCTATTTTGTTTTAATGATAACCAGGGGAGGATTCATGGTTGTGGTCATTTCAGCATCTTTATTTTCCTTTACATAACTTAAGGCTTCTTTGTAGTCAATTTTGTTATTGTTAATATAGAATTTGGCATTATGTTCATTCATAACCTTTACTTGATTCACAATGTTCTCATTCGTTGCGGTGGGTAGGTTCGCCTTATTTTCAATCATGGGTTTATGAGATATCCAAACCACTTGTTGCCCCCCTTCTCCCATGCCGTTCATTATTTGATAACGTGCATTCTTTTCGTCATTAATTAATTTTAATCCTTCTTGGGAAGAAATCCTCTGATCATTCAAATAGAATTGAGCGTCTTTGGATATGGTTTCGCCCCGTTCGGTATTATTCTTGAACTCGGCGCCTGTCTTTCCATTAAAGTTGGCTTTCTGACTCTTTTGTAAAGTTGATTTCATAGGGTTCCCATTCTGGTCCACGGCTTCTCCCTTTTTATTAAAATAGCTGGTATGACCATTTTTGGTGGAATAAAAATATTCTTCCCCTTTGATGTATACACTACCTGTTTTAATCGAAAGGTTGTCGGTCTTGATGTTGATATTCGGCATATTACTACTAGCCGATGACTTGCCAACAACAATAGGTTTTTTAGAGATTCTCACCTTGGGACTTTTGGAGTTATACCCCGTAGTTTGAATATTGAGATTATCGTTTTTCTTCAGCAATTCTATCGCTTTGTCCGAACTGATCTTTTTTCCCTCATAATAGAATTGGGCACCCTTTTTAGCCATGGAAATTAAATGGTCCAACGGCTCTTCCGGAGCTGGTGGCGGAGGCGGTGGTGGTGGGAGATTCGGGTCGCCGTCATTTACCCCTTTAATTACCACGGGAGGCGGAGGTGGCGGTGGTACAAGGGATTCGTCGGTATAGATGTAAATCTTGGGGTTTTGATCGGGGCCTTTCCCAAAACCGAACCCATAGGATTTTAATTCATCGATCAGAGAAAGAGCTTTGAAATAAGTTACTTTCTTATTGTTAAAATAGAATTCTCCCCCTTCTTTTTGGTATTGGGACATCAGCGCTTTTCGCTCCTCATTGGGAATATCGACTAGTGCTACCTTTCCACTGGATACCCCTGGTGCTGGCGGAGGTGGAGGTGGAGGCGGTATCAAAGAGGTTCCTTTGTGCTGATACACCTGAGTCTTGCGGTATTCAAACTCCAACTTTTCCATGAAGAGTTCGTCCCCGTTGTAAATTTGAATATCAAAATGGCAACGGGCCATTTCCTTAGAACTCCATCCTTTTGTGATACGATTCAAAGTGCTGGCGAAGTTCTTAAGAGAAGTGGCTTTGCCGTTTACCATAAGCTCGTTGTTGTTGATCTTGATGGAGATCTCCTTTTGATCCACAGATATAGGGTTATTGGTTGTGGTTTGCCCAGATGGGTTATCATTCGAATCTGAATCTGTTACTCCCAAAAGGTCCCGATAAGAACTACTGCCTACTAAAGGTTGATTTCCTTCCCCGCGCACCACTTCCTTATTGCCTATCACGAGGCGGTGAAAACCGTACTCAAGCAGTGTTTCGAAAATAAATTGAATTTCCTCTTCAGACACCTCCTTCGGTGCTGTGATATGAATGTTTATAACTCTGTTTCGATCCCGAGGCGTTAGGTCTGTATGAAATTTTTTGGCCGTTATTGCCAGGGTGCTTCTGGTTGCCGGAATATCGTTTAGCAGATAGGAACCATTTGGGCGTATTTTCAGGGTCATGCTGCGCGAAATGGACTTTGAAGGGTCTGTACGCTCTGTATTTTTTGGTAGGTTACATTCCGGAAAGGGCTGTGCATCTCTTCTCTGATCGAGAGACATGCTCTGGTAGATGGTTTCCAATTCCCGAAGGTCGTTCAGGGGAATGGTTCGTGTTTCAAGGGGTTGCGCATTGTATTTCTTGGCGAGTTCGTTAAATCGAATCACTTGCTCTGGAGTGGCTCTCTCTGTATTCCATGCAGGAGATTCTGGATCGATTTCTTTTTCCATAAATTCTGTATTACTAAACCCATAGGTGAGCAAAGCCAGAAGGGGTAATAGTACAAGACTCCGGAACCAAACGGCTCGGTGAGAGGTGTGTGTTTTCATAACTGTAAATCGTTTTTTGACCTGCCCGAATGACTTGTTTGAGAATAATTGGTTCAGGCGGGTAGATGAATAATTAATTGAGTTCGCCAATGACGGCGAATGGGCACTTGATGAGAATGCCAGTAATATGTTTTGATAGTCCGCGGCTGCTGCGCCTTGATTTAACACGGCTCTATCTGCCAGGAACTCGTGATTGAGCTTTGCACTGTTTTTTATGAGATAAATGAGGGGGTTGAACCAGAATACGATTTGCAGAAGCTCCATAAACAACACGTCCAGACTGTGCAGTTCTTGGGCGTGAGCTTGTTCATGTAGAAGCACTTCTTGCGGGATCTCATTGGCTTCAAACTTTTGTTTATTGAGGAACACATAGCTAAAAAAAGTATGCGGTGTGGTAGGTGTTGCCAATAGCACATGAAATATGTTCCTGTCCCTGTATAATGGATTCTTTCTGATCTTTTGGATCAATTTGAATAAGTTTCTTCCAAACTTTAGGGCAAAGAACAAGAAGCCCAATCCATAAAGAGTCCAGAGCCCATAGCCTAGATAGTTAGGTGCTACTTCTACTTCTACATAGGTAATAGGGGCATATTCCGTAGCAATAGCCGGAACCAGGTTCACCGTAGGTTCAATATACTTGGTGAAAGTAATCAAGGGAATAGTGAAGGATGCCAACAAAGTGCCGAGTAAATAAAATCGTTTAAAGTTGTGCATGTTCTCACGCTCCAGAAAGAGCTTGTAAAAAGCATATAAGATAGCCAGACAGGCAACGGATTTCAATAGATACAGTTCCATGACTACTTGGTTTTTTTGATTTGTTGATCGATGATATTTTTCAGGTCTTCCAATTCTTCCTGGGTTAAATTGGTTTCCTGGGTAAAGAACGAAGCAAATTGCGAGGCGCTATCGTTAAAAAAGTTCTTGATGAGTCCATTGACATGCTTGGAAAAGTAATCTCTTTTTTTCACTAATGGAAAGTACTGTCGTGATCGACCTAATTGTTTGTAGTCCACAAACTTCTTGTCTTGCATGCGCTTTAACAAAGTGGCTACGGTCGTGGGTGCAGGCTTAGGATCTTCGTAAGCATCTATGAGGTCCTTCATAAAAGCACGCTTCTGTTTCCATAGGATTTGCATGAGTTGTTCTTCGGAATTTGAAAGTTGCATGTCTACAAGATTAGAATTAACTCTACAAATGTAGAATAAATATTTTAATTCTACAAGTGTAGAGGTTAAAAATTTAAAAAATAACGAGTTTCCCATCCAAAAAGTATCCTTGGGATTGAGCTATATTTGTTGGAAATATTAGAATATGAGTGTTGAAAGAGACGTAAGAAAACGGGCTGAAGACCAATGCGAACTCTGTGGGCATGAGGAAGACTTGTCCTTATATGAAGTACCTAAAACTCCGGTCTATATAGAAGGTGCGGATACTGCTCTTTGGGTCTGCAAGACCTGTGTTTCGCAATTTGATACGGAAGAACGGGATGCTAATCACTGGCGTTGCCTAAATGATAGTATGTGGAGTCCGGCTGCGCCTGTTCAGGTGATGGCCTGGAGAATGCTACATCGCTTAAAGAGCGAGGGATGGCCTCAGGACCTGCTGGACATCATGTATATGGACGAACAACGATTGGAATGGGCTGCGGCTGCAGGTGATGCCGAAGATAAAAGCGAAGCCTTGGTACATAGAGATAGTAATGGAGTCGTACTAAAGGCAGGAGATAACGTGGTGCTCATCAAGGACCTTAAAGTAAAGGGTTCGAGCATGGTGGCTAAGCAGGGTACAGCCGTGCGAAGGATTTCCCTGGATCACGAAAACTCATCGTACATCGAAGGAAAGGTTGAGGGGCAACAGATCGTAATTATTACAGACTACGTGAAAAAGATATAGCCTCTTTTTCCATGGTTCGGTTAAGGGGAAGTAACCTTTTGTGTTAGCGATTGCAGCGGCATCCCCCCAACTTGATTGGGGGATACAGCGGAAGACGCGCCCTCTTTGAACATTGAGGCTCTCGAAATGTTTAAAGAGGGAACACCCACCTACGTTAAAACTTCGGTGGACATGCCAATTATTTACTCATCTCCGTAAAATAATGATAGAACATAGGGATGGTCTCAATTCCTTTTAAATAGTTCCAAATACCAAAGTGTTCATTGGGAGAGTGGATGGCGTCACTATCCAGACCAAAGCCCATCAAGATGGTCTTACTTTTTAGTTCCTTTTCAAACAACGCCACAATAGGGATGCTCCCTCCACTACGTTGTGGGATGGGGGTTTTGCCAAAAGTGGATTCATAAGCTTTGGAAGCCGCCTGATACCCCAGACTATCGATAGGAGTCACGTAGGCTTGTCCTCCGTGATGAGGAGTCACTTTTACCTTCGTTCCTTTGGGGGCTATACTTTCAAAATGATTCTTGAAAAGTTGGGTGATGGTTTCCCAATTCTGATCAGGAACTAGGCGCATACTAATCTTGGCATAGGCTTTACTGGCGATGACCGTTTTAGCTCCTTCTCCTATATAACCGCCCCAAATTCCGTTTACATCCAGGGTAGGACGGATACTGTTGCGTTCGTTGGTGGTATAACCTTCTTCGCCATATACATCTTCAATGTCCAGGGCTTCACAATATGCTTCCTTACTAAAGGGAGCTTCGGCCATTTTTGCTCTTTCTTCTGAAGACAATTCGTCTACGTCCTCATAGAATCCGGGAATGGTGATATGATTGTTCTCATCGTGCAGGGAGGCAATCATTTTGGTGAGGACATTGATAGGATTGGCCACGGCACCACCGTACAATCCACTGTGCAGGTCGCGATTGGGTCCTGTCAATTCCACCTCTACGTAGCTCAGTCCCCGTAGTCCTGTAGTAATCGAGGGAATGTCATTGGCGATCATTCCGGTGTCGCTAATGAGTATGACATCGTTGGCTAATTTTTCCTGATTGCGTTCCACGAACCATCCCAGGCTTTCACTTCCCACCTCTTCTTCCCCTTCGATCATGAACTTTACGTTACAGGGAAGTTGTCCGGTGCCGGTCATGTATTCCAGAGCCTTCACATGCATATACATTTGTCCTTTGTCATCACAACTCCCACGGGCGAAGATGGCTCCATCCGGATGTAGTTCCGTTTTTTTGATCACAGGCTCGAAGGGTGGGCTGTCCCAAAGATCGAGTGGATCCGGAGGTTGCACATCGTAATGGCCATACACCAATACTGTGGGAAGGTTAGGGTCTACTATTTTTTCACCATAGACAATGGGATAGCCGGGTGTTTCACAAATTTCCACTGTGTCACAGCCTGCTTTTTCCAGGCTGGCCTTGATGGCATCGGCTGTTTTGATCACGTCGTCCTTATAGGCAGAATCTGCACTAATACTGGGTATTTTAAGGAGTTCGATGAGTTCGTCTATAAATCGTTGTTGGTGTTCCTGAACGTAAGATTTTGCACTTTTCATATAGGTTACTTCTGAAGGAATTCGCCTTCGCCAGGGGCTACTGCGAATGTAATTACGAAGGTACAAAAAGATGTAAATTTAAATAGAAGATTGTTTGTAAATTATAAATCTTGCTTATATTTGCACCCCATTACAATCGCGGGCGTGGTGGAATTGGTAGACACGCTAGACTTAGGATCTAGTGCCGCAAGGTGTGAGAGTTCGAGTCTCTCCGCCCGCACCAAAGAAAAGAGCTTCTCAGAAATGAGGGGCTTTTTTGTTTTGTTAGGATTTTAATCATTTAGATGCAGGAGAGACGAGAAGTTTATACTGAGATTGTCGAAGTGAGTCTCTCCGCCCGCACACTTCGACAGGCTCAGTGCAGGGCAAAAGAAAGAGCTTCTGAGGAATGAGGGGCTTATTTGTTTTACAGTGATTTAAAGATTACCTGTTTTTTGGAAGCGATCAAAAACCGCAGAATTACTTATCACCTTGATTCTTTATTGTTTTTTTAGTTAAATGTGTAAGTCCAACTTCAATTAATGGGTCAATTTCATTTTGAATATCTTCTGGGGCATTCAAAAGTTTTATATCTGGTGCTATGCCTTTTCCTTCATAGTTATTCATTTTGGCTGAAAAATATTGCTGGTGCGATAAAGTAACCAACCATCTGTTAGGGAGCTTAAAATCGAACATATCTGAGAAAATACCGTTTGTATTATCTCCAATAGTGGTAACATAAGGTAGTTCTTTCATGGCCATTGTAAAAACTTCCGCCGCGCTTGCCGTTAAGTCACTTGTTAGAATTACTACGGGCCCCGTAAATTGATTTGAACCAGCGGGTTCTACATATTGGGTCTTCATTTTTTTAAATTCGGAAGTTCCTTTTATTCTTTCTTTTTTATAGTATCCAATTCTTCTTTTGTCGGCAAACCGACTTGCGATTAAAAGAGAGACTTTATCATCACCTCCGCCATTAAATCTTACGTCAATTATTACGCCTTTTAAATTCTTAAAAGCCTTTATGGCATTGTCAGTGTGTTTTCTATATTCACTTACAGAGAGATTGCCCATAGATAAGATTCTTAGATAACCGTAATCCTTGGATTTTGAATACGCTACGGATCCTTTCCCAGAAACACCTAATCTTAAAAAACCATTGTCTTTTAATGTTTTATCTGTTGTTTCCAATAATTGACTGATATTCGGGCTTTCTTTTTTTGAAAGCGGAAAGTTTTGAAGAAATGTAGACGGACTTCCGTCACTTCCTCTATTGATGATCTTGCCTTTTTTTCCATACTGAATTAAATTGATATGTCCATCCTGCAACTCAAGTAGCATTTGATTACAGACTTTAAACAAACTATCATTCGGAGTATTTTCATTAATTAAAGGCCGGTATTTTTTATAAATATCATCCCAATTTACATTCTTGAGTTCAAAATTGGCATACCTATCGTTGAACTTATTCCAGAGTTTATCAAAATTTCGTACCGGTTGGTCAATGCTATTATCTTGACCCAATGCTGCATTAAATGCTAATAGCAGTATAAGGATTGTGATTTTCTTCATTACTGTTTGTTTGAGATAAGAATTCGTTTTCAATAGAGAAAACCGCTTTTTAAAGTGATGTGCTTATTCTTGTACAGAATGGGTGTATTTTAACTTTTTGAGTATTGTCCATCGCAATTTAATTAAGAGTCCAGACCAAACCAAAAAACAAAAGGCGCTTTTGAAATAGATCAAAACGTCTGGCCGTGTAATCTTCATTGTATTGATCCCGCCTTTGGTTTTGGGTATTAAGCAGGTTATTTACAGAGGCGAACAATACTAATTCCTTATTATTCCATGAAATATATTTATTAATGTTTACATCGAGCCTATTGTAATCGTTAAACTGGTCACCAAAGAGTTCATTTGAAAATAGGGGTCGAAAAAAATCTGAGTTGGGATCGGTTTCGCCTGAAACAATACCGGTGTACCTGGAACCGGTGCGACCAATCCAGTTTAATGAAACCGTGAACCACTTGGGATGATTAAATTCGAGAGTAGATTTTATGAAATAATCTGCATCTCTAAATCCAGCAAATTTGCTATCGCCAATTCGTAAATTTTGATCTATGTAAGAATAGGAGGCGGACCAGCTAAGATTTGAATTGAATCGTTGTTTGAAAAAAATCTCGAATCCAAGAGTTTGAATGTTATCAATGGGGATTCCTCCTAAAATGAATTGATTACCCCCTTCGGTTTTGTAATACAATGCGCTTGTCATTGTGGTGTTCGTCTCTTCATATGTATAATCTAAGGCGATTTGATCACTATTAAGAAGATCATAACGAGGTCTAAAAATAGAGGGGGTGGTATAGTTATGATATTTTCCACCACTTAGTAGCAATGAATGATGGTTGTTCATTTTATATTTTGTCCCAAATTGCCAGCTAAGAAATGATGATTGGCTTTTTGTGGGTAGGTTTACACGAACCCCTGAAGATAAGGTGATTTTTGAATCAGGTTTCCAACTGGCATAAATGGCTCCTTCCAAAGCATTATTGTCTAAACTGTTCAGTGAGGATAATGAAGGTGATTCTGGCGAGAGCGCATAAAAGAACTCGGCAAAAGTATCGTCAAATGAATTAAATTGTTGGTCCATTGAAACGACAGATTGTATATCGATTTTTTCCAAGTTAACTTTGTAATTGAGACTTAAATAGAGTTGCTTGGCTTCTTGATCGGATAGGGTATTCCCAAATTCAAAATTTTGATTTTCAAAGTTTATTCCGGTATTCATACTCAAGTAGGTATTTCTATTTGCATAGTCTACAGAATTTACAGAAAAGACCCTTGTTTTCGAGGAATTAAATGGGCCTCGGTACGTAAAGCGTTCATTAAAACCCATAAAGGCTTCGTCGATAAAATAGGTGTAACTATTTAATATCCACTTTTTGTCAAGTTCAAAAGCGAGATTCACGCCAAAATCTAGCGTATTAAAGTTGCTCAAATCCGGCAAATTTTGCTCTTGAATTCCAATAAAGGCGTCACTGAACTGATAATTACCATACACCTGTAGAAACGAATTTTGATTTTTGATTTTTTTGGAAACCAAAAAACCAGTACTCACAAGAGTAGAAGATAGTTTGAGTTGGTTGTTTTCAAGATTTTTGGTTGTCTGAATTTCTACGAGTCCGGCACTTGAATTTCCAAAAGTAAGAGGTGGGTTACTGGCATAGACATATTGTTTATCAATTAATTCTGGGTTAAACAGACTAAAAAAACCCTGATTATTGATTTGACTTGCTCTTACCGGATTATATATAGGAACACCATTTAATACAACTCTTGTACGATCTGGATCGCTGCCTCGTAAAGAAGGATTTGCTGTTTCGTCTATTATGGTAGAAGCTGGTAAAATAGTGATGGCTTTTAGGGGATCGCCTTGAGCAACTGGGTTGAGATAAATATCCATTTTATTTAATTTTACCACAGAGAACTGCTGTGAAATAGGATCTCTACCCTTTATTACTATTTCATTAAGCACATCAGATTTAACCTTGAGTTTGAAAATGTTGATCTCATTTCGTTTTAATTCCATGAACGGAATGTTCAATTTTTCATGGCCAATATAAGAAACCACCAAGGTGTCTTTTCTGTTGGTAATAATAAGTTTAAAAAACCCCTCTATGTCACTTGTGGTGCCCAAAGCAGGATTGGATTTGTAATAGACGTTCGCGGCTAAAATAGGGCCGTTTTCATCTATTATTTTACCCATTATAGTCTTGGATTGGGCCTTGCCAAACAGGGGAATAAAAAGCAACAAAAATTTAAGGTATTTCATGACTTCACTAAATCAACTTCGTGGCTAATTCCTTAAGTATATAGCTGTCTGGAAATTCCTCTAATCCCTGTTTTAGAAACTTCTTCGCCTCATTCTTTTTTTCAACTTTTATATAATGCTTTACAAGTAGTTCGTATGTTTCAACTTTTCCCCAAGAAGGCAAATAGGCATTTTCGATTTGCTGCGATGGTAAATCAATGGCTGTTAATAATAACTTTTCTGCCTTTTTACCGCCACCATATCTGGCTGGAGTATAAAAATCGTGGCTGGCATAAACATAATATGCTCTTAGATTTTCGGGATTCAATGCAATAGCCTTTTTAGCATTCCTGTTTACCTTGCTAGATATAAACATGGCTTTAAAACCCTTGAACTGAATATTAAAACTTTGAATCATTGCCAATAAGGCATAGTCTTCGGAACTCTTGTTTTTTAGGTTTTCTAAAAGTTCGATGGCCTGATCACAGGTCTTTTCTGCCTCCTTTTTTTTACTGTGTTTGAGAAAATATATGGCCTTGTAATAGTCCAGATATGCTTGCCAATATTCCACTAAACCTTGTTGACTTTTTAATTTAGTTTGTTTCAAATCATTTTCAACATCGGTTAAGGGTGTAAGGCTATTTTTTATGTTGCATTCTACAAAGGCGTCATAGATGCGTTCTTGAATGTTGTTAAGCGGGTCTTGATTGGATGCAGAAAGTGGGTTGCTACCCATGATTAATAGAGTCAGATAAATGATAAATGTTTTCATAATAAATTAGTTTATTTTATAAAGTAGATCGGAAAAAAAATTATTCGATATAGTCTTTTAATGCCTGGACATAATTTTCAAATGCGATGATTCCCTTTTTCGTTATTTTTATAGAAGTATGTTGATAATTGTTTAAAAATCCTTTTTCTAATAGTATATAGCCCACTTTCTGTAATTTCTTTAGTTGTATACTGATGTTTCCTGAGGTTGCCTTGGTTATTCTTTTTATTTCATTAAAATCCGAAGATTCTGTACTCATTAAATATGAGACTATGGTCAATCTCAATTGAGAATGTAGTATAGGATCTAGCGCTTTAAAATTCGTTTTTTTTGTCATACGTACCTAGTCCAAATCACTCTGTTTATTTCTACGCTTATATCGATTCATCATAATAAGACCAGGTATGGCAACAGCGATTAAAGATATTGAACCTAGTATTAACGATTGGTGTTCCCAGTCAACTTTGAAAGTTATAATACCTGAAATATTTATAAAAATACTAGAAACAAACAGAACATTACTTTTTAAGGAAACAGCTGAGACTAAAATACCTAAAGCCAATAGTATGAGAATTATCGGGCTTAAATTCTCTGCTAGCAATGGCGCAAAAATAAAGGCTAAGACCATCATATTGATACCAATGGAAATCCAAAATTACCCATACCAGGTAGTAGGGGTAGACCTGTTTGACTGTAGAGGAAAAATATACCTCATGGCCGTGG
>JBCBDM010000110.1:0-12457 GCA_038529705.1 Bacteroidota bacterium
ACACAAAGAAATAAACGAGAATTATTGTGGGAGGCACATATGAAGATCAACAAGGTCACCTTTGAAGAGAATAAACTTATTCTTTTTAAAGCTGAAAAAGTAAATTACAAGACCCCCAACCTCCCCAACACCCAACTAGAGGATGCCTTTGATGAAATAGAATTGCTAGGATATCCGCTTTGTAATCCATTCGAATTGCTTACAGAGCCTCCAACCGGTAACCTAAGGGCCCGACATCTACAGCATTTTATAGAAAAGTATATCGCCATCGATGGCTATCTGGTCACCACAAAAAATACTACAACCGCAAACGGGAAGCGGATGCACTTCGGGACCTTTTTAGACCAGGATGGCGATTTTATTGATACGGTTCACTTCCCCCCTGTTGCTTCTAAGTATCGTTTTCGTGGAAAAGGAGTATATCGAATTACCGGAAAAGTAATGGAAGAATTTGACTGTGTCACTATTGAAGTTTCAAAGATGGAGCGATTACCCATTATAGAAGATCCCAGATATGCGGAAGGGAGTGTTACCACCAGAATGCATGGAAAACGATACAAGAATGTGGAGAAACACAAAGTCCAAACACCGAAGTCGAAAGTTGGAAGAACAAAGGTCGAAGTTGAACATTGAGAATTGAACATTGAGAATTGAGAATTGAGAATTGAACATTGAAAATTATCACCCTATGAAATCATATTATGTCTACGTTTTAAAATGTGCCGATAACACACATTACACTAGCATTACGTCCAATCTGGCTAAGCGTCTCAGCGAGCATCATCATGGAAAACGAAAGGGTACCAAGTACAAAAGGCCATTAGAACTAGCATTCTGTACCAGGTTTACCAATATTTCGAAAGCCGTGAATTCAGAAATTGCTATCAAAAAATGGATTCAAAATCAAAGAGAACAACTCGCTGAAAAAGGGAGCGAGTGGCTTACTGCCCTCTTAAAAAAGCCATTGGAGACACAGTTGTAAGAGTCTTAGAAGTTTTTGATACAAAATTTGAAAAATTGCTTCCGCAGTTCAAATGTACTTGAACTAACATCCAAAAATGAACAACAACCGCAGCATAGTCCATATGGATCTGGACACCTTCTTTGTGTCCTGTGAACGTCTTTTGGATAGTAAGCTGGAAGGCAAACCGGTACTCATAGGTGGTACTACAGACCGAGGGGTTGTTGCCTCTTGCAGCTATGAAGCACGTAGCTTCGGAATTCACTCTGCCATGCCTATGCGAATGGCTAAACAACTATGCCCTGAGGCTATTATAGTAAGGGGAAACTCGGGCATTTACAGCAAATTTTCAAACATGGTTACCGATGTTATCAAAGAAAGTGTCCCCCTATATGAAAAAACTTCTGTAGATGAATTCTATATCGACCTTACCGGAATGGATAAATTCTTTGGTTGTCATAAACTGGCTTCCGAATTACGTGCACGCATCATCAAGGAAACAGGACTTCCCATCTCTTTTGGCCTGTCGCTCAATAAAACGGTTTCCAAGATCGCTACCGGAGAGGCTAAACCCAACAATCAAATCCATGTAGGACACGGCACCGAAAAACCCTTCCTCTCTCCTCTCTCCGTTTCCAAAATACCTATGGTAGGAAAGGTAACCTATCGCCAATTATGCGATTTGGGTATTAAACGCATCCATACCATACAAGAAATGCCCATTGAAATGATGGCCAAAGTATTTGGAAAGAACGGACAAGTAATATGGAAAAAAGCAAATGGCATTGATAATTCACCTGTCATCCAATACGCCGAGCGCAAATCAGTCTCCACAGAACGTACCTTCGATCGAGATACTACCGATGTAAAGAAACTCGAGAGTATTATTATCGCCATGGCCGAAAACCTGATCTATCAATTGCGCCGAGGCAATAAGTTAACAGCTTGTGTAACTTTTAAAATCAGGTATTCCGATTTCCAAACCTATACACAACAAAAACGAATTCCCTACAGCTCTGCAGACCATAAGATCCTACCTGTAGTGATGGAACTCTACAAAAAATTATATCAGCGTAGAATGTTGGTCCGTTTGGTCGGTGTCCGCTTTAGTCATTTGGTAGAAGGAGGTCATCAGATCGATCTCTTCGACGATAATGACAAGATTATTAATCTTTACCAGGCTATGGACCTTATGAGAGAGCGCTACGGAGATCGCGCCGTAATAAAAGCAGCGGGAATGGGAGCCAAAAGTATTAGCAGGTGGAATCCTTTCAATGGGGAACCTCCTCCTCTCCTGGCTAATAGAAGGCAATAGTAATTCACAACAAGTAAAATAGATAGTGAACCTCAAAAGTTCACAGATTATTATTCCAATATGTTCAGGTAAATATTATTTTTACCCCGCTAAACAACTAACCCATGGAAAGCATTAGTGTTTTCGATATGCTGAAAATAGGAGTAGGCCCCTCAAGTTCTCACACCCTGGGCCCTTGGCGGGCTGCTAAAAGCTGGATTGGACGACTGCAACAAATGGAACAGTTCACTGGGGTTGCTCAGGTATCCGTCCAACTATACGGTTCCTTATCACTTACCGGTAAAGGACATGCTACAGACATTGCCGTAGTCATGGGGCTTATGGGTACAGACCCTGTTACCTTTCCCATCGAAGACATTCCAAAGGCCATTGAGGCACTAAAAACAACGAACACCTTACTACTCAATTCTGAAAAGAAGATCCCTTTTTCTTTTTCTGAAGACATTAAGTTCAATAGAAAGTTCCTTGAGTTCCATCCCAACGGTATCACTTTTGAAGCAACGCTTAGAAATGGGGCTAAGCAAAGTGCTACCTATTATTCCATAGGGGGTGGCTTTGTGGTGCAGAAAGAACGTAAACGGGCACAACGACAAACCGAAAAGTTTAGTAGCTTTCCTTTTCCCATAGAGAGAGCCAGTCAAATACTGGAGTATTGCCATTCCGAAAACTCAAGCATCAGCGAGCTCGTTTACAAGAACGAGCTTTCCTTAAGAGACCCGGACAGGATCGATACGAAGCTGAGGGCTATTTGGGAGGTAATGCTTAACAGTATGTACACCGGTTGTCATACAAAAGGTATCCTGCCAGGAGGACTCAACGTGGTGAGGCGGGCTTTCGAAACCCATGAAAAACTAAAAGGGGACACCCACTATAACAGTTCTATTGAATGGTTGGAGTCTATTCGAGATACAAAAGTGAAATTTAGACAGATCCTAAAATGGGTATCGTGTTTCGCCCTGGCTGTGAATGAAGTAAACGCATCTTTGGGACGGGTAGTAACGGCTCCTACCAACGGAAGTGCCGGTGTCATTCCGTCGGTTCTAATGTACTTTCTGGTCATTGAGAATCACGATGGCAACTTTGACGATGTGAAAAAGTTCCTCTTAGTTGCCGGGGAAATTGGTAGTCTGTTTAAAAAAGGAGCCACCATTTCGGCCGCCATGGGAGGATGCCAGGCGGAAATTGGAGTATCCTCTGCTATGGCAGCGGGTGCTCTTACAGAGCTTATGGGAGGAACTCCCGAGCAAGTGTTGGCCGCCGCCGAAATAGCCATGGAACATCATCTAGGTCTTACCTGCGACCCCATTGCCGGATTGGTACAAATACCTTGTATTGAACGGAACGCAATGGGTGCAATTAAAGCCATCAACGCCTGTGAGATGGCCCTCGACCTCGATCCGTCTCAGGCCAAGATCCCTCTGGACAAAGTGATAGCTACGATGTGGGAAACAGCAAAAGATATGACTTCAAAATATAAGGAAACTAGTGAAGGAGGACTGGCGGTTCAAGTAAATATTAGTGACTGCTAAGAGGATTCCTACTAACCTGCCATTGTTTTCTTCTATTTACTACCAGGAAACATTCCTTGTTTTATGGATGTTATCCCTTATTCTGCTGTCAATTATATCCATTTCGCAATAAACCTTTAGTTCGATAGTTATATACTCAGGCACACAACACTCTCCAACAACTCTATTTTTAATCGATTTTGTAAGAAAATACGGGTAATCCGTAAATTTTAACATATAATATGCAATTATTTGCATTTTATCGTGTTAATTTACCTTTAATCGATTAATTATTATATTTAATCGAAAATAAAACCTACTGTACCCATGAAGAAGTTGTTCCTACTTATGCTGCTACTTGTTGCTATCCTGCCTGCATCCGCCCAGAATGTGCAGATCGATGGCCGACTCCAACCGTTACTCAACGAATTCTTTGATATCTGTAAAAAATACGATATCGATGTTCACGATAAGTTGTTTAAGCTACAAAGCATTGATATTGTCAACACCTTAACGGTTTCTGAAGATGGTTCCACCCTTGGAATGCTTCGAAGGGACGCTAATGACCAGGTAATCGCCATTGACATAAATTGGATGGCTCAATTGGACGCAGAAATCCTTAAAGTGGTGGCCTTCCACGAGTTTGCTCATTATTTCCTGGAATATTCAACCCATATTTGCAACGATTGCGGACAGATTATGTCTGTGGTGAACACCAGTTATTTCGACATTATCCGAGATTGGGATAATCAAGTTCGCATATTATTTGAGGATTCGCCAGCTGTTCAGAAAAAGTATGGGTCTGCGGTTGCGGCCCATCAGTATAAACAGCCATAAAGATTATTCCTCGGGGATACTGTATGATTGCACAACCTAAGAAAGGTCTATTACATATTTTCCAAATTACCTAGGAATAACAGGTTCGAATTGAAATTTACCTCCGAGGCCGCTTCATTATCTTCAATAGCACGCACTACTGTGGAAATTTCAACCACTCCATCGGCAACATCGTTATACCCATGATACGCTAGTATATCATCGTCTGATCCGCAAGATAATAGGAAGCCGGACAGCATAAAAAGGATCCCTATCTTTATTTTAAAATTCTTCATCGTGTATATATTGATTGGCAACAGCCAGTATTGCTTTAACAAACCTTTGGTAGCATTTTTAGTAGAATACTTACAAAATGAAGAAAATCGTTTCCTCGGAAAAGTTAACGAGGAAGATTAATGTAAGTGCTGCCGAAACGTCTATTACTTTCCGCAACTGGACCTTCGCCGGGAATCTATAAGGTGTAAGATCTTCCAGCCACTGTCCGTATTTACAAGGGTAAAGGCATTCGCTCCACAATGACTAAACTCTCCATTGAGCCAGAATTCATAGGGAGTCCAAACATGAGCCAGATTTCCGTCGATCTGCACTCGATAGTCCAGTAATCGTTCTTCCCACTTTTGGGTCTCAGGCCTACTCCCGATCGAATTCACAAAATCCTGAGCATTTCCGGTGTGCACTTTATGTTCTCCGGATTTATTGGCATATGCGGTTTGCATCACTATATCCGCTGCCATCACGGACTTCATCATAGTCGTATCGCCCGTATGAAAACCTTCAAAAAAGGTGTTGATGATCTGTTTGGCGTCGACCTCAGAAAAAGTGCTCTGTGCTGCTCCTGATATTGCGATAAAAAGACCGCCGATAAAAAGTAATGCCTTCATGATAATTTGGTTAAAGATTGATTTCAAAATTAGTACTTTTACATGTTAATTTATCTTAAAAATGTCGATAGCAAAAAAAGAATACAAGCGCATCACTACCAAAACCCTGGTGGATATGAAGCAAAATGGGGAAAAAATATCAATGCTTACCGCCTACGACTACACCATGGCCAAAATTGTAGATGGGTCTGGGATAGATGTGATATTGGTGGGAGATTCGGCCTCTAATGTCATGGCAGGACACGAAACCACCCTTCCCATTACTCTGGATCAAATGATCTATCATGCGTCCTCGGTGATTCGAGGTATAGAGAGAAGTCTGGTGGTGGTAGATATTCCCTTCGGAAGTTATCAAAGCGACCCCAAAGAAGCGCTGCGATCTGCTATTCGAATTATGAAGGAAAGTGGAGCCCATGCTGTTAAGGTAGAAGGAGGAAAAGAGATCAAGGAATCTGTAAAACGCATTTTAAATGCAGGGATTCCCGTCATGGGGCATTTAGGCCTTACGCCACAATCCATCTACAAATTTGGAACCTATACGGTACGAGCCAAGGACAAGGATGAAGCCGAAAAACTAAAGGAAGACGCCCTCATGCTGGAAAAAGCAGGTTGTTTCGCGATCGTAATTGAAAAAGTTCCGGCCAAATTGGCCCAGGAAATTGCAGAAAGCCTTACCATTCCTATCATTGGGATCGGAGCCGGAGGTGGTGTAGACGGTCAGGTGTTGGTAACACATGATATGATTGGTATGACCCATGAATTCAATCCGCGTTTTCTTCGCAGGTATCTGGATCTATATACTGAAATGACCAATGCTTTTACAGGTTATATCAAAGATGTTAAGAGTGGTGACTTTCCGAATGAATCGGAGCAATATTAGGTCCTTAATCCGAGTTTCAGATTTCAGCAAGTAAACAACATAGTACGAGCTCTAACCTTCAGGTTCTATATGAAGATAACCATCTCCTGGTAGTAAACAAACGTCCCGGAGATATTGTGCAGGGAGATAAAACCGGAGACACTCCCCTTTCCGAAGTTGCAAAGCGATATATCGCCGAAAAATACAACAAGCCAGGGGCGGTTTTCCTGGGGGTCGTGCATCGTTTGGACCGCCCTACCAGTGGCATTGTAGTATTCGCCAGAACGTCCAAGGCCTTGAGTAGATTAAATAAGCAGTTTGCAGAGCGCCAGACCCAAAAGACCTATTGGGCCGTCGTTAAAAATAGTCCGAATAAAACCGAAGATACCTTAATTCATTTCCTCAAAAGAAACCCAAAACAGAACAAGTCTTATGCGCACTTAAAGGAGGTTCCTGATAGTAAAAAAGCCATTCTTTCCTATCGGGTGAAAAAGAAATTGAATAGTTATTTCCTTTTGGAAGTTGGGCTTGAAACTGGCAGGCACCATCAAATACGTTCACAATTGTCCGCAATGGGCTGCCCCATTAAAGGTGATCTCAAATACGGTTCGGATCGAAGTAATAAAGACGGGAGCATTCATTTACATGCCAGAGCACTGCGCTTCTTGCATCCTGTAAAGAAGGAACCTCTGCAAATTGTGGCCCCAACTCCGGATGACCCTATCTGGAATGCCTGTAGTTAAAGTTCGATAAAATTATTTTTTAAAGCATAGATCACCAGTCCCACACGATTTTTAATGCGAAGCTTGTTGAAGAGCTCCTGACGATACCCATCGATGGTTTTCGGACTTAGATTCATAACGTCTGCAATCTCTTTATAGGTCATTTCCGAGCAGGCCAATTGAAGAAATGTGAGCTCATTTTCTTTGAGTTGTATGTTGGCCTCCTTGCTACTTGGATTCAGAGCATTGACCATCGTAGAGGTGACCTTTTCAGAATAATAATATCCTTTATCCATCACAACCAACAACGCCTGTTTTAATTCATCCGGGTGAATATCTTTCAGGAAATACCCCTTGGCTCCTTCCCGGATCATTTTCAAAATAGTCTTTTCGTTATCCTCCACCGAAAGGGCCAGTACCTTGATGGCCGGGTGGTTTTCGCTAAGCCATTTTACAGTTTCAAAGCCATTCATTACCGGCATGTTAATATCCAGCAAAACAATATCCGGAAGGCTCTTTTGTTGCTCTAATTCCTTTTGTAACTCCACCCCATTTCGGGCTTTGAATAACACGGAAAATTCGGAAAAGGAATTGATCAGCTTTTCAAGAGAACTGCCAAATAGCAGATGGTCATCAACAATTCCAATGGTATATTTTTTAGGGTTGCTCATTGAGTTAGTAGGGATATTGCAAGTATAGTTGGGTGCCTTTTCCAATTTCGGAAGTCAGTTCGAAGCTCGCACCCAACAGCTTTGCCCTGCTTTTCATATTCCTCAAGCCGGAACTATGACTTTTCTTTGCGGTGTTAAATCCTACGCCATCCTCTTCTGCCCTAATTTCAAGTCCCGTGCTTGTATAATATAAATGTACAAATAATTTCTTTGCCCTTGCGTGTTTGATCACATTAGAAAAGAATTCCTGAAGTATTCTAAAAATTATGATTTCATCCTCACTTTTCATACTCCTTTCTTTCCCTTCAATCTTAAGGTCGGCCTGAAGAAAGTTCAACCTGTTGAAACGTTCTAGCTCGACCTGTACCGATTTAACCAGCCCATTGTGCAATATCACCTCTGTATTCAATGTTTTGGAAAGGGAGCGCACTTCTTCCACGGTAGCTACAATCACCTCTTTGGTCTCATGGATCTGTTCCTCCATATTTTCGGTAGGGGTATTGGCCAGCATATTCAATTGAAGATTAGCCACAGAAAGTAACTGTCCTACATTATCATGAAGTTCCCAGGCAATATTCTTAAAGGTTTGTTCCTGAATTTCTAACTGGGAATTTGCGAGTTCTTTTTCGAATCTTTGCTGTGCCTCAAGGCGTTCAATGATAAATTTATTCTTTCTCCTCAGAAATGCCACCAAAAAAATCACAACAAACCCTACTAGGATGAAGATTACAACTATAAAGTATAGGATTAATAAGATTTCTTCTTTTTGCATAATAAAAAACCTAGTATAAAAGTGCCATACATAAAGATGTTTGCGATGAGCAGTACATTGATATGCAATCTAACAAACAAATTATGCTTACTCTTAAAATATTCAGAAAATATTTCCAAAGGGGTAATACATAAATAGAAAACCAATACCCCAAGAGAAATGTAGAAAGGCATGAACCTCTTCAAAACTAACAAGACCTCGCTTTTGAGTAACTCTATATAGAATCGCGTTATGCAAAAAATTAGTAGTAACGTTCCGGCAACTGTCGAATATTTTGAATAAGCGACAAAAAATATTTCGCTGTAGATTAAATTGATAACTGTCGTAATTATGTATGCTACAATGAGTACTAAGACTGTTTTCTTCCAGACCTGACCTTTAATATAATTCGAAAAGAACCAAAAATAAAAGCTGAAGCTAAGAATGATATAGACATTGTAAAGCCATGCATTATTTGACCAAAGAGTATCCTTCACGAAGGAGAAATAGCGGTAATCAGAAAAATATGCTATTGGCGCATACGCACCAATAGCATCAATGATAAATGAAATCCATAGAAATAAAACAAAATATCTCATTATTGTTTTATCTCCTTTTTTCTGTATATAGTATGTACCAATAATTGCGGAGGACAACTCCAACACTTTAATTGGAACAGAAGTTGTTAAATATTGTTGTAAATAATCCAATTTAATAATTACGAGGAGGCCAAAGCCCACTTCCTAGATTCAAAGGTTCCATAGAATAATCATTATCAGCACTAGCTGCATCACTGGTGGTGGGACAAAGAAAACAAGTCGCCTTGTCCGATTTCTCATCATCATAAGCCGCAAAATAAATACGAATTCCAGGGTTGGGTGATGAACTTCCATCCTTCACATAATCGATAAATTCTTGTAATTGATCAATATTGAAGGTGACGGCACAAACATCTTTGCTGCCCATTCCACGTTCAATATCAACAGCTCTTGTAGACATCCAATTGGCCTGTAGTTGTTTTGCATCAGCAACCGGAATGCAGTTTGATGGCTTCGGCATAAGTTAAAATTTAATGGGTTAATAGTATTCCAATAATAGGAAAACCGTAAGGGCTATGCAACATTAACATCGATAAAAGGGGAAAATACTGTTTTTCCAATTAGGGTTTTTCCTATCCTTTTCACTGGAACATTCCTTAAAGCGCTCTGTAAAAACACTTTAGCATATTTAGGGAAAGCCCTCTTGAATGGCCCAAGGGAGTAAGGTAGCTTTGAAAAAAACAATAATAATAGAAAATTACAGTTAAGATCATGACTCATGTAACCCTGGAAATAGCCAAAAACAACCTCTCGAAATTTTCACAGAGCGAGCTCTTACAGCAATTGACAGTGGGCAATAGTAAAAGGCCTATACAACAGCTATCAAAGACAAAGGACGGTAAGATGGTGTTATCCTTTTTATACCGTACTGAAGAAATCGAATAACAAAGCTAAAACCTGTACTATGAAAACTAAGTTCAATTTATTACTCTTGTCGTTGAGTTTACTATGTTTCTCTTGCGCAAGTTATTACGATCACTATACACTTACCGAAACCGTTGCCACTAAAGTCATGGTGGAAAGTTTATTCGATAAGGCTACAACTCCGTATTCGGAGAATATAGAAAGCATAACAGAGTTGCAACAGCAACTTCAGAAGATGTTGATTTATGAAAAGACCAAGGAAAGAAATGTCATTATGCAAAAGATGTGGGGGCTTTTGAACAGTGAAACATCTGCCTTGCAAAGTTTCTTTACAACCTGGGAAGCCCAGGGAACGATGAGCTCCGAGTTCATTGAGGAATTTACTCCTGAAATATCCAAACAATTCGATCTTATGGTAGACTATGAATCGAAAAAGGACAAACAAGCAGAAAGTGCCCTCCTTCAAATAATAAACACAGTAATCAATTAAACCGAAGATCATGGATTTTGAAAAACTCTTCAAAGAACTAAAGAACGATGTCCTAAACTTGATAAAGGACAAATTCGGTCAGGAAGGTGAAAACATCAAGGATGATGTTACCCTCTTCTTCAACAGTTCCAAAGCGAAACTAAAGCGCTGGACAGAGCTACTTGCCACTGGTGTGATTAGTGCGGAGGAATACGAGCTCCTGCTGAAAAGCCAGAAAGACCTGGTTGTGATGACCTCCTTGCACAAGGCGGGTGTTTCTTCTATTAAATTAGGACATTTCAAGAACAGTGTGATTAAACTTATTCTGGGCAAGGTTACCGTATTGGTTGGACTATAACAGCATTCCTCCATTTCAAAAAATCCTTGATTAGGCGCTAATAGTCTCTTGAAATACTATTTTCACCCACGGGTATAAAAGGGGGAGTAACTCTATCCAACACTTGGGTTATCGTCAGGTCTTGGCCCGATTGAGCCATGAAATCTCTAATAGCGTTGAACAATGTAGACCTATAATTTTCCCAGCCGTATGCAAATACTCTTTCAGCCCGGAGGCCATCCGAAATGGCGACTCCATTTGCCACAAGATCAGGATTATCCTGTAGTATGGTTCTAATTTGCTCTTCCTGTCGTTGTATCAACTCGAAGGCATCGACCAAATCCATTAACGCTTCCTCATTTTCTACTTCAAAGTCTGTTAATAATTCCACCAATCGATCGGCATCGATGGTACCATTGGTACTACTGGCATTGAGCTGGACCATAAAACGGTTCCAAGCCTCGGGTCCGGTAACGTTCCAATAAGGAACCGTATGTTCATTATACATGGTTCGCCTTTGCTCTATGGCATCCCGATATCGTTGTCCAAATAGATAATACCTGTTTTGCCTGTCGTTCGAAGCACTTCCCAAAATCGGTTGTCGTACTAACTGTCGATAAAAGGCATATAATCGATTTCGGGATTGCGTAGCATGTTCATTCATAGCGGGCACATCATCCACTCTGAAGGGTATATCGGCCGTACTGTCGAATACAAAATTAACCGCCTCCATCTCTCCTACAAATTGATCGTCTGTTGTGGGGCTCTGAGAATTTCTGGACCTCCAGTTTGCTTGAATCCTGGCCCAGGTCGCGGGAGAAAGCTCCATAAAATGGTCATTATTAACAATGAGGGAAGGAACATTTCCTCCGTAAATCACCAATCCAATGTGCTCAGGCAAATTAACGAACCTGAAATTGAGATTGAGTTCATTTCTCACCAAAGAAAGCATATAAGCCACGCGCAAAGCATAAACCCCACAGTCATGTAATAGTTGGCCCGTAAGTGCTCTGGGAAAATCCCTGTTCAAATAATTGTCGCCTATCTCGTAAACGTTCGTATACCGTACATGTACCGTAAAAGCTTGTAAATAGGTAAAAAGAATATTTATAAGTGCTGAAAAAGCTTCGCTAGGCGTTACGGGTGTTGCACTACTTCCTGCAGGGGGTGAAACCATATTCCGATATTTCTGAAGCAAAAACCGCCTCCAGTCATCATTGTTATGCAATCGCAATGGCCCTTGCATTTGTTGAATGGCCGCTGCATTCCTTCCGCTGTCATCAATGCGACTGAAATCATTGGAAGCCGGGTCTTCCCTATCTAACACTCCGGACTGTCCGTAGATTTGCCCCAACGCCTGAATTTGACTCAAACGTCGACGAAATAAATCACCAATGGACGTACTAAGCTCTCTGGAATATTCATGTTCGGGATTGAAGGTAGTAA
The DNA here is from genome assembly GCA_038529705.1 of Bacteroidota bacterium. GTDB lineage: Bacteria > Bacteroidota > Bacteroidia > Flavobacteriales > Flavobacteriaceae > Aureisphaera. The sequence continues at coordinate 12,221 of JBCBDM010000110.1, forward strand.
CAGGCAAATCCCTACTACTAGGAGAATCATTGCTACGGAACCGATCCCTGATAATTCCGTGCCCGGGTCTTTGTATGTCTGTATCCGTAATTTCCATGACAATATCAGAAATATTCTGATTGGCCTGAGACGGGAAAAGAGCATTTCTTAAATCTTGATTATTGTTAAGGTAATACTGCCAGTTAAAAATACGACTGTTGTAGATGTTAAAGTCTGTGCCCCAACGCCCTTCATTGA
>JBCBDM010000111.1:0-12437 GCA_038529705.1 Bacteroidota bacterium
AACACACTCCAAAGTCCGACCCCATGGGAAAGGAATTTAACTACGCCGAAGAATTCGCAAAATTAGATTACGAAGCCCTTAAAAAGGACCTTGTTGAACTTATGACCGATTCTCAGGATTGGTGGCCTGCGGATTATGGGCATTATGGGGGACTTTTTATTAGAATGGCCTGGCATAGCGCGGGAACCTATAGGGTATCCGATGGCCGTGGTGGAGGAAATACCGGAAACCAACGTTTCGCGCCACTAAACAGTTGGCCGGACAACGGGAATCTCGACAAGGCCCGGTTCCTTCTTTGGCCTATCAAACAGAAATACGGAAAAAAAATTTCCTGGGCAGATCTCATGCTACTTGCTGGTAATTGTGCCCTGGAATCCATGGGCTTTAAGACTTTTGGTTTTGCCGGGGGTAGAGAGGACCTTTGGGAGCCAGAACAAGACATTTATTGGGGTTCCGAAACTACCTGGTTAGGAAATGAAGAGCGTTATATGAAAGCCGGAGAGCTAGAAAAACCTCTAGGAGCCGCTCATATGGGATTGATCTATGTAAATCCGGAAGGTCCTAACGGACAACCAGATCCGCTTGGATCTGCTATAGATATCCGTGAGACCTTTGGAAGAATGGCCATGAATGATGAAGAGACCGTAGCCCTGGTTGCTGGGGGTCATACCTTCGGTAAAGCCCATGGCGCTGGAGATGATAAGCATGTGGGCCCGGAACCGGAAGGAGCCAGTATAGAAGCCCAAGGCCAAGGTTGGCTAAGTACTTTTGGTACAGGTAAGGGCAAGGATGCTATTACCAGTGGAATCGAAGGCCCCTGGACACCTAATCCTACCCGATGGGATCACGATTATTTCGATGTACTTTTAAATTACGATTGGGAATTAACAAAGAGCCCCGCAGGAGCATACCAATGGACACCTACGGAGGCATCTAATGCAAAGAGAGCTCCCCAAGTAGGAGATGCCTCAAAGACCCAGGCACTCATGATGACCACGGCAGATATGGCACTAAAAAAGGATCCTATCTATCTCAAGATTTCTCAACATTTTCATGCCAATCCCGAAGCCTTCGAAGATGCCTTTGCTAGAGCATGGTTTAAATTAACGCACAGAGATATGGGGCCGGTGAGCCGTTATTTAGGCCCGGAAGTTCCTACAGAAGAACTTTTATGGCAGGATCCCGTTCCAATGAACTCACATCAACTTATTGACGATTCGGATGTAGCAGAGTTGAAAAGAAGATTGCTGGCGTCAGGCTTGACGATATCTCAACTGGTTTCAACCGCTTGGGCTTCTGCCTCTACCTACAGAGGTTCCGACATGCGTGGCGGTGCGAACGGAGCCCGAATTCGTCTGGCACCACAGAAGGATTGGGAAGTGAATAATCCTACTCAATTGGCAAAAGTGCTTGAGATCTTAGAGGCGATCCAGAAAGAGTTTAATAGCCAGCAAACTGGAGATAAGGCGGTATCGTTGGCAGATTTAATAGTTTTGGGTGGCTCGGCTGGAATAGAAGAAGCGGCCCGGAACGCAGGACACCAAATCACAGTGCCTTTTAGTGCGGGTCGAGGTGATGCTTCACAGGATCAGACAGACGTGGAATCTATGGCCCATCTTGAACCCGTTGCGGATGGCTTTAGAAATTACTTGAAGGAAGGTGAAGTGGCTTCAGCCGAAGAACTTCTGGTGGATAAAGCTCAATTAATGACACTTACAGTTCCTGAAATGACTGTGCTGGTAGGCGGAATGAGAGTACTGAATACCAATTACAACGGAACCACACATGGTGTATTTACGAAAAATCACGAAACATTGACCAATGATTTCTTCGTGAACTTATTGGATTTAAGCACTACCTGGAAATCGATAGGACAAAATGATAACCTTTTCGAAGGTAGAAATCGGATTTCAGGTGAAGCGAAATGGATGGGAACAAGAGCAGATTTGATCTTTGGTTCCAATTCGGAATTACGGGCTATTGCCGAGGTGTATGCCTATGAAGATGGAAATGAAAAGTTTATCCAGGATTTCGTGGGTGCATGGACTAAAGTAATGAACCTGGATCGCTTCGATTTAGACTGAACATAATATGGAACGTAGAAAGAGTGGATCAGAATGATCCTGAATCTTTTACTTGTCTCTTTTTATAATTAAATTTAGTTGTTGAACTTAAAGCGGAATGGTACCTTTACTGTTCCGCTTTAGTAATAAATAGAATTATGAGTCAAGCCTTATTTGATGCCATACGAAATGATGATGTTGCCAAAGTTGAGGCACAGTTGAACGCTCATCCTGAATGGGTAACTGAAAAGGACCAAAGAGGATCTACTCCCCTCTTATTGGCAACCTATTATGGAAACGAGGAAATAGCGAAGGCTATTCTAAAGCATCCTCAGCAAATCGATACCCAAGATGCTGTGGGGAATACGGCCTTGATGGGGGTTTGCTTCAAGGGATTTAAGAATCTAGCCGAATTATTGATTGAAAATGGAGCTGATGTGAACCTTACTAATTTCAATGGAGCCACGGCTCTAATTTTTGCGGCTACCTTTAACCACCCGGCCTTGGTCGAACTTTTGTTAGAGAGAGGTGCAAATCCTGAAATTAGAGATGACAAGGGGAATCGGGCCCTGGAACATGCTAGAATGCAGGGGGTCAAGGCTATTGTAGACCTATTAAGCTAACCCGTATGGGATAAGCTTACATTTTAATTATTCATTTCTATGCTGAAAGATCTTACCATCACTATGATTCAAAGTCACTTGCATTGGGAAAACCCGGTGGCTAATAGAGGGCTGTTTTCAGAAAAAATTAGAAATATTTCGGAAGAAACTCAACTCATTATCCTTCCCGAGATGTTTACCTCCGGTTTCTCTATGAACCCTGAGACTCTGGCCGAAGAAAAAGAAGGTCCAACCCTTAAATGGATGCAAAACCTGGCCAGGGAAAAAGAAAGCGCCATCACTGGGAGTGTTATGGTCAAGGATGAAGGGAATTTCTATAACCGACTATATTTTGTGTTTCCCGATGGAACATTCCGCACTTATGATAAGAAACACACATTTACCCTGGCAGGAGAACACAAGGTTTATACAGCAGGGACGAAACGATTGGAATTAGACTATCTAGGGTGGAAGATATGCCCGCTAATCTGCTATGATCTCAGGTTTCCCGTGTGGGCCAGAAACACCAACGATTATGATCTTCTCATTTATACAGCCAATTGGCCAAAGAAACGAATAGCAGCGTGGGATGCCTTGCTCAAAGCTCGTGCTATCGAGAATATGACCTACTGCATAGGGGTAAATCGGGTAGGATTGGATGGTAATGGTCATGAATATATAGGCCACTCAGCTGTTTATGACGTTTTGGGCGCTCACATCTCAACGAGTCAATTTGAAGAAGAGTTTATAGAGACGATCACGCTTTCCAAGGACCATATAACCTCTAATCGAAGGCATCTTCAGTTTTTAATGGATCGAGACTCTTTTAGTCTAGACTGAAGGTTTCGTTCACAAAGAAGTTAGGACGAATATCGATCTGTCGTGGGAAGTACACAACTTCTTCCGGTTGACGCCTTTCTAAAAACTTACCAGTATCCCAGATACCATTTTGATTGGCATCCATGATAACCCTAAAGTAGTATTGATCCTGATCCAGATAATCGAAATACAAGGGTTCATTTTGGGTGAGGTATCGGGTGGCAACTACCTCATACTTACTGCTAACTAGTTCTACAATGATCGGAAACGCCTTAACATTTACGAGCTTCATTCCCAGTTCGCCGTAATCAGATACCTCTGTAGTACGCACGGCATATTGTAGCGTGTCGTTGGTATTTTCAAAATAATCTTTAAATGCTTCAGGAAGGATCTCAATGGAGTATTCTTGTTCATCCGTTTTTTCAAAAATAAGAGCGGCAGTATTGTATTTGTTGTCGATAATTGCCGATACCGGGACGTCCATAGAATCTCGATCCAAGATATTTATCTTTTCAGGATCCACGGAAACCAATGGATTATTGGCCTTGAGTTTTATGGTATCCCTGGGTATGGTAACCCCTCTTCCTAATCGATTGAACTGAAGTGTATCTGCGAATAAGTCTCTCATTTTCACAATAAGTGTATCTTCCTGAAATTTGTTTCTGGCCAGATATATGAGGGTATCTATTTGCTCAAGATCTACTGCTGGTTTAAAATAATAATGCAGAGTATCCTTATTCAGATCGCGGTAGACCCTTGAGGTAAACCCATCCGGGATCTGGGATATAGGGGATAGTTCCAATGAGTCTGCATTTCCTTCATATCCAAATACAATATGGTTTTTGCTCACATGACTGGGTCTTGTCACCGAATAGTCAGAGAGTTCCTTAAATAGTTTGATTCGGTAGCTACTGTCATTGGGGGTGGAAACGACGGCATCCACGAAACCTATCTTATCTTTTTTTGGCTCAAATGTATAATTATTCGTTTCTTCCTGAATGGCGATCATGAGATAGTCGCCCTCTTTTAAATTGGTTAGTTGAAAAGTTTGAGTGCTATCCTTGGTGGTAGTAATATAGGTAGGTTTTTCGAGGTAAACTATAGAGTCTGTATACGCCTCGGTCCTCTCATATAGCATAATGGTGGTGGGCTTATCCGGACGGGCCAGCAAAGCGTCATCAATGGTTCCGCTCACGGTAAGGCTATCGATATAATCTCCGGTCGAGAAGATGTATTTATAGTATTCAAATTCGTTTCCTTCATTATTGTCTACAATACTCTTACCGAAGTTAAAAGAGTAGGTTGTATTTTCTTTTAAGGTATCAAGGATCTTGATCTTTAAGATCTTGGAAGTATTTAGAGGTGTAATTTGAGGCTGATACTCCAGGGGTGGAGAAATGATCAGGTTTTGCTGAAGGTCTTTTAGCTTGATATACTCATCGAAATAGATGCGTATCTCATCCCCCTTGAAATTTGTAGTAAAGTTTTCAGGATTGCTCTTAATGATTACCGGAGGAATCGAGTCTTTGGGCCCTCCGGACGGAGTACCTCGTTTTGCGCAATTGGAAAACAGCAGCACGGAGATAAAAACAACAATAAAATTGCGCAAAGTCGAATTCATTGGAGCAAAAATACTAAGTTTTTTTACCCCTGCACTTTCTGGAATGGGATTTATCGGTTTTTTATGAATTGCGTCAGGCGATGGCGATAGTCGCGATGCTCAAAGTAACCTTTTCCGCTTTCAACAGCTGTAGTGCACAGTTTTCCAAAGTAGACCCGGTGGTAACGATGTCGTCCACCAGGAGAAGATGTTTGCCTGTGATGGCTTCCGGTTGATTGAGCGTAAAGATTTCTTCCGAAGAAACTCTTGTAAATCGTTTCTTGAAAACCTGGGAGTTCGTTTTAGATATTTTTAGAAGAATGTCTTCGGAAAAAGGCACTCCCAATGCCAATGCAATCTCCTTACCGAAGCCGCTTACCTGGTTGTACCCCCTTTTCCTCAATTTTTGTTTGTGCAGGGGTACCGGAACCACAAGATCGATAGTGCGATATTGGGCCCTCTCAGCAAGCTCTGTTCCCAGCCATTTTCCGAAGAAAGTGGAAATTTCCTTACGTCCTCGATATTTTAGGTTGTGCAGCAATTGTTGGGTAAGGCCCTTCTTCTCGAATTGCAGTAGTGCAGTTGCATTCTCCAATGGGAATCTGCCGTAAAAAACCTTCTTCATAGCATCGTTTGAATCACGATGATGTGCCACAATTGATAGATTATTCCTACATTGCGAACATATAACCAATTCTTTTTTCAACAAAGGTGACCTACAACCTCCGCAAACCTTTGGGAATAAGAGATTTAACATAATTTAAGTTTTTTTACCATTTTCTAAACGTTCAAGGGTATATGAGTTTCATACATTTGACCCGCAAACCTAAATCTAAATTTAAACAAGAAAGTTATGAGTAACGAGAGTAACAACAACAAATTTAAGGTACTTATTGGTTTACTATCCGCTATGTTAATTGCTTTGGCAGTTTACACGGTATCCCTCTATAATGATAGTAAGAACACAGTTACCGGGCTTCAGGAACAGAAAACTGAGATCGAAACCGAGCTGCAAGACCTTATTGCGAATTATGACGAAGTAATTCAAGAAAACGAGTTGAAAGACAAAGATCTGCTAGCAGCACGAGAGCGTATCAACGTTTTGCTGGATTCCGTAAAAGCTTCTGAAGCCAATATCGGATTGATCCGACGTTACAAGGCGGAAATAGGAAGACTGAAAACAGAGCGTAAGCTGCTGTTCAAGAAAGCCGATAGCTTAATTCAGGCAAACCAGATGTTGGCCATTAGAATGGACAGTACGAGTACGCTTCTCAATGAAACCATCAAGGTAATCGATTCTGTTGGAGAAGAGAATATTGCCATGGCCGAAACCCTTAAAAAAGGGTCTGTAGTTAAGGCCACTGGGCTTAAAAGTGATGCTGTGATCGTACGTAAGAGTGGAAAGATTGTAGACACTCAGCGTTCTAGTAGAGCGGATAAAATCCGAACGTGCTTTACCTTGGCGCCTAACATTATTGCCGAAAAAGGGGATCGTTTGCTGTTCGTACAGGTATTCAACCCTAAGAACAATTTGATGGGAGATAAAGCTACCATGGAGTTTGAGGAAGGCACACTGAACTATAGTGCCAGCACCAAGGTGTTTTACGAGCAGGATGAACTGGATGTTTGTGTTTTGGTGAATGCGAAAGAAGAGGATCTGGTAGAAGGAAAGTACGTGATCAACGTGTTCGACGGAGTACAACAAGTCGCCACTACCAGTATGGTCTTGAAGTAATATAGCGATCGTCTAAAAAAATAAGAAGCCGCTGCGATGTTATCGTAGCGGTTTTTTTATTTTTGCGCCATGGCAAACAACGAAGATCATTTTAAGAAGGTAATATCACACGCCAAGGAGTATGGATACATCTTTGGTTCGAGTGAGATCTATGACGGACTTAGTGCAGTATACGATTATGCGCAGAACGGAGTAGAATTGAAAAAAAACATTCGAGAATATTGGTGGAGGAGCATGGTGTACATGCACCAGAATATTGTAGGAATAGACGCAGCTATTTTGATGCATCCTACTACCTGGAAAGCATCTGGACACGTGGACGCCTTCAATGATCCCTTAATAGATAATAAAGATTCTAAAAAGCGCTATCGGGCCGATGTGTTGATAGAAGATTTTGCCGAAAAGTTAGAGCAAAAGGCACAAAAGGAAATTACCAAGGCCAAAAAAAGATTTGGAGATGCCTTTGATGAAGATCAGTTTGTGACTACCCATCCTAGAGTAGTGAAATATAGAGAGCAAAAAGCTGAGATCTTGGCGCGTATGGCACGTTCTCTGGATGCAGAAGATCTTGCCGATGTAAAGGCCCTAATTGAGGAATTAGGCATCGCCTGTCCCGAAAGCGGCTCCAGGAATTGGACAGAAGTGAAGCAATTCAATTTAATGTTTGGGACGAAATTAGGAGCCTCTGCCGAAAGCGCAACGGATCTATACCTTCGGCCGGAGACCGCCCAGGGAATCTTTGTAAACTTCTTGAACGTTCAGAAAACAGGGAGAATGAAAATCCCATTTGGAATAGCTCAAACGGGAAAGGCCTTTAGAAATGAGATTGTTGCCAGACAGTTCATTTTTAGAATGCGTGAATTTGAACAAATGGAGATGCAATTCTTTGTGCGTCCGGGCGATCAGATGAAATGGTATGAACACTGGAAAGAAACACGTCTTAAATGGCACTTGTCCCTGGGGATGGGAGCCGAGAATTACCGTTTCCATGATCACGAGAAATTGGCACATTATGCAGACGCAGCCGCGGACATCGAATTCAACTTTCCATTCGGATTTAAAGAACTGGAAGGGATTCATTCCAGAACCGACTTCGATTTGAGTCAGCATGAGAAATTTACAGGTAAAAAATTACAGTATTTCGATCCGGAACTCAACGAGAGCTATGTTCCTTACGTAGTAGAAACCTCTATAGGATTGGATAGAATGTTCCTGGCAGTATTTAGCAATTCGCTAGTAGATGAAACGCTGGAGGATGGTAGTACGCGAACCGTATTAAGGTTGCCTTCCATATTGGCACCTACCAAGGCGGCGGTACTTCCTTTGGTGAAAAAGGATGGATTACCAGAGATCGCAAAGGAGATCATGGATATGCTCCAATGGGATTACAATGTAAGTTATGATGAGAAAGATGCGGTGGGAAGACGCTATAGACGTCAGGATGCGGCAGGTACACCTTACTGTATCACAGTAGATCATCAGACAAAAGAGGATCGAACGGTAACTTTACGTCATCGCGACAGTATGGAGCAGGAGCGCATTGCTATTTCAGAGATTTCGGAAAAGCTAAGACAAAGCATCTCATTTCAGAGTTGGCTTGCTTAGACGAATAGGAGATAATTATGAGATGAAGCCTACCGCTTTTGGTGGGCTTTTCTTTTTTTAACCCACTCTATTTCATTAATTTTACCCTTCAAAACCAAAAATTAGGTCTTATGAAACGGAACAAATACTTTCTGCTGTTTGTTATTTTAATGAGTGCTGGTCTGCAGGCTCAGGTTGCTTCAGTAAGTGACGAAATGACGACCGAGGTTATTCAACCTATCGATGTATACGAAACTGAACCCATGTGGTCCTATCCTCAAGTGGACCCCATGTCCCTTCCCGAAAAGGAATATCCAAGAGGTGGCATGCTAAGTGGGAAAAGACAACGCAAAGCCGATTTCCTCAAAATGGTGGGTGAAAGCCCAACCCAAGTGGACCCTCTTATTCAAGACGGAGGTTTTACAAGATCAGCGAATCCACCTATTATTAGTTTTGACGGGATCAATAGTAATGCTTCACCACCGGATCCAACCGGTGCTGTTGGACCGAATCATATTGTGGAAATGACGAATACGGTTTGGGCTGTATTTGACAAGGACGGAAACACCGCTGCAGGTTTCCCAAAGAGTTTATCAGACCCCTTGGGTTCAGGTAATGGAGATCCTATTGTGCTGTACGACCGGGAAGCCGACCGCTGGTTGATCTCTCAGTTTGTTTTTAATTCACAATTTAAAATTGCAGTTTCCACAACTCCAGACCCTACAGGAACCTACACAGTATATACGTATTCTTCGGGATCGAACGATTATCCTCATTATGGGGTATATGGAAACAGCTATATCTGTACTGGAAACTTCAGCTCAACCGGACGTTTTCATGCCTTTAACCGTCAGAAAATGATCGATGGAGATCCTACTGCCGAAATGGTGGTATTGAACTTGCCAAATTATACGGGAGGTACCATTTTCCAGGCACCACAGCCTGCACACTCCGAAGGAGCCGGGATGGCTTCGGGGCCAGCTCCTATAATCTGGTTCCAAGATGATGCCTGGGGAGGGATTAGTCAGGATCATATGAAAGTTTGGGATTTTGAAGTGGACTGGAGCAACCCGGGAGGAGCTACCATTTCTACACCCGTTGAGATACCTTTAGCACCATTCGACTCGTTCATAGCGGGAACGGGAGGAGATGCTTTTGCCAACCTGGCCCAGCCAGGAACTTCTCAGCGTATCGATGCCCTGGTGCAAGTTATTAATTTTCAAACCCACCGTTATGACTTTGGAACCCATGAATCTATTGTGTACAATTTTGTGGTAGAACCGAACAATGGAACAAAAATCTCCGGTTTACGATGGGGAGAACTTAGAAAATCCGGTGGAGGAGACTGGGAACTTTATCAGGAAGGTACCTTTGTAGATCCTACCGGAGGCGAAAGTGTATTTATGGGAGCCATGGGAATGGACCAAGAGGGGAATATTGCCCTGGCCTATATTAAAACGGGAACTTCTACCTTCCCTTCCTTATTTTATACCGGAAGAAAAGATGGGGATCCTCTTGGGCAAATGACCTTAGGTGAAACTTTAATCGTAGATGGAGTGCAATCTGTAGTTTCCAATTCAAGATATGGTGATTATGCTCAATTAGCGCGTGATCCGGAAGATGACCTAACCTTTTGGCATACTTCTGAGTATTCCGGACAACCAAGGAAATCGCGTATTACCGCTTTCAAGGTTTCAGACATTGTCCTTTCTGTGGATGAATTGGATCGAAATGCATCGGAACTGATTATCACATCTCAGGATAATAACTTGTTCGAACTTTCATTGTTCAACGAGACGACCAGCGATATCTTACGTTTGAGTGTATATGATATTACAGGAAAGAGAGTGGTATACGATACGGTTGAAAAAGAAAATAGCTCTGTATACAAGAAATCAATCGACCTATCTTCTGTGGCTGCGGGTATTTACATCGTGGAAATAGGAAATGCGAAGACTAAACTCTCAGAGAAGATTATCGTAAGATAATTGAGATAAACGATATTGGGAAATGGATAATTCCATCCTTCCACCACAAAAAAGAGAGGACTATTCCTCTCTTTTTTGTATGGCGACAATCGATACGGGATTAGCCCTTTCGCATCGGTTCATCATGCGTAGTCCATTAAACGTGAACCATATCTTCTCACCGTGTTTCTTAAAACTCTCGTCCAGGTTAATCGGATCGTAGAAGTAAGGTTTGTCTTCCCCTTCAATCCTAATCACAAATGGGCAATCCCCTTCTGCTTTAGACTCCTCAATGGTACCCATTGTAAAGCCATTTTTTATCATTTCTTTGGCATTCATAGACATGGTTTTGGTTTCGGCTGTAGCGTCCGTTGTGGCTTCGGTGGCAACCTTTTTCGAATTACAACTTGCCAATAGTACTACAGCCATTAGAATAAGTGAGGTTTTTAGGTTTTTCATGGTGCTAAAATTTGCTATTCGAGATGTTAAATTACAACAAATGTGCCGTTTAAAAATGCTTTTCTATTTTTTCTGAATTTATGGCATACAAAAGCCCTGCTTTACAAACCTATTAAGCCGATAGGCAAAAGAAAATTAAGTGTCTAAAAATCAATAGGTTAAGCTTATAAAATAATTGAAAAACCGCCTTGATATTTCAAGAAATCATAGTACTTTTAAAGACTTATTAAAATTTAACCAAAAATTAGTAAAATGAAATTAACTTACACCTTACTGGTGTGTTTATTTCTGGCAAGTCTGGGAATGAATGCGCAGGAAAATCAAGGGGCAGTGTACATAGGTACTGCAGATGACCATACCTATGTTCCTTCATTGGCCTCAAGAATGAACGAACTCACACCGTCAACGGTGAAACCTCCCAAGGAGGCGCAAGATGGTAGATCGTACCGAATTAAAAGGGAAATTGTTCCCGGTAAAGGAAGACAGACCGATATTTTGTCGCAAGAGCCGCACAAGCTCAATCAAAAAATACCTGGAAGAACTCCGGATCTTGTTTGGGTTGGGGCGACTTCAAACTCCCAACCTACAGATCCTTCTTTGGCGGTAGGACCCAATCATGTTTTAGTTGTATTTAATACTGGTTTTGCTATTTACGATAAAGACGGTGTTGAACTACTAGGGCAAACGAACCCCAACCCAGCAATCTTTCCGCAAAGCGGATGTTGTGACCTTACAGTATCTTATGATCCGGTAGCTACTTCTGTAGGGAATCCAACCCCTGGAAGATGGGTACTTTCTTTTCTTGGAGGTGGTGCTCAGGTGGCGGTTTCCGATGGACCCGATCCACTAACAGCAGGATGGAATGTTTACAATATCAATACGATAAACGACTATCAAAAACTTTCAGTTTGGAGTGACGGATACTATGTGAGTGATCAGGCAAATGGAAATAGAATTTATGCCATGGAACGTCAAGCTATGCTTGATGGTGAGCCCGCTGGTAACGTATCTATTCAAGGATTTAGCCTTCCTAACTTCAATAATCAAGGATTTGCCAGTGTTCAAGCCCTGAATATTTCCGACGATAACTACCCAGGTCCTGGAAATGCTACCGTGGTATTTTTTCAAGATGATGCCTATCCTGGCCAAACCGATGACAGTATTAAATTCTGGGATCTTGATGTAGATTTTGATACGCCTGCGAATTCGACTATATCAACTCCTCAAGAAATTCTGGTAACACCATTTACCTCCATATTCGATGGAACTGCATTCAACAATCTAACACAACCGGGTGGTTCGGATATCGATGCACTACAAGGAATTATTATGAATCAGGCGCAGTACAAAAGGTTTCCAACCTACGAGAGCGCTATTTTCAATTTTGTGATCGATATTGCTGCAGGTTCTGCAGAGCAAGCAGCCATTCGTTGGTATGAGTTTAGAAGAAATTCTCCAACAGATCCTTGGACCATGGAGCAAGAAGGTACCTTCTCAGACCCAGACGGAAGACATTTCTGGCATGGTAGTATGATCATGGACTCTCAAGGGAACATTGGAATGGGATTCTCTGCGTTAGGGAATACTTCTACTGGAAATGTCTTCCGT
>JBCBDM010000112.1:0-12395 GCA_038529705.1 Bacteroidota bacterium
GCCGAATGTATTCCCATGGGCGGAGGCCCCACCAACGACGAATGCGCAGGAGCTACTCCAGTAGCTTGTGACGACGTGATCGTGGGTACCACAGCAGACAATACAGATACAGGAGGTAATCCTGCTCCGGATGAGTGGTACTCCTTTACAGGAACGGGCTCTCCTCAGGTGGTGACCGTTTCGTTATGTGACGGTGGAACCGATTATGACTCACTCCTTAGAGTATTTGACGCCTGTGGTGGAAATGAGATAGCGACCAATGATGATTCCTGTGGATTGCAGTCTGAACTGTCATTCCTTTCCGATGGAACGTCCACTTACTATATTATGGTCGAAGGATTTGGAAGTAATTCAGGAAACTTCTCTATGGCTATTACTTGTGTCGATCCTCCAGTGAACGACGAGTGTACAGGTGCTCTTTCTATGGATTGTGGAGACACAGTAGTTGGAGACACCAATACGGCTACAGTAGATACTTCACCAGAATGTGCTACCAGTATTACCGCACCAGGAGTATGGTATACCTTTACAGATACCTCTGGATTGGTAACAGATTATACACTATCTCTTTGTGATGGAGGAACTGACTATGACAGTAAGCTAACTGTTTACAGCAGTACCGACAACTGTACTACGTTGGTTTGTATTACAGATAATGACGACACTTGTGGTCTTCAGTCTGAAGTACAATGGCAAGGAGATGGTAATACAACTTACTACTTCCTGGTACACGGATTTGGTTCTGCAACGGGTAACTTCTCCTTGAACCTTGCATGTACTCCGGTACCACCGCCAAACGATTTGATCGTCAACTCCATTGATGTAGATGAAATTGGTGTGCCTTATGTGGATCCGGCCGTAGCTATGCCAGCGGCTACCACAGAAGGAGGTAACCCAACAGGTTGTAATATTGATGGTGCTAATGGGGTATGGTATAACTTTACTCCCGCAGGTGATGGATTTGCAACGGCTACCGTGGTATCTCCGGCTGGGGCTACTTTTGTAAACTTCTTCTCCGCTCCGGATGAGAATTCTTCAGAAGATGACCTTACCTTAGTAGACTTTAACGGAAACCAATGTGCACCACAAACGGATGCCATTATTCCAACGGTGGCTGGTCAGGCATACTATGTATTTGTAGTGAATACAGGTGGTATTACCGATATTGTGATCGAAGGACAAAACCTTGGGACCGATGACAATAAGATCGAAGGATTTACCTATTATCCAAACCCAACAGAAGGTGTTCTTAACTTGAACGCTATCGACAGCATTGAAAATGTAGCCATCTATAACATACTGGGACAGCAGGTGCTGAATCAGGATATTGCCGCTACAAATGCTCAATTAGATATCGCAAACCTCTCACAAGGCACTTACATTCTGAAGGTCATTGTGAATGGTGAAACAGGTACCTATAAGCTTATCAAAAGATAATTTTGGTACCATAACTGGATATAGCCACCCCGATTCGGGGTGGCTTTTTTATGGATAAACTTTGTGGGGTTCTGATAGTCAGTTACTTAGTTTCTTTTTATTTAAATCTTTTGAGAAGCCTTATATTTTAGATACTTTTATGCTTGTATTAACTAATTGATTTGATTAAAATTATGAGAAAATTTACCTTACTGGTGGCACTTTTAGTGTGCTCGATTGGCTTCAGTCAATCATCATTAAGTTCTGTAAGTCCGGAAGATAGGCCGGAGCATTTGCAGAATGCCCAAACAACCCAAAGATTGTACGAAAATCCTACGGCAAATAATTTGGGAACCACTACCAATTTTAGTGAGTATGCAAATCTTGATATTACCAATCAGCCTGTTTCAAATATAGGAGGAGTGATCATCAATCAAACACGCAATGGTGGTGTTTCTGTTTATACAGATGCCGCAACGTTTAATGGAGATTGTGGTGGAACCCTGGTCCTGGAAGATTTTGCAGGAGGTACGGGAGCTATTTCCAACTGTGGGCCTGTGATTAGTAGCGCTGGCGATGGTTGCTTCCCTGCCGGAGAGATTGTAGATGGCATTACCATCGAAGCTTCAAATGCGACAGATACTGTTGAGATTCCAGCCGGATCGCTTGGAGGTATTCCTACCATCAACATGGCAGGGGCCTTTAATTTTATTGAATACACTACAGTGAATTTTACCGGTCCGGATGATGTATTCGCAGTCTCTTTTATTCTTTACAACAATGGAGATGTAGATACCGATGTACGTATCTTTGATACGGGAGGTACAATTTTGGATACCTTCACTTTCAATAACCCGATCCAGTCTGAAAACTTTGTTGGTTTCATTTCGCCTATGGCTATTGGTAGCATCGAAATTGAAGGGGCTAACGGAGAAGGTGAGCTAGTAGGGAACCTTGAATTTGGTGCCTGTGTTACGGCTCCAATGAACATTGCCTATGCAAATAATAATTCCGATGCACAATTAATTACGTATGATGTTTCAGGAACAGCATTTACAGCTATTGGTGGAAATTCTGAAGGAGCCGGTTTCTTCGAAGCTGCTGCAGTAATAGATCCTGCAGACAATGACTTTGCTTTCGCTCTTCAGGAAAACGGAAATATGTACAGCCTGGAATTAGCTACGGGAACTTATACGCTATTAGGAAACATCGCTCCTCCAGCCGGTGAATTCTGGACATCCATGGATTATGACGGAACTTCTACGATCTATGCTATGTCAAGTACCTATGGTGGCGCTTCTACCTTTTCAACCATCGACCCGGTCGGTTTGTCTACGACTGTAGTAGGTGCTGCAGGTCTAGCAGGTGCAGTTGGACTTGCATTTGACGGTGCAGGAACGCTATTTACTTACGATATTGGAACAGATTCCTTATATACTGTGGATCCTGGAACAGGAGCAACGACTTTGGTAGGTGCTATTGGTTTTGATGCGCAGTTTGGTCAAGGATTGGCCTATGATGCAGATAACGATCAAATGTATATGGCTGCTTTCAACAACACCGTATTCGACGGAGAATGGAGAAGCGTAGATACAACCACGGGAGCTACTACTTTAATTGACACGTTCAATGCGGGTACTCTTACCCAAATTGCCTGGGCTCTTATTCCTTCTACCCCTGTTGTAACCAACGACGAATGTGCAGGTGCTACTCCGGTAGCTTGTGGAGATACGGTTGTGGGTACCACGGCAGATAACACCGATACGGGTGGAAATGCTGCTCCAGATGAGTGGTATTCTTTCACAGGAGCAGGTGGCCCTCAAATTGTTACGGTTTCCCTTTGTGATGGAGGAACCGATTATGACTCACTCTTGAGAATATTCGACGCTTGTGGAGGAACAGAGATCGCTACTAATGACGACTCTTGTGGATTGCAGTCTGAAATCACTTTCCTAAGTGACGGAACTTCCACTTACTATATCATGGTAGAAGGGTTTGGAAGTAACTCTGGTAACTTCAGTTTGGCTATTACGTGTGTAGATCCTCCGGTAAACGACGAGTGTGCCGGTGCACTTCCTATTGCTTGTGGTGAAACCGTAGTAGGAGATACTAATACGGCTTCGGTAGATACCTCTCCTGAATGTAATACCAGTATTACCGCTCCAGGTGTTTGGTATGAGTTTACCGATGGTAGCGGATTGTTGAGCGACTATGTAGTTTCTCTTTGTGATGGAGGAACCGATTACGACAGTAAACTAACGGTATACTCAGGAGACTGTGGAACCCTGGTTTGTGTGGGAGATAATGACGATACTTGTGGGCTTCAGTCCGAAGTAGCTTTCCAGGGAGATGGTAGTACTACTTACTACATCCTGGTACATGGATTTGGTTCTGCAACGGGTAACTTCTCCTTGAACGTATCCTGTACTCCAGTACCTCCACCAAACGACTTGATCGTAAATTCTATCGATGTGGATGAGATCGGATTCCCTTATACAGATCCGGCAGTATCCATGCCAGCGGCTACCACCGAAGGTGGAAACCCAACCGGATGTAATATCGATGGGGCCAACGGAGTATGGTACAACTTTGTTCCTGATGGTGACGGATTTGCAACGGCTACTGTGGTTTCTCCTGCAGGAGCAACTTTCGTAAACTTCTTCTCCGCTCCGGATGAGAATGCTACCGAAAGTGACCTTACCTTGGTGGACTTCAACGGAAACCAATGTGCTCCACAAACCGATGCGATCATTCCAACGACAGCAGGTCAGGCCTATTACGTATTTGTTGTAAACACCGGAGGTGTTACCGATATCGTGATCGAAGGACAAAACCTGGGGACCGATGATAACAAGATCGAAGGATTTACCTATTATCCAAACCCAGCAGACGGAATTCTTAACCT
Organism: Bacteroidota bacterium; assembly: GCA_038529705.1. Classification (GTDB taxonomy): domain Bacteria; phylum Bacteroidota; class Bacteroidia; order Flavobacteriales; family Flavobacteriaceae; genus Aureisphaera. The sequence goes on from JBCBDM010000112.1 coordinate 4,322, forward strand.
GAATGCTATCGACAGCATTGACAATGTAGCGATCTACAATATTTTGGGACAACAAGTATTAAACCAGGATATCGCAGCTACCAATGCGCAACTGGATATTGCCAACCTTGCTCAAGGGGCCTATATCATGAAAGTAGTAGTGAACGGTGAAACAGGAACGTATAAGATTATCAAAAGATAATTTCAGTTCAGTAACTATAAAAGAGAGCCATCCCAATTTGGGATGGCTTTTTTCATTCTAGTACTTTTGCTATCGTCATGGAGTGATTAATTGTGTATTTTTGCCGAATGCAATTGGACTATTCGTTTGTCATACCTGTTTATAATAGACCCCAGGAAATACAGGAGTTGCTGGAGAGTTTTCTAAAGGTGGATTTCTCCCGTACTTTTGAGATCGTCATTGTGGAGGATGGATCTTCCGAAACATCACAGCAGGTGGTCGATTCGTTTGCAGAGCGTTTAAATATCTCGTATTATTTTAAAGAAAACACGGGTCCCGGAGATTCTCGAAACTTCGGAATGCAGAAAGCTAAAGGCAATTATTTCATCATCCTTGATTCCGATTGTCTTATCCCACCTCATTATTTGAAAACCGTAGATAACTTTCTTCAGGAAAACTACTTCGATTGCTATGGAGGAGCCGATGCTGCGCATGCCAGTTTTACGCCTCTCCAAAAGGCCATTAATTATGTAATGACCTCCTTCTTTACAACTGGGGGAATCCGGGGAAGTGAAAAAAGTGTAAATAAATTTGAGCCCAGAAGTTTTAATATGGGTATTTCTAAAGTGGCGTTTGAGGCTACAAAAGGCTTTGCAAAAATACATCCGGGAGAGGATCCGGACCTTTCTCAACGTATTTTGAAAGCTGGACTAAAAACAACTTTTTTAGCGAATGCCGCAGTCTTTCATAAACGCAGAATTTCCTGGAAGAAATTCTATACACAAGTGAAGAAATTTGGGATGGTACGCCCCATATTATGTCGGTGGCATCCTGGTACTGCCAAGATCACCTTTTGGTTTCCCACATTATTTATAGTCTTCACCATGGTGTCCTTGCTTATGGCTCTCTTGTTCCATTGGGTAGCTATTCTTCCGTTGACCGGATATACGCTCTTGGTCTTTCTGGATTCTACTTTCAAAAACAAAAGTTTGCCGATTGGTGCACTCACTGTTCTGGCTCTTTTCATTCAATTCTTTGGCTATGGGATGGCATTCTTACGATCCACCTATTACATACGATTTCTAAAGAAAGATCCTGAAAAGCAATTTCCCCATCTATTTTTTAAGTAATTTTATTTCATGACGGGACAAAAAAGAAAATATAAAACCTCAAAACTCAAGACGTTTTTATTCTTCTTGCTCCTGGCTTTGGTGTTTTGGACGTTGACAAAATTATCTAAGGAATCCACGGCTACGATAAACACTTACCTGGCCTACACTAATTTACCAAGTATGGTTTCCGTTTCAAAAGACAGCGCCAAAGAGATTTCATTCGACCTATCCGCTAACGGATTTGCTCTATTGTCTTATAAACTCAAAGAACCTACCCTAGAGATCGATGTTTCAAAATATTATGTGGAAGGAGATACCCTTGTAAAAATCTCCAATGTAGATCTGGAAAAGATAATTTCCGGGCAGTTGGATAATAATTCGGAAGTGAGTAATCTTTCGTTTAACGGGCTGGAAATTGGACTTGACGTGATTGTCTCGAAGAAAGTACCTGTGGAATTCATGTCCGAATTAGGGTTTAAAAATGGTTATAAGTTAGTAAAGGCCCCTGAACTCTCTCCGGATTCAGTGCTGGTTTCAGGTCCTTCGGAGGCAGTTATGGCTGTGAACGTTATACGTTCCGATGTTTTTGTAGCCAAGAACATTTCGGATCATCGAGAGGAGGAACTTCGATTGATTCCACCGGCAAATAATGAGATCACCCTTTCGGAAGAAACGGTTGCGGTTCTTTTAACGGTAGAAGAGTTTACCCAGAAGCAGATTACGCTGCCCGTTGAGATGGTAAACCCTCCTAAGGACGTAACCATTAAACTTATTCCGGAGACTATTAGTGTGAGTTTCGACGTATCGGTGAGTAGGTTCAATAGTATTTCTGCGAATGATTTTAGAGTGGTGTGCGATTATAGATCGAAGTCTTCAGCAGAAAATATCATGGTACCCAAATTGATCGTTCAACCCGAGGGTCTTTACCGAACAGAACTCAGTACGAAGAAGATAGAGTATTTAATTTTCAAATAGATGAAAATAGTAGGACTCACTGGAGGTATTGGAAGCGGTAAAACTACGGTTGCAGGTTTTTTTACCGAATTGGGCGTACCTGTGTATATAGCCGATGTAGAGGCAAAAAAACTTACCAATTCTTCCCCGTTGATACGTGAAGAGTTGATCACCTTATTAGGGGAAGATGCCTATACCGAAGAAGGCCTGGACAGGGCATTTGTAGCAGATAGGATATTTACCGATAAGGAGCTTTTAAAAAAGGTGAACGCCATTATTCACCCCAGGGTAGCCGATCATTTTAAGGAATGGATGGAGGGGCAGTTGGCTCCGTACTGCATCAAAGAAGCCGCGATCTTATTTGAAAATGGGGGGTACAAAAAATGCGACTATACGATCCTGGTGACCGCTCCCGTTCTTGTTAGGATTCAACGTGTACTGGATAGAGATAATACTTCGCAGCTGGCCATCGAGGACCGAATTTCCAATCAGTGGGACGATGAGAAGAAACTTCCTTTGGCAGATTTCCACATCGAGAACGTAGATTTGGAGGTCACAAAATCAAGGGTAAAAGAACTCCATGAGCTTATTTTAAAGGGTTAATAAACCCCTCAGAATCCTTTTGTTAACATTTGGTTAAACACCCCAACCCCTAAATGTTAAAATCTTAATTTTGGTTTATGAACAAAAAGTTGTTTGCCCTACTTATAGGTTTGATGTCATTGTCGTTATTAGGGATCGTTTTTGTTCAGGGATACTGGATCAATAATGCTTACCAAACTAAAGAAGAGCAATTTACCTTCAATGTAAGGCAGGTATTGATCGAGGTAGCCAAGAGAATTCAGTTAAGAGAAACAGAGGATTATTATCGGTTGTACAGCGGATTGGTAGACAGTTTGGATCAGCCTGATAATGTGAACGTAACCGAACTTATCTACAGAATTGTCAATGAAGATAAAAATGAGACTGTCATTTTTTCGGATGGGATCATAGAGGAAGATTACAAATTATCCTCGGGTATTTTCGATACTGAATTTGATAGCCTTGAGTTTAAAAAGATCACGAATAAAAAGCAAACTACAAAGATAACCGGTGGTTTGGATGGAAGTGGTTTTACCACACAGAGTAAAATAGACTTTGTGAGGATGCGCGATATAGAACGGAAACAGTTCGAGGAAATGATCAGCAATATTTCTACGAACACTCCGGTTCATAAAAGAGTAAGTCCTGAAGAGATTCAAACCTTGATCGTTGAGGAATGTAGGGAAAGAGATATAAACCCAATTTTTGAGTACGCGGTGTATAGTAACGAGTTAGCAACAAAGATACGCTCCCGAGATTTTGAGTTGGATCCGTCCAGCACCTATGGAGTGCCACTATTTGTTAATGACAATCTCAATACAAGCTATAAACTCTATGTGAACTTTTCGGACAAAGGAAAGGAAGTTCTCAGCACCATTTTGGGAATGGCTATACTGTCCCTCGCATTTACAACAGTAATTATTCTTGCGTATTCCAATGCCTTGAGACAATTGTTCAAGCAGCGACAGATATCGCAAATCAAAACGGATTTTATCAACAATATGACCCATGAGTTCAAGACGCCTATCGCCACGATCAATTTGGCATTGGATGCGTTGAAGAACCCAAAAGTAGAAGGGAATAAGGAGTTTATAAGCCGTTATCTCAAGATGATTCGGGATGAAAACCGAAGAATGCATGCCCAGGTAGAAAATGTCTTGCGTATCTCGAAATTGGAGAAGAACGAATTGGACCTTCCCAAAGAACGCCTTAAGTTACATGAGATCGTGGAGGATGCTGTTACTCATGTGAGTTTGATCGTGGAAGATCGGGGAGGGTATATCAACACCCATTTTGATGCTTTGAAATCTTCTGTGTTGGCAAACGACTTACACCTTACCAATGTGGTGGTGAATATGTTAGATAATGCTGTGAAGTATTCCGAAGGAGTACCCAAGATCGATATCTACACGGAAAATGTGAAGAATAACATCATTCTAAAGATTGTAGATCAGGGAATTGGAATGAGTAAAAGCGCTCAGAAGAGAATATTCGAAAAATTTTATCGCGAGAGTACTGGCGATATACATAATGTGAAAGGTCACGGACTTGGACTGGCTTATGTGAAGCGTATTTTGGATGATCACAACGCAGAAATATACGTGGAAAGTGAGAAAGGAAAAGGAAGTACCTTTATTGTAAAAATGCACTTAATATCTTAATTATATGGAAACTGAAAACAAAAAAATCTTATTAGTCGAAGACGACCCGAACTTCGGTACGGTCCTAAAGGACTACCTTTCAATGAACGATTACGACGTGACCCATGCGAAGAATGGAATGGAAGGTTTCGAGAAATTCAAAAAAGACGACTTCGATCTTTGTATCCTGGACGTAATGATGCCCTATAAGGACGGATTTACCTTAGCTAAGGAGATAAGAGAGAAAAACGAAGATGTACCCATCATATTCCTAACGGCAAAGGCCATGAAAGAAGATGTGCTCAAAGGATATAAAGTGGGCGCAGACGATTACCTCAATAAGCCATTTGATAGTGAGGTACTGCTCATGAAGATCAAGGCAATTATACAACGTAAGGCGACCGACTCTATCGCCGATAGCAAACAGTTTGAATTCAACGTTGGAAACTTCCACCTCAATTCCAAACTACGATTCCTCACCTATAAGGATGAAGACCCCATTAAATTATCTCCTAAAGAAAATGATCTGTTGCGATTGCTTTCCCTACACAAAAATGATCTAATGCCTCGTGAATTGGCACTGACCAAGATCTGGAGAGACGACAACTATTTCACTTCAAGAAGTATGGATGTTTACATAGCAAAACTTAGAAAATATCTAAGTAAGGATGATGGCGTGGAGATTATTAATATCCATGGGGAAGGTTTCCGTTTATTGGTGAAAGATGAAGTAGACCAATAACCACATAAAATTAAGTGCGAAAAGCGCCCATTATGGGGCGCTTTTTGTTTTTACAAACTCGATGATCCTTTCGGGTTCTTCCAGATAATCGAACCAATGAATCGCCTGGTTTTTCTTAAACCAGGTTCCTTGTCTTTTGGCAAAGCGTCGCGTATTTTTCTTTATTTCCGAAACGGCCTGTTCCAGATCCCAGGTACCCTCAAAGTATTGGAAAAGTTCTCTGTAACCCACAGTTTGCAGTGCGTTGAGGTCTTTGTTCTCAAAAAGCGCCCTTGCTTCTTCCAGCAATCCTTCTTCCATCATAAGGTCTACTCTTTGGTTGATACGATCATATACAATTTTGCGATCGGCCGTAAGCCCTATATACAGCGTATTGAAATTCCGCTTTTTTGAAGGGCGATTCAAAAAAGAAGAAAATGCCTTTCCCGTTTCCCGATAGATCTCGAGAGCTCGTATGAGCCTGTGATGGTTATGAAGGTCTACTTTGTGGTAATATTTGGGATCAACTTCTTTCAGTTCCTTCTGTAGCAATTCAATTCCATGCGTTTGGAACTCTTTATTTAGGGTCTCTCGTATTTTGGGAGAAACTTCCGGGAATGTATCCAGACCCTTTACCACAGCGTCCACATAGAGTCCGGAACCACCTACCATAACCAGTATATTGTGCCTTTGGAACAATTCATCTAGTAATTGTATGGCATCTTTTTCAAAATCACCCACACTATAGGTGTCGTGAATACTTAAGTTTTGAATAAAATGATGCGGTGCCGCTGCTAATTCTTCGGCAGAAGGTACGGCCGTTCCAATTCGCATTTCTTTAAAAAATTGTCGGGAGTCTGCCGAAATTATTTCCGTGGAAAACTCCTTTGCCATTCGTATGGACAGAGCCGTCTTTCCAATGGCAGTAGGGCCTACAATAGTAACTAACAATGGTGTTTTAACAGGCATTACCCTTGGTCTTCGTTGTCTAAACTTGCACCACAGGAACGGCAATACTTAGAACCGTCCGAATGATTGGATTCATTACAGTTGGCACAGCATTGGGTGTTCAAGTCAACGTGGGAACTCGCTCTGGTGTACTCGGCTGTAACAATACCTGTAGGCACGGCAATAATTCCGTAACCCATGATCATGATGATACTAGCGATAAATTGCCCTAATGGAGTAGCAGGGGAGATGTCTCCGTAACCCACCGTTGTGAGCGTAACGATACACCAGTACACACTGTGAGGGATACTTTCAAAACCGTTTTCTTCTCCCTCCACCAAATACATAATACTTCCCGCGATAATAGAAATAATGAGGACGGCAAAAAGAAAAATGAGAATCTTAGGTCTACTATGCAACAACGCTCTTTTCAGCTTATTGGATTCCCGCATATATCGGGTTATTTTTAAAATTCGAAAGACCCTTAGAAGTCTTAAGGCCCGTATCGTAAGGAAATAACTGCTTCCAGCGAGAATAAAGGATAAATACAAGGGGATGGTAGAGAGTAGATCAATGATCCCGTAAAAACTGAAGATATAGCGAAACGGCTTTTTTACCGTGATAATCCTGGCTATGTATTCGAAAGTGAAAAATATGGTAATTACCCATTCTCCTATGTACAATAGGTCATGTAATTTGGCATCGATCGAATTGACGCTTTCTAACATCACAAAGATGACGCTCAATACAATAAGGATCAACAATACTACGTCGAAGATCTTTCCCATGGGAGTATCCGCTTCGTAGATGATATCATGAAGTTGGGTCCGCCAGTTTTTTTTAGTTGCTAAGTTCAAATTATCGCTTGTTTCTTGAGCTAAAGGTAAACAAGTTTGCCTATATAGCTGTTTCCTTCGGTAACTTTACCGTCTTAAGAACCTTTTTCCTTCGAAGGTAGCCCTGAATTATATGCTGAGCATCTCTGTTGTTCTCCATGGGTATAATAATGGACTTTAATACTTCAGGATTATGGATCTGAAAGTTCAGATTGTAAAATCCAAATCCCTTAAATTGTCCGTTATCGATCAAAATAACAGATCGTTCATCCACATCACGCCCTTTATCAATAATGAGCATATGCTTGTTTTGGTAGCTATTCTTTTGAAGGAATTCTTCTACTCGATGGTTGTAATCTTCTATGGATTCTTCCGTAACACAGGCACCCATGCATTCCTTTATGGTATACAAGAAGCAGTTTCCCTTGGTATTATGGAGTCCGGTGAGCTTTTGGCAGAGCTCATAATTTTCCGTAATCTTAAACAACACCGATTTTGCCTGATGATAGTTGGTAAAGGTAGTAATGGCCTTCTTACGACCGTCCGCCTTTTCTATTCTAAGGTTGATATAACCCATTTCGTCCGTGAAGGAGGTCAGCTGATGGGTGTAAAGGGTCTTTCGGAGGGCTCTATTAAAAATAGGCTTATTTCGCTTGATCTCCTCACTCTCCTTCAGTAAGGCAATCAATTCACTCCCTGTTTTCTCATAAGAAACGGAGGTCACTTCCAGTTGTATTTTTTTAGACTTCCTACTGTCACTGGTAAAATGTTGGGTAAGTCGTTTTTTAATGTTCTTACTCTTTCCGATATAGATAATAGATCCATCTTCCCGATGCATATAATATACACCTGTATCGGTTGGCGCCGTTGCGATGATATCCAACAATTTGGGTTCCAATTGGCGCTTAGGATCTTTGCGGACGCTTTGGGTAACGATCTCCTTTTGTATGTCCTTGGCCAGTAAAAGCTTGAAAAGTTCGACAGTAGCTTTGGCATCACCTTGGGCCCGATGCCTATCACTTATTGGGATGCCCAGAGAGCGGACGAGCTTTCCAAGGCTGTACGAAGGCATATCGGGTATGAGCTTCTGAGCCAGCTCTACCGTACAAAGAGACTCTTTT
>JBCBDM010000113.1:0-12254 GCA_038529705.1 Bacteroidota bacterium
TCTACGTTTTACATATAAAGACTCCATCCCGGCTTTTGGCGATAGGGCCGTTATCGACGGTATTTTTATCACCTTTACTGGAGGAACCTACAACGAACTCCTGGAAATAACTTTTGATGGTCTTTCCAAATAGCATTACTTCATGCCCAACCCTATCAACATCCACAGTAAAAATGCGGAGATCTATCTCCAACCCGGTATCTATGGTATTACGGCCCTGGGTGGATCGAATGCACGTGTGGGAAACTTTTCAATATCGTTAATAAATACAAAGTCCGGACAGATCGTAGAAGCTCAAAATACTATGTGGAGATCACGATTCTTTCGTGGAAAACGCCATGGTGTTCGTATTCTTACGATAGATATAGCAGATCAAGGTAACTATAGAGTAACCTTCAAAAACCCCGAGAGCCTTCAGGTCATTCGGCATTACGAACTATTCTTACGTCTTTTTTTCAAATCGCCTGAGAACAAAGACATTGAAATATGTATTGGTCCGTGCTAATTTCTGGAAATGTCTTTCTTTATTAACATACCTTTACCATGAGCTATCCATGCCTCAAAATCTAATAATATATGCAGTATAAATGATCGAAACAGAACAAGTTCTCGTTTTAATTGGAGTCGTCCTTATCCTGTTTTTTGCAGTTCTTTTGTTGAGCTCAAAAAGATATAGAAGTCGACCCAACCAGTTACTTGCTACGGCCTTCATTGCGCTCGCACTTATTATATTAAGGATTAATAGCTTATTGGAGAACACATTCCTGGAGTCCATATTTGAGGTGATACGAATAGAATACCTCTTTTCCGTTTTTTTGTATGGATATGTATTTGCAACGCTCGAGAAAAAAATTAGCCCTACTACTTATATCATTTTATGGACTCCCTTTATACTTTTCTCCCTATGGTATGCACTGGCTATCTTGACCGATGAATTAGGAAGTGATTACTTCGAGGATTGGATGGAACAGGTTGAACCTTTTGAAATATACATTGTCATCATCTTTAATATCGCTGTACTAGCTCTTACTGCCATTACCGTTAAGAATAGTGAAATGAGCGGCTCCCTAAAAAACTGGATCTATGTTGTTTCCTTTGGAATCATTGCCATCTTATTGTCTTTTCTGGTATTGGAATTCGTGGAGTTATTTTTCGATACGTATTTCTGGAGCTACCTGGGAATATGTATATCGTTATTTTTTATCTCCATTACTTATATCGGTGTTCAAAGGCTGCATCTAACTCAGGAACGTGAGCGTATTAAAAACTTACCTATTAAAAAGAAAAATAGTGCGACCCACTCAAAAAACAATATTACCCAGAGCCACTTTGAACGCATAAAAATACTCATGCAAGAAGAAGAACTTTTCAGAAACCCAAACCTAGATCGAGAAGCATTGGCTCACAAATTAGGACTCAGCGCCAGTTCTGTTACGAGAATCTTAAAGGAAGAGGGCAATGTTAGTTTTACAGATTTCATCAATCAATATAGGGTTCAACTGGCCAAAAAGATGCTAAGCGATCCTCGTTTTGATATCTTTTCTCTGGAAGCCATAGGCAAAGAAGTTGGCTTTAAATCTCGTAGTACCTTCTATGGAACCTTCAAAAAAGAAGTCGGCATGTCGCCCGGCACCTACAAAAAAGAATGATTATTGTCTCGGATTCTTCCATATGATAGAATTCCGGACATCATAGTCCCTCTATACCATAGTTTAGGCATAATATTTCATTGGAGTATTCGTAATGATACCGAATCAAAGTTTAATCTAAAATATGATATCTCCTATGAAATCACCTAGAACGTATTATTTCCAATTAGCGCTACTTATTATTTGTTCGGCCCTAACCATCTCATGCAGTAATGATGACAGCGGCAACACCAACCCCAATGTACCCAGCAATTCTCTTAATAAGATCATGCCCCTTGGTGCCTCCAGAGTAGATGGCGATCCTCCGGCTTACGAGAGTTATCGTTACGAACTATGGAAACTATTAGTTGATGCGGGTTATGATTTCGACTTTGTAGGTACGCAAAAAGACGACTTCAACTATCCCGACTATCAAGGTCAAACCTTTGATCCCGACCATGAAGGTCGCGGGGGAATCTCTTCTGGTGGGATCTTAGAGGAATTGGACATTTGGCTAGCCGATCTAGGCACCATGCCGGATATAGTATTATTTAGTTCTCCTGGAGGTAATGACGGGATAGACAACTACCCACAAACCCTCTCCAATGTGAATGCCATTATTGATATTTTCCAGGCCAAGAATCCCAATATCACCATTTTTCTGGAACTCCCGGCACCTCCCCTATCAAGTGAGCAAACCGAAAAGTTTTTAGCTTACTATAATCAAGCTTTAATGGACATTCCAATAGTTGCCCAACAGCAAACTACGTTGACGTCCCAGGTATTAACAGTGGATATGATGACTGGTTTTAATGATTCCTTCCTGGCAGATGACGTGCACTATAATGCTGCAGGTGCCGCCTTCATCGCTAATCGGTATTTAGAGGTATTGGTCGATATTTTGCAGTAACTCTTTGACCTGTTAAAAGGGTCATCACAACAGCCATTCATGTTATAAGTATCCTTGTGCTTATCACATCCTTTTGAATGCAACGGACCCATGGGAATAAAAGGTGAATTGTCTATCTTTGCCCTCATATAAACTCGTCCTATGAACCTCGACCAGATTCCTAAATTAAAGCATACCAATAGTGACAACTTTTTCCTTTTAGCGGGCCCTTGCGCCATCGAGGGAGAAGACATGGCCCTTCGCATTGCAGAAAAAGTGGTGGGTATTACAGACACCTTGGGAATTCCTTATGTCTTTAAAGGAAGCTTCAAGAAGGCGAATCGGAGTAGGATCGACAGCTTTACCGGTATTGGAGATCTGAAAGCCCTGGAGATTCTGAAAAAAGTCTCGGAGACCTTTGATGTGCCCACAGTAACCGATATCCATGAGGTAAGTGACGCCTCCATGGCCGCGGAGTATGTGGATGTACTTCAAATTCCGGCGTTTTTGGTTAGGCAAACAGATCTGGTAGTCGCGGCTGCCAAAACCGGGAAAGTAGTGAACCTCAAGAAAGGTCAGTTTATGAGTCCCGAAAGTATGCAGCATGCCGTAAAAAAAGTAAAGGACAGTGGAAACGATCTGGTCATGGTTACCGACCGGGGAACCATGTTCGGCTACCAGGATATGGTGGTTGACTTTAGAGGTATCCCCACGATGAAACAATACGCTTCTACCGTTTTGGATGTAACTCATAGCTTACAACAACCCAATCAGACAGTAGGTGTTACAGGGGGGCGCCCGGAAATGATTGCTACCATGGCACGCGCGGGTATCGCTGTGGGCGTGGATGGACTATTTATTGAAACACATTTCGATCCGGCCCAAGCCAAAAGTGATGGTGCCAATATGCTCGATCTGGCCAATTTGGAAAAGTTATTGACAGACCTTACCGCTATTCGAAAAACAGTTAATCAACTTTAGTTGGACAGAAATCCGTCTCTCCTAAAGTGGTAAGCTTGTTCCAGGACCTCTACAAGGACTTCCGAATCTATATCCTCCGGACTCCGATAACGCAGGGACCGAACTTGTTTTCTATCTTCGGAAATGAGCAATTCCTGGTGCTTGGTGTATAGTTTTGCGGTCCAAAACCCAATATCCAAATAACCCTTAGTCACATTGAGATAGCAGATAGGTGATTTACCCACATAGAAAAAGGGGAGTCTCCATTTATAGGCCATGGTCACTCCGGGAACGGTTGTTTCAATGAGTAACTGCACCTGGAGCAACATGGAACGAAAGGGTTCTTTTTGGCTTAAAATATACGCTTCGGCTGGATTCATGACTCTAAAATAAAAAAGGTTGCACCTCACGTGCAACCTTTTATCGTAAATAATCGCTTTTATTAACTCCCCAATTAATTTAAGACTCGATTATTAAAATACAACTTAACCGAACTTGGTCAGTCTGCTTACTAACTTAAAGCATGGTAAAGGTGCATGAAATATATATACGGCACAAGAGGGTTTTTCCTGTTTTTACCTTCAGGGTTTTTCCTGTATGTTAAATTATTTAAAAATAACTTTCTGATTTCCGCAAGTTTATTTACTTTGCATTTCAAAGTACTTTACAATGAGTGAGCAAGATTATCTAAAAGACATCAGCGAGATCAAAAATTTGATGAATCGCTCCTCCCGTTTTATCTCCCTTAGCGGACTCTCAGGGATTTTGGCGGGAATATACGCATTAATGGGCGCTGCGGTAGCCTATTGGCTCGTTACTAATTCCGGAAGAGACTATATGATACTCGATGGAAAAGTGTTTCAACTGCTCATGTTAGATCTTTTTCTGGTGGGTTTTCTTAGTGTGGTTACAGCCATCTACTTTACCACTAAAAAGGCAAAGAAGGCCGGAGTGAAGGTCTGGGATGATCTAACCAAAAGACTATTGATTAATTTTTTGATTCCTCTGGTCGCCGGGGGAATATACATACTCATTATCTTGGGACAGCAGAAATATGGACAAACAGGTGGATTAATGCTTATTTTTTATGGTCTTGCCCTGGTGAACGCCTCAAAATACACCATAGGAAAAATACGGTATTTGGGCTATGTAGAGATCGTTTTAGGGCTCATAGGAGCCTGGCTCCCGGGATACGGGTTCTGGCTGTGGGTACTTGGTTTCGGAGTTATGCATATCATCTATGGAGCCATCATGATGGTCCAGGAGAAAAAAAGTTAGTTTGGGAATAATCGATAACATAAATAAGCTATTCGATCACCGAATACGTCTGGGTATCATGTCGATCCTGGTGGTAAATGACGATGCCGATTTCAACAGATTGAAGGAGCTATTGGACGTAACGGACGGTAACCTTGCGAGTCATCTAAAGGCGCTGGAAAAAGAGGAATATATTCTGGTAGAAAAACAATTTATAGGACGAAAACCTAATACACGGTACAGCGCTACCAAACTCGGAAAGGCAGAATTCAGGAAGCACATCAGCGCCCTGGAAAAATTGATCAAAAAGAAGTAACCATATTTTTTTACATACTCACTTTGAAATACAAAGTACTTTATGATTAGATTAAGAAAACAGATCATCAGTTGGCTCTTCGCTAGTTCGCAGAAGCTATACACACGATTTAAAAACAAACAGCCGTGGGATATTGGTAATGAAGAGCTATTGGCAATGCCGCTCCACACCTTTGGATATCAGTTAGGACGTTTTTTGGAGGGAAACAATTTTCAACTGATTCCGAAGGTGGAGCGACATGATGCTTACCATGTGCTTACGGGCTTTGGCACCAAACAAGAGGATGAAATCGCACTTCAATATCTATGCTTCGGAAATGGAAAACGTACCCCTTACCTTTTTGCAGTTCTACTACTAGGCACGCTTATTCTGCCCGATTACCTATCCTATTACAGACGGGCCTATATTTTCGGAAGAGAGGCACATACATTCCACCATATGGACTTTAAGCCCCTGCTTCCTATTAACTTCGAATTACTGAGAGGCACCATTTTTTCAGCATCCGCAATACAGGACATCGCAACACTAAAAAACCGTTCAGAAACGATAACCCTTAAAACCTCCGGATCATGAAAAAAAAGAATGGAATTATGGTATCCCTTACATCAGCCAAATGGATCGCAGGAATTTTCTTTTGCATAGGAACGCTTTTATTCCTCGTCCAACTGCTCCTTGGAGACTCCCTGGGGATTGCATTCCTGGGAGCTATTTTTATAGTTATAGCGATCATCTTTAACAGCATTACTCTATTGCTACTCATTATAGACCTGGTTCGTAAAGACCTCCTGGAATCCTTTTTTGGCATCTGTATCATCCTGCTTAACGTTCCCATTGCCGCAGGATACGCCTACATATTAATAGAATTTAGAATATAACATCATTAACAACGCTAAATACACTTCAATTATGGAACCTAAAAAAGCAAAATTCTCATCCTGGTTACGAAACTCTATCACCGCCCGTATGCTGGTGGTGGGATTCTTATTACTTGTTCTCCTCATTCCCTTGGAATTTGTAAAAAGCCTCATTGCCGAACGCTCTATTCGACAACAGGAAGTAGTTCAAGAGATCAATAGTAGCTGGGGAAATGAGATCGTACTCTCCGGCCCCATCCTAAAGGTACCTTATAAGACCTATAAGGAAGAAAAGGTATATATACAGAAAACCAAAAGCTATGAGATCAAGACCGAAGAGATTCTAAACACCGCCTATATCTTTCCCGATGTGTTGAATATTGAATCTTCGGTGGCGAACAAAAAAGATGCCTTAAAACGCGGAATCTACGAAAGTGTAGTGTATACCGCCGATATCGACCTGAACGGTAGCTTTCCAGCCATTGACCTGTCCGAAAATGATATTGAAAACAAAGATATTATCTGGGATAAGGTTACCCTCCTCATCCAATCCTCAAATACCGAAGGGATACAAGAGTTAACCGTACAGCTGGGAGAGCAAAACTTCACCATGAATAGTAAACTATCCAATGGCTATCTTAACCAATTGGAAAGTAATCTCGTCGATGGATTAGATGTTGGGAACAATGTGGGTATGCCATTTACTGTGAACATGAAGATCAACGGAAGTATTGGATTACAATTTATTCCCATCGGAAAAGAAACTACGGTCCATATGGAATCCGATTGGCCTTCTCCAAGCCATACAGGAAAATACCTCCCTACCGATGGATCACGGGAAGGCTCGGAGAATGGATTTAAAGCTTCCTGGAAGGTATTGCAACTCAATCGCCGGTTCGAACAGCAATTCTTCAATGTAATCCCGGACCTCTCCGAATTTGCCTTCGGAACCAAACTAATTGTTACCGTGGACGATTATCAAAAAAGTGAACGCACCGCTAAATATGGTTTTATGGTAATAGGCCTTACCTTATTGGTTTTCCTCTTGATCCAATTGGTGAGTAAGATCTACATTCATCCTTTTCAGTATGTGATGATAGGATTAGCGTTGGTCATGTTCTATACCCTGCTCATTTCTATTTCTGAACACAGCTCATTCCTGAAAGCCTATGTGATAGCTGCGGCTTCTGTCCTGGGTCTTATTATACTCTATTCCAGAGCTATTTTAAGAGGCTTCAAATTTCCGCTACTCATTGGAATTTCGCTGGCATCCCTTTATGGCTTCATCTATGTGATCATCCAATTGGAGAATTATGCCTTATTGGTAGGAAGTATTGGGCTCTTTGCCATATTGGCCATCATCATGTTCGTCTCTCGCAAAATTGACTGGGGGAATGAATAATGTCAAAAGCTGAAGGCCGGACGTCGGAAGTAGTTTTAATCGCTTCCGACTTTCGACTTCAGACTTTATACCAAAAACTTATGAAACGCTATTTCAACATATTCATCCTTCTATTGGTAACCGAAACTGCCATTGCCATTTTCCATTTCCACAAATTCATCCGTGGGTTTGTAGGCGATCTTTTGGTCATTCCCACCCTGTACGCCCTACTAAGAGCGGTTACGCCCCTTTCTGGTAAAAAGACCCTATGTATCGTTATGGGTTTGGCATTTTCTGTGGAAGTCTTGCAGTTATTTTCCATTGCAGACATGCTTCATATTGAGCATAAAGTCGCTAGGATTTTAATAGGAAACACTTTTGATGGCTGGGATCTGGTTGCCTATGGGTTTGGCATCTTACCTGTATTATTAATCGAAAAATTTAAATCTCATGGAACGCATTAAGCTATTTCTGTTTAACAGATTTCATACTATTTTCCCCTTAGTAACAATAACGGCAATAAGTCTTATGCTGTTGATGATACGGCTCAAGTTGACTCAATCTTTCTTCCTGCTATTTCTCGTCTGGAATTTATTTCTGGCTGCTATTCCCTACTTTTTGAGCACCTATTTATCCAGCTATCATAAAATAAACAAAAGTTGGCTCCTTCTGTGCACAGCAATATGGTTGGCTTTTCTCCCCAACGCTCCTTATATCGTAACAGATTTTATCCATCTCACCCACCTGCAATCCCATCTAAAATTACTGGATTTCATCCTAATCTCGGCATTTGCCCTCAGCGGTTTGCTATGCTATGTCTTGAGCTTGAACGAGATGAAACAACTCCTTTTACAGGGTTTCCCATCCAAATGGGTACGGGTGTTCATTTTTCTGGTTCCATTTCTTTGTGGCTTTGGCATTTATTTGGGTAGATTTTTACGATGGAATTCCTGGGATATACTGCGGCACCCGGAAATCCTATTCACAGATATTTGGGAAATCCTAATCATGCCCTGGTCGCATAAAGGAGCTTGGTTGGTTACGATTTCCTTCGGAATTGGACTCAGCTTATTTCAAAAAGGGTTTAATAGAATAAAGATAATATCCAGAGTCTAGCATGTCTTGATGTATGTGTATTGATAAAAAAGAAGAAACCAGTAGTAGAGTTTAGGAGTTTTCATTGTATTTTTCAGACTCAACAACAAACTATGAATTTCATTAAAATAGCACTGTGTGCATACGTTCTTGGCTGGACAACTCATATATCTTCTCAGCAAAGAGTAACCGCCCAATTTGGAAAACCAACTTACAACGAATTACAAATGAAGTCCTATCCTGCCGATGCAGAAGCGGCGGGTGTAGTGCTCTATGAGAAGGGAAAGAACTATGTGAAGCTCACGGAAAACAACTATGTAAAACTAATTAAAGAAGTGCACCGAAAGATCAAAGTGATAGATGCAAAGAACTTTGAGCAATCCGTCATTGTGATCCCCTATTTTAAAACGTCCAAAAGTCGAGAAGATGTAAAAGGCATCAAGGCGATTACCCACAATGGCAATACCAAAACCTATGTAAAAGAGGTGGATATATTTGAGACCCAGGAAAATGAGAACTGGTATTTGAAACGGTTTACTTTCCCTAACATTAAAGACGGTTCTGTACTGGAGTATTCCTTCACTATCGAAAGTCCTTTCTTCTTTAATTTTGGCTCCTGGGAATTTCAGGGCTATTTACCCAAGGTCTACAGCGAATTTGTATCCGAAATGCCCGGAAATTATGTCTATCACAAGTCCCTCGTCGGCACGGAAAAACTGATGATCAATGAGGTCTCCCTGAAGGAAGATTGCTTCTGGCTGCCCGGATATGCGGTGAACGCCGATTGCGAATTAGGGGTGTATGCTATGGAAAATATTCCGGCTTTTAAAGAAGAAGCCTATATGTTGGCGGCCGAAAACTACAGATCCCGACTTAAATTTGAACTGAAGGAACGCTATGACTTCAAAGGTACTAAAACGGAACACTCTAAAGATTGGGGCGACGTAGACAAAGAATTTCGGACCAGTAAGGACCTGGGCGGTCAAACCAAGTTCAGCTCATACTTTGAAAAGAACTTACCCCCTGGAGTAACTTCAGGTGCGGATGAGGAACAAAAGGCCCAGAGTATTTACAATCATATTCGGGACCATTTTAATTGGGATGGCAAATACCGAGTTTTTAGTGGTATTGACGTAAAGGAAGCCTATGAAAGAGGATCTGGTAATGCTACCGAAATCAACCTGTCGCTTCTCAATGCGCTGAAATCAGCCGGAATGGATGCCAAAATGGTATTAATTGGGACCCGTGATTATGAGATTCCAACCCAACTGTATCCGGTGATGACCGAATTCAACTATGTGGTGATATTGTTAACCCTTGGGCAAACAGAATATCTTCTGGACGCAACCGACAAGGAAACTCCGTTCGGACTGCTCCCCATGAGGGCGCTTAATGCGGTGGGAAGGGTTATGGATTTTAAAAAGGGAAGTTATTGGAAGGCCATTGAACCCTACCCTAAAAATCTTTCCTATGTTTCTTTAAAGCTCTCCTTCGAGAATGCAGAAAAGATCACCGGAACTTCCAAGGAAACCCATACCGGCTATGTAGGCGTTGCTCATAGGAAGGACTATCGCCAAAAAGGTAAAAGAGATTATATCAAAACGAAAGAAAACGAAGCTACCACCCTTACCGTAGCCAATTATGTCAATACCAGCGTCGAAACCATCGACCAACCTTTTGAAGAGTCTTATGAAGTAGCACTGGAAACCGAATTAATTGGTGACCAGGTATTCCTTTATCCCTTCGTTTTGCCGCCATTTTTCGAAGAAAATCCATTTACCCTGGAAAAACGCCAATATCCGGTGGATTTCGGTTTTCCCTTCAATCACACCTATGCGTGTTCTATCGATCTGAACGACACTTACCAATTGGTCGATATCCCGGAAAACAAAAGGTTTTCATTGCCGGATGGCAGCGGAGAATGTACCCTGATCTACAGTCATGACGCCGGAAAGATTAATATGCGCTTTAATGTAAAGCTAAATCGCTATCATTTTGTCCCTGAATATTATGATAGCCTTAAAGACTTCATTTCAGAGATTATCACAATACAAACCAAGGATGTAATTACCTTAAAGAAGGTATAATTTGAGCATTTTTTCCGTCAAAATATCACTTATTTTACGGTAAAACCGTTGTTAGCTGTTTAAAATGTTGGGTTTTAGGTGAAAAAAAGATATATTGTTCCTCCCAAATTAGATTTCTATTGAAACTACTTATCGCCATACTTGTATGCTGCATGTACTTTGCAGTGCCTTCCAACGCCCAGACCGTTACAAAGGAGTCTTTGGCAGATACCGTACCATTATCTGCCCAGGAAAGGGTGGATACCCTGGTGAAATATGTGCGTAAACGATTCTATGGTAACGACTTTGGAAAAACCATAGAAGTAGGCCAGGAAGCTCTTAGGTTGGCTAAAAAGATAGAAGACAGAAATGCAGTCTTTAGATTGTCCAGTTTGATGGGCAACGCCTTCTTACAGTTAGACGATACCATTCAGGCCAAACGAATCTTTTTCAGCACGGTTCAAGAAGCGGAGCGCCTTAATGATACAACACGAAGCCTTACAACCGCAAGGATAGATCTAGGGAATTTATATGCTTTCCAGGAGAAGGAAGAACTCGCCCTTCTAAAGTACAAAGAGGCCTTACCCCTGGCGGAAAAGTTGAACGATAGTACTCATTTATTCATCTTGCATTACAGTATTGCGCAGATAAGTCTGGACATGGAGGATTTCCAGGGCTCAGAACACCATGTTAATAAGACCAATATCTATGCGCAAAGTGTTGGTGCCGATGCCTATCACGCTGTGGCCCGATTGAATACCGGAAGGTTGAATTATTTAAAGGAGCAGTATGAAGTTGCCGATACATTGGTTCGAGAGAGTATTGAATTGGCAAAGAAGTCGAATTATACAGAAGCACTTATTGAAGCTTATGACGTAGCCGCTCAAATTCAAATCGCGTTGCAAAATTATGAACCTGCGGTTTCTTTTTTAAGGGAGGCCGACACACTTAAAGGCGAGAAATACAAAAAAGATAAGATTCGATCCGTCGAGATAGTCACCGCCAAATTCAAGTTGGATCAACTTCAGAACGACTTAACAGCCCAGGAATTACAAAACGAAATTGCACAACAAGACGCCACGCGGGAAACCACCATCCTATGGATCAAAATAGCCGCGGGTATCCTCGCTGTCTTCTCTATTTTCCTTTTTATCTCCTATCTAAAGCGGAAACGATTATTGAAGAATCTTATAAAAAAGAACCAACAATACCTGGAGGCCAAGGAAGAGAGCGAGGCACAAGTCGAGGCGAAGAATAAATTATTCTCCAATATCACCCACGAATTGCGTACGCCTATGTACGGGATTATTGGTATCTCCGATCTGCTCATGGACGACAAAAAATTACTCCATCAGAAGGAAAATCTAAATTCCCTGAAATTCTCGGCAGAGTATCTGTTGTCCTTTATCAACAATGTACTTCAATTTACCAAAGGAAATAAAGGCGGCTCTGCACTAAAACGTGTAAAATTCGATCTAAGGCATATGATCGAAAAAGTGGTGGAATCCTCTAAGTTCTTGAATACAAGTCAACCCAATGAGTACAGGATTTATTTAGACAAGAGCATTCCAGGCCATCTTATGGGCGACGATATAAAGGTTTCTCAAGTCCTAATGAACTTATTGAGCAATGCTGCCAAGTTCACGCAAAATGGGCTGATTGAGGTGTCTGTTGTGCGCAAAGTTGTTAAAAGTGGGCAACTATGCCTTCATTTCAATATTAAGGATAACGGTGTTGGAATGAAAACTTTGAAACCGTTTTCTCTTCCACTTGGCCATTGATCCCCTGAGGCAGGTCGAACCATAATA